>JAOUOR010000020.1 GCA_029880245.1 Alphaproteobacteria bacterium
TCAGTGACATTTGCAACGTGCGCGGAATAGGTGTGGCCGTCAAAGTCAACACATGAACATTATTCTTGATTTCCTTGAGACGCTCTTTTTGCTTCACACCAAAGCGTTGCTCTTCATCCACAATCACAAGACCAAGATTATCGAATTTCACGCTTTTGGCAAATAAGGCATGAGTTCCTATTACAATCTGAATTGAACCGTCTTCCAGTCCGCCCCGTGTTTTGGCTGCGTCCTTTGCCGGAACAAGCCTTGAAAGTTGTCCGATCCGAATAGATGTACCCTCAAATCTTTTACAAAAATTCGCATAATGCTGGCGTGCAAGCAACGTTGTCGGCACAACCAAAGCCACTTGCGCACCTGACATTGCCGCGACATATGCCGCGCGTATTGCTACTTCCGTTTTTCCAAACCCCACATCCCCGCAGACAAGGCGATCCATGGCATATCCGCCCGCCATACCTTCAATAACCTCGTCAATAGCGCGGCTCTGATCCTCCGTTTCCTGATAGGGGAAACGTGCGGCAAACTCTTCATAAAGCCCATCTTCCAGATGCAACGGCTCGGCCTTATTAAGCTTACGCGTCGCCGCCGTTTTCAATAGCCCTTCCGCCATATCCATAAGATTCTTCTTGGCCTTGGCTTTGCGGGCTTGCCATCCTGCTCCACCAAGCTTATCAAGTTGCACCGTACCTTCATCGCTTCCAAAACGTGAAAGCACTTCAAGATTTAACACAGGCACATAAAGCTTATCACCATCCGCATATTCAATTTTCAGACAATCATAAACCGTACCTGCCGCACTCAATGTCTCAAGTTCCATGAATCGCCCGATCCCGTGATCAATATGCACCACCAGATCCCCCTCATCCAGTGCCGAGACTTCGCGCAGAAAATTATCGGCCTTACGGGATTTTTTGGCCTTACGGGTTAAACGATCCCCCAAAATGTCCTGCTCTGTCAAAACCGCCAGATCAGAGGAGTCAAATCCGTGAGCCAAGCCTAAAATAGCAATGCCAATATTATTGGACTTAAATTTTTTAAAATCTTCGGATGATCTACATTCCAGAAGTCTGTCCGAGGATATTTTTTCCAACATCCCTTCAAGACGCTGCCTTGATCCTTCGGAATAGCAAGCAATCATGACCTTCTTACCATGCGCCTTAAGCCCAGCAATGTGTTCCAAGGCACCGCCCAGAACATCCCCATCCGGAATCGCCCTGAGATCCGCAAAGTCACGCCCTTTTCTCGCACCTGCGTCACGGCTCCCATCACTCAGCTTATCTTCCGGTGCGCCAAAGTTTGACAATATGAAACTCTGCCCTGTTAAGTCCTGCCATTGCTCATCATCAATATACAAAGCGTCAATCGGCACAGGATTGTAAACTGCTCCCTGAGCCCCATTACTTTTTGTTTTCTGCAAGGTTTTACGCGCCTGATAGAAATCTCTTATTTGCTCCATGCGCTCTTTATGTGCATCATCTCCATGCATGTCTATGCTAACCGAAGCATCCGGTACATAATCAAAAATCGTATCCATGTTCTCGTAGAATAAGGGCAGCCAATGCTCAATCCCGTTATAGCGCCGCCCTTCACCCACAGCTTCATAAAGTGGGTCACCGCCCCGCACAGCACCAAACGCCTCACGATAAGCGCCCCGAAAGCGCGAGATCGAGCCCTGATCCATAAAAAACTCGGTTGCAGGTTGTAAGGAAAAAGATTTAATACTTTTCTTGGTGCGCTGGCTTAATGGATCAAAAGTTTTGACGCTCTCGATTTCATCCCCGAATAAATCAAGACGCAAAGGTTTTTCATAGCCCGCAGGAAAAAGATCAATAATCCCGCCGCGTATAGCGTATTCCCCTACATCCCGCACTGTTTCATTGCGAACATAACCATTTTGAGTCAAAAAGAGCTGTAGATCTTCAATATTTATGCATTCGCCGGATTTGGCTGAAAACGAAGCCTCTCGCAAAACATAGCGCGGCATTACTCGCTGCAATGATGCATTAACACTGGTCAATAATATTCTTGGATAGCGCTCCTTCTCATGCTCCCACGCCATAAGCTGCGTCAGACAAGACACACGTTGCGCAATGATATCAGCATGAGGCGAAACACGGTCATAGGGCAAACAATCCCAAGCCGGAAAAGTCAAAACTCTCACTTGAGGAGCAAAAAAAGCCAAAAGCTCTTTAAGCACCGATATACGTGCATCATCTAATGCAATATGCACGTGAACACGGTCATCTGACATCACCTCCAGCGCCATCTTCGCTAAAATTCTAGCATCATGACCCTCCGGAGCGCCATAAATGACTCGCCGATGACCCGTGTCTTCTTGTCTTTGATCCTGTTTTACTATATTGTGCAAAAAATTTCGCCTCGGAAAGTAAATCCTTGTTTGCTTTATTAGGGTTTTTTATATATAGCTTTCCACCTATTTCAAGAGATATGAGAAAAGAATGAGTGCTGATATAAAAATTTCAGAAGAAGCCGGAACAAAAGTAGATAGAAACCTACTTAAAAAGGCGGTTCACGATAACAAGATTACATCTAAACGCGGTATTCAAGAGCGCTTATTCACGCTGGCTTTTCGTGGTTTTGTATATCCGCAGATTTGGGAAGATCCGGAAGTAGACATAAAGGCACTTAGAATTGATCCCTCAAGCCGTATCATGACCATTTGTTCGGGCGGTTGTAATGTTATGAATTACCTTACAGAAAACCCTGCAGGTATTACAGCCATTGACCTGAACCCCGCACACGTAGCGTTGGGCCGATTAAAAATCGCTGCAGCCAGATATCTGCCTGATTATGAAAGCTTTTTCTTGTTTTTCGGATGCGCGGATGATCCTAAAAATATTGAAAATTACGATACTTATATTGCCCCTCATCTTGATGAATTCTCCCGCAAATTCTGGGAAAAGAAAGTTCCAACATTAGGTCGCCGTATCAATATGTTCAAAAAGAATGTTTATACATTCGGTCTTCTTGGAAAATTCATTGCCACAGTTCATCTTGTTTCAAAAATGTATAAACAAGACCCCAGAGACATCTTAAAAGCCAAATCACTAGAAGAACAAAAAGTCATATTCGACCGTACATTAGGGCCGGTCTTCGATAAAAAATTTGTACGTATGATGTGCAAAAAGCCGGAAAGCCTTTATGGTCTGGGCATTCCTCCTGCCCAGTTTGATGATCTAAACGAATCTGCACAAGGTGACATGGCCAATTTACTAAAAGCCCGATTAGAGCGCATGGCTTGTGATTTCCCGATTGAAACCAATTATTTCGCATGGCAAGCCTTTGGCAAGGGTTATGACCGCGAAAACCGTAAAGCAATTCCCCGTTATCTAATGGAAGAGCATTATGAGACCATCAAAAAGAATGCAGAAAAAGCAGAAATCATTCATTGCTCTATAACGGATTATCTTGCCACAAAGGGGGCCGACACCTTTGACGGTTATGTTTTTCTGGATGCGCAGGACTGGATGAATGACGAACAGCTTAACGAGCTTTGGGCTTCTGTTCTGAACACAGCCAGAGATGGTGCACGCGTTATTTTTCGAACCGCCGGAGAGGAAAGCCCGCTTACAGAAGGACTTAGTGAAGAAAACTTGGCACCTTGGGAATACGACCCAACAGAATCACCAAAAGCCGTTGCTCAAGATAGATCATCAATATATGGCGGATTTCACACCTATACACTCGATAAAAGTCGAATTAAGTAACAGATGGAAGCAACTGATATAATTGATAAAAATAGCGAAGACTATGCCAGAAAGGATATGAATGGCATGTATCGCTGGACCCGGCATGTATACGATATGTCCCGTAAATATTATCTGCTGGGCCGCGATTATCTGATTGAACACCTGAAACCTCAGGCGGGTCAAACAGTGTGCGAAATAGGGTGCGGAACAGCACGCAATCTCATCAAGCTTGCGGAAAAATACCCGGACGCAAAATTCTACGGACTGGACGCATCCGATGAGATGCTCAAAACTGCCAGAAACAACATAAAAGGCGCAAATCTGGATCAGAAAATCGTATTAAAACAGGGGTTTTCCCAGAGCTTTGAACCTAAAGTGCTTTTTGATCTTGAAACGGATATTGATAAAATTGTTTTCTCTTATGCCTTGTCTATTATCCCGCCATGGAAGGAATCGCTGGAACACGCCTGCTCCAAAATGGCGCCGGATGGAGAGATGCATATCGTTGACTTTGGCTCACAAGAGGGTCTGCCAAAAACATTCAGGCACGTCCTATTTTGGTTTCTTGACAAGTTTCACGTCTATCATAAACCCGAGATTTTAGAGCATTTGCGGGAGATGGAACAGGAAGGCAAAGGCGCTCTTGTGGTCAAAGACCTCTATAAGGGCTATGCTTATCACGCTATCTTCAAGAAGATTCAAAAATAGACCACTATATTGATTTGCTCAATTACGATACCCAGCGTTTCACGTGGAACGTTTCATGAACATCCGTAGAGCTAAACAAATTTATGCGCCTTCAACTTCTGATAAACAGACAAATTTGCGATATCTTCCGGCGGGAATTCCTTATCTGTGATCCAATTATACAAATCCGGGTCATTTTGGGTCAAAAGAAACTCATAATCTTGCAACTCATCTATCGTAAAGTCAGGAACATTCGCACTAGCATACCCTCCCATAATCAAATCCATCTCCTTTGTACCACGATGGTTTGAGCGAAAAATCAACTGTTTGCGCTTATTTTCAATATTCTGTTTTTCTTTGTCATCCATAAGGTTAAAATAGCCTAGATTCTTAAATTTTAAAGCTTTTATCTAGTCGTTTTGCTTTATTTTTGGACAAAGCATGAGCGACGAAGCGTAGGAACCTACGTGAGAAGCGAATAACGATGTCCAAAAATAAAAGAAAACGACTAGATTATGAAACAGCGCCCTTTTATTCTCGATCCTTTATTCCGGAGCATCAATATCCTGCCCGGAATTGGCCCAAGCAGCCAAAAACGCATAGAGAAACTTATAGGCGGCGGTAAAATTCTGGATCTCCTGTTTCATGCACCCGTAGATTTCATAGACCGTCGTTTTACACCCCAAATAGCTGACGCGCCTAATAACCGGATTGCTACTCTCCAGATCAAGGTGGAAAAACACATTCCAAACAGCCGTAAAAGTTTGCCCTATCGCGTAAAAGTCATTGATGATAGCGGATCTATGGATCTTGTTTTTTTTCATGCAAAAAGCCCATGGATCGAAAAATCCTTACCCCTAGGCGAAACACGCATCATTAGCGGAAAAGTCGAGTATTTCCACGGCAAAGCTCAAATGGTTCACCCTGATTTTATAGGCAGCGTAGAGGAAAAAGCGGATATTCAAACGATAGAGCCAATATACCCCTTAACTCAGGGTATTACGAATAAGGTCTTGAGAAAAGCCATGCTCAGCGCCCTAAAGCTTACATCTGCATTTCCTGAATGGCTAGATACGGCGCACCTGACCAAAACCAAATGGCCTGACTGGAAAACGGCAATTCACAAACTTCATAACCCCGAAAGTGAGAAAGACCTTGATCTGTTAGCCGCACAGCGCTCACGCCTTGCTTACGATGAATTACTGGCAAACCAAATTACTATAGCCCTGATCCGCCGTAACCAGATCATGGTAAGCGGCCGCAGTTTTAAACCTTCAGTTAATTTACATAATTTAATTGTAAAAAATTTACCCTTCGAACTGACCGGAGCACAAAAACGCAGCCTTAAAGAAATTAACGAGGATATGGCCTCAAATAGGCGTATGCTTCGCCTTCTTCAAGGTGATGTTGGAAGCGGCAAAACTATTGTGGCCTGTCTCGCCGCCATGAATGCCATTGAAAATGGAGCGCAAGCCGCCATTCTGGCGCCCACTGAAATCCTCGCCCGCCAACATGCTGAGAGTATGCGGGAATGGTTACAGGCTGCGAGCGTGCGCTACGTTATCCTGACCGGACGTGATAAGGGCAAAAAGCGTGAGACACTTGTGAGCCAAATCAAAAACGGCGCCGCGCAGCTTATCATAGGTACTCATGCCATTTTTCAGGATGATATCAAGTATCACGATCTAGGCCTTGCCATCATTGACGAGCAGCACCGCTTTGGCGTCCATCAACGCATGAGCCTGTCCGGTAAAGGCGAAAAAGCGGATATTCTTGTGATGACTGCCACGCCAATCCCGCGCACACTATCCCTTACCAATTACGGTGATCTTGAAATTTCCAAACTGGATGAAAAGCCACCGGGACGAAAACCGGTTGAGACACTTTTGATTCCCAAGGAAAAAATCGAAGACCTGATTTCCGGCCTAAAACGCAAAATTGATGAAGGCAATAGGGTCTACTGGGTTTGCCCGCTGGTCGAGGAATCCGAAGTCATGGATATAGAAGCTGCGGAAGAACGCTACGATGTCCTTAAGAGCATTTTCCCTAACCGCACCGGACTGGTTCACGGTCGCATGAAAGCCGAGGAAAAAGAAGCCGTGATGCAAAAGTTTAGTAATGGCGATCTGGATATCCTTGTTGCTACCACCGTAATAGAAGTCGGTGTCAACGTACCGGAAGCCACTATTATGGTCATTGAACATGCAGAGCGCTTTGGCCTGTCCCAACTGCACCAGCTTCGCGGACGGGTCGGACGCGGTGCAGATCAATCTTATTGCTTTTTGCTTTATGCCGGCCCGCTTGGTGAAACCGCCAAGGAGCGTTTAAGTATCATGCGCGACACGGAAGATGGCTTTATCATTGCCGAAAAAGACCTTGAGCTTCGAGGCAGCGGCGACATTCTTGGCACGAAGCAGAGCGGCGAAGCACACTTCAAAATTGCCGACCTTGCAGTTCACCGTGATTTACTTGCAACAGCGCATAATGATGCACGATTACTAATTGAAAAAGACCCGAATCTGACCAGTGAACGCGGCGAGAAGATTAAAACGCTCCTCTATATGTTCGAGCGCGATCAAGCTATTAAATATCTGAAGAGCGGATAGTATAATGTCATCCCGAGCGAAGTCGAGGGATATTAAAAAGATTCCTCCATGCGGGCTATGCCCTTAGTCGGAATGACACTGAAATCACTCCGCTGCTTCCTGCTTGTTGCCGGAATCGCATTCCTCATCAATATCAAGATTAAGCTCTTTCTTGATCTTACCCATTTCACGTGTAATGCAATCAATCGTGGTGATGATATCTTCCATTTCCTTACGGCTCGGCATACCATAGGCACGGGCTTGATCATCGCCGCCAACAACGCGGGCCGGAATACCGATTGCCGTCGCATAATCCGGAATATCACTGGTAACAACCGAGTTAGACCCTACTTTTGCATGCGCTCCGACTGTAACATCACCCAGAACTTGTGCGCCTGCCCCAATAATCGCACCCTCTTTGATGGTTGGGTGGCGTTTACCTTCGACCTGTCCGGCACGTCCGACTCCCCCAAGGGTAACGCCGTGATAGATCGTCACATTATCCTCTATAATTGCCGTCTGACCGATCACAACGCCAGTGCCGTGATCAATAAACAGCTCCTTGCCGATTTTAGCCTCGGGATGAATCTCTATACCGGTTAGAAACCGTGTAAAATTGGAAAATGCCCGCGCCAGAGCCTTTAACCCCAGCCCCCAAAGCCAATTATTAAAACGATGCATGCACACTGCATGAAAGCCGTTATAAGCAAACAACACTTCCAGATAAGTCGGGCTAGCTGGATCACGCTCTTGTATAGATTTAATCAGGCTCATGATTCCCTCTTGTCTTTATTTTTTTGCCTTTTGGTAAAATCCGGCGTAATAATCCCCGCCGACACGACCAGTTTAACACCTTCTTCGACACTCATTTCAAGATATTTTAGCTCTTTTTTGGGCACGAACAGCAAATAGCCAGAAGTCGGGTTTGGCGTTGTCGGAACAAAAACATTAATAGTTTCCTCTTCCGTAAGTTCCTGTACCTCACCTTCGGATTTACCTGTAACAAAACCAATAGACCAGACACCTTTGCGGGGATATTCCAGCATAACAACCTCACGGAAAGCCTGAGACTGCGTAGCCATAATGGTTTCCATGACCTGCTTGATCGCACTGTAGAGCTTGCTGATTACCGGCATGCGGTGAACAATATATTCAGAAATTCTAATAATCAGACGGCCAAAGAAATTACGCGCAAACCAGCCCACCGTAATAAAAAAAGCCAGAGCAATGATAAGCCCTATCCCTGGAATGGTCGTGCCGCCATAAAGTGCCTCATACATCTCTTTGGGCAAAAGACGGGCAACATTATGATCTATAAAGGTCAGAAATACATAGGTTAGATAAACAGTCAGGCTGATGGGCGCGGTCACCAATATACCGGCAATCAAATAAGCGCGAAGGCGTGCTACCATTCCCACTCTGTGAGAAACGCCATGCTCGTCTAAATCAGGTGAAGCAGGTTCCGGTTTTAGTTTTTTTTCTGTCATAGAGCGCACTATGGCGCGATCACTTCAGAAAATCAAAGGAAAAATAAAACACCTGACACCGTCACCCCCGCGATAAGCGAAGCGAATTTAAACGGCGGGGGTCCATAAGGTCAGCGAGTGTAACTCGCTGTCTTTTTCTGGATGCCCGTTGTCTAAGCTCAGCTAAAGCTTCGCCACGGGCATGACGCTACGACCCCGTCATAGTTTTTTTAAGTCTGATAAAACGCCTAAAGGCCTGCAGGGTTTCCTTACTAACGTGATGCTCTATCCCTTCCGCATCCATATCGGCAATCTTGTCACTAACACCGATAGACTTAAGAAATTCCACAACCAGCATATGACGCTCTTTACACATATCGGCAAGTTTCTGGCCCTCATCGGTCAAAAACAGTGACCTATAGGGCTGCGCGTTGACCAGACCTTCTTTCTTAAGACGCGAAATCGTTTTGTTTACAGTCGCATGAGAAACCCCGAAACGATTTGCCAGATCTACTATGCGGGCCTCTCCGTTAACCTCAATAAGGTCTGAAATAAGCTCTACATAATCCTCGGCAGTCTCTGTTTGATGTGCCAAACGAACACGTTCAAACCAGGAAGCCTGTTTTTCGGGATCGGCGAGAAGAGTATCGGATGTCATAAATTATCCTTTGCTTATAATTTTTATACTATGACACTTTTTATGCCTCTTGTCAAAAGTATTGCTAAGGCTAAACTTTATATACTATACTAAATATATTGGTTAAATTAAGCAAACTGGCAAAAGGACAGATCAATGCTTTTTAAAAAATTTCTATTTATTTTTATCCTCGCATTAAGCTTTATAAACCTGCCTTCGCTCTCACTGGCGCAAGAAGACCATCCCGAACATCCAGAATATATCGTTGCCACAACTTCTCAGATAGGAGATTTACTTAAAAACATTCTTGGCGATTCAGAGAAGATAGACTTTATTATGGGGCCGGGCATCGATCCGCACCTCTACCGTCCCACACGATCGGACATGGAAAAGTTGCTCAAAGCCGATATTATTTTTTATAACGGCATGAATCTCGAAGGTAAAATGGAGGATTTATTCCACAAGCTGGAAAAAGAAAAGCCCGTTATTGCCATTACTGATGCCTTAGAAGAACGCGAGCTCAATACATTTTCCAAAGACGGAAAGCCCGAATACGACCCGCATATATGGATGAATGTTGCCAATTGGATTGCGGCGACCAATCTTGTCAAAAGCACACTTTCAAAGGGTAAGTGGACTAATATTTTACAAACCAAAACAGATACATACATTGATCTACTTAAAGATTTGGATGAAGTTATTAGAAAGCAAATTGCCACAATCCCCGAAGAAAAACGAGTCCTGGTAACAGCCCATGATGCCTTTGGCTATCTGGGCAGCGCTTATGGCCTTGACGTGATTGGCATTCAGGGCATTTCCACCGAAAGCGAAGCCGGCATCAAGCGCATAGAGGAAATTGTGGATATTTTAGTGGAAAGAAAAATCCCTGCTGTTTTTATCGAAACATCTGTAGGAGATCATAACATAAAAGCCATTATCGAAGGCGCTGCGGCGATGGGCCATAAAGTTACGATTGGGGGGCATTTATATTCCGATGCTATGGGTGAAGAAGATACACCGGAAGGCACCTATATAGGTATGATGAAACATAATGTAACAACCATCACCAATGCGCTGAACAGTGAGTTGCAAGAAAAATGAATATCTTTATGCCCTTAATAGTCAAAGACCTCTCTTGCCGCTATGCCGGACAGCATGACGACGTCCTAAGCAATGTAAGTTTCGTAGCTAATAGCGGAGAGATTATTGGTGTACTTGGACCAAATGGCGCAGGAAAATCCACGCTCATTAAAGGCGTGCTTGATTTAATCCCGCATGAGGGCGAAGTAAAATTCTTTGGTGGCGCCCTAAAAGACCATAAAACCAAAATCGCCTATATCCCCCAACGCAGTTCCATTGACTGGCAATTCCCCGTCAGCGCTCTTGATGTGTGCCTCATGGGCATGTATCCGCGCATAGGGTTACTCAAACGCATTACAAAAGCCAACCGCGAAGAGGCCATGTCATATCTTGAACAAGTCAAACTTGCTGACTATGCGCGCAAGCAAATAGGTAGCCTCTCTGGCGGGCAGCAACAACGTGTTTTTATGGCACGCGCTTTGGCACAAGATGCTGACCTCCTGTTTCTGGACGAACCGATGGCAGGGATTGATCAAACCACACAGGATTTGCTTTTTACCCTGTTTAAGGACCTCAAGGCCAAAGGCAAGACAATCCTGATTGTTCACCATCACTTGCAAAGCGCCAAAGAGCATTTCGACCGAATTTTGTTAATTAACAAAATACTTATAAGCGATGGACCGCCCAATGAAACTCTATCGCAAGAAAATCTGGCCGCGGTCTATGGAGGTATAACCGCATAATGCATTTCTTCTCTGATCATTACAATATCATCCTGGTAATCATTACCACGATCATGCTGGGACTGTCCTGCGGCATGGTCGGACCTTTTCTGGTCTTACGCAAAGAAGCTCTAATCTCAGATGCCATGACCCACTCTACCTTACCCGGCCTTGGAGTCGGATTCTTGCTGGCTCTATCGATGGGTTTAAATGGTGGACGATTTTTGCCGTTTTTATTGCTTTGCTCAGGAATAACCGCTCTACTTGGCGCATTATCTGTGCGTTGGATCATAAATCGCACACGCCTTTCGCAAGATGTCGCCATCGCCAGTGTAATGAGCAGCTTTTACGGCCTAGGCCTTGTCATACTTAGCATCATCCAGTCTTTGGAAACAGGCAATCGTGCCGGTCTAAACTCCTTCCTGCTAGGGCAAGTTTCAGGCCTGACACAACAAGATTTATTCATGCTCACAGGAATAGCAACGCTGGTTTTATTACTCGGTATATATAATTTCAAAGCCCTGAGGCTACTTTGCTTTGATCCCATCAATGCAGAATTTCTTGGTATCAGCAAAACAAAAACAGAAAACATTCTCTTATTCTTGATGATATCGGTCATATGCGCAGGATTAAAGACAGTCGGATTGATCCTGATACTTGCCCTCCTGATTATTCCACCTATCACCGCACGCCTCTGGACAGATCGCAGCGAAGTCATGTTTGCCCTCTCCTGTGCCATAGCGGCTTTAGCCTGTGTCAACGGCGTGGTTGTATCCGGCTTTTTCTATGATCTACCAACAGGAGCAATTATTGTTTTATCCTGCGCAGGATTCTTGTTCGCAAGCCTGATCCTCTCACCCATAAGAAGGATTATCAATGCTCAGTGAAACCTTCTTTATTGTCGATTTTCCGGCGCTCCTGATCGTGATACTGGCCAGCATCCTTTGTGCCCTGATGGGCAGTTTTCTAGTCCTGCGCAAAGAAGCCGTCATGGTTGATGCGCTCAGCCACTCCGTCCTTCCCGGTATTGTCATGGGCGTGTATTTAAGCGGTTCCTTCAGCATTCTATACGTTATGGGCGGGGCAACCCTTTCTTGCCTGATCGCAGTGCTCGGCGTTTATGCTTTACAAAGATATGCACGCATCGAGCAAGGCGCAGCTATCGGTACGGTCTTTACTACCATGTTTGCGTTAGGGGTCGTATTTCTGGAAACCTATATCGGCGGGCGCGTCCATTTGGACACACAGCATGTCCTTTATGGCGCGCTGGAGCTAACCTACTGGGCAAATCCGTTTGAATGGGATAGTATGCCTATGCAGATCAAGACTCTATCGGTGATGCTGGTTATAACGCTGGCCTTTATGATTGTTTTTTTTAAAGAGCTGCGCGTTAGCACGTTTGATCCGCTTTACGCAGAACTTCAAGGGCAGTATGTTACGGCCCTGCACCTGATACAAATCCTTCTAACTGCTTTAATTGCGGTAAGTTGTTTTGAGGCTACGGGTTCCATCCTTGTGATCTCTTTATTTGTTTGCCCCGCCGCAAGTGCAAGAATGCTCTGTGACCGCATGGAAACACAGATGTGGCTCAGCGCTATAATAGGTATTTTCTGTGCGATAACCGGTTATTTCTGTGCCGGCTTCCTACCGCTCGCGCTGGGCTTTGAACACAGCATCAATGCAGCCGCCATGATAGCCGTAATTTGCGGAATATTTCTTGTCCTCAGCATGCTGTTTTCTCCGGCTTATGGTGTTATCACCCAAAAAAAGAAATTATTTAATTGAAAAGGACACTTATTTTCTGATAATTTCTTGACACACTATAGGAATTATGGTTTCTTTCGCGGCCTAACAAATTATGTTGTGGCGTACAGAAAATAATTTATTGAAGATGGAATGAAGGCAATGTTTGCGGTAGTCAAGACAGGTGGAAAACAATATAAGGTCCAGAAAGACGACAAAATTCTGGTCGAAAAGCTGGATGGTAAAGAAGGCGATAAAGTGACTTTGGATGAAGTCCTTATGATCGTTGACGGCAAAACAGCCAAAGTTGGCGAGCCTATGGTTAAAGGTGCAAAAGTAGAAGCTAAAGTTATAGCCCAGACACGCGGCCCTAAAATTACGATCTTCAAGAAAAAACGCCGTCAGAATTATCGTCGTAAAAAAGGCCACCGTCAGGATCTGACAATGATACAGGTCACAGATATCAAGGCGGCTTAATTTCCGGCACGATAATTGAAAGGGATATCCTGTAGTAAAAACAGGAAATTTTAAGGAGAAAAAATTATGGCACATAAAAAAGCAGGTGGTAGTTCCAGAAACGGACGCGATTCAGCAGGTCGCAGACTTGGCGTTAAGAAATCAGGCGGACAAGACGTTCTGGCCGGTAATATCATCATCCGTCAACGCGGAACAAAATTCGTACCCGGCAAAAATGTTGGTCTTGGCAAAGATCACACGATTTTCGCTCTTCTGGATGGTCAGGTTTTATTTTCAAAAGGTAAAGCCGGTCGTCCAATTGTGAACATTGTTCCATCCAACGATCAAAACGCAAAAGCTGCCGAGTAGTCAGTTCGAAGTTACAAGTTGCAAGAGACCTTGTAACTTAAACCTTGTAACTTGTAACTAAACCATGAAATTTTTAGACCAAGCAAAAATCTATCTCGAAAGCGGACATGGCGGACCGGGCTGTGTCTCGTTTCGTCGTGAGAAATACATAGAGTTTGGCGGCCCTGACGGTGGCAATGGCGGAAAAGGCGGCGATGTCTATTTCGAAGCCTTTGATACGCTCAATACTCTTATTGATTTCCGTTACCAGCAACATTTCCGTGCCCGCCCCGGCGAGCACGGCTCCGGACGAAATAAAACCGGAGCAGGCGGCGAAGATTGCATCATCAAAGTTCCAGTAGGAACACAAATTCTTGATGAAGACAAAGAAACCATTCTGGCCGATATGACCAAAGCCGGACAAAAAATCTTGTTTCTGAAAGGCGGAGATGGCGGCTTTGGAAACACCCATTACAAAAGCGCCACCAATCAGGCACCCCGCAAGTCCACACCCGGCTGGGAGGGACAGGAAATGGCTGTTTGGTTGCGCTTAAAACTAATCGCCGATATTGGACTGGTTGGCCTACCCAATGCCGGAAAGTCAACTTTTCTGGCGGCCTGCTCTAATGCCAAGCCAAAGATCTCCGATTACCCATTCACCACACTTCACCCGAATTTAGGCGTAGTCCGCACAGGAGAACGCGACTTTATTATTGCCGATATTCCAGGCCTAATCGAAGGAGCGCATAAAGGCCAAGGCCTTGGTGATCGGTTCCTCGGTCATGTCGAACGCACAGCCGCCCTACTCCATCTCATTGATATAACCGAAGATGACCCCGCGAAATCCTACAAAATTATACGCAGTGAACTAAAAAAATACGGGGCAGGCCTGATTGAGCGTGAGGAAATCATTGCTCTGAACAAGGCTGATGCACTCGGCCCCGAACTCTCGGCAGATATCGCCAAAGACTTCGAGAAAAAAACAGGCAAAAAACCTTATATAATTTCTGCCGTATCGGGGGAAAACATTGACCCCCTGCTGTTCAAACTTGCCGAAATTGTTTACAAAAGCAAAGAAGATGAAAAGAATAAGGATAAAGAAGATCAACCCTTCGAGCCGACATGACCGATCAAGCCCGTTCTACAATAGATGTCCTTAAAACTGCCAAAATCATTGTCATCAAGATTGGCTCTGCCCTTGTACGCGGTGATGAACTTGATCAGGTCAATCAGGATTGGCTGGATGCTCTGGCGCAAGATGTAAAAGCTCTCACCGATCAGGGCAAAAAGATTATAATCGTTTCCTCTGGTGGAATTGCTTTAGGACGTAAAGCACTGGGAATTTCAGCAAAAACCGCACCGAATAAAATTCCCTTGGAAAAAAAGCAAGCGGCCTCCGCAGTGGGCCAGTTCCATGTCTTTAACGGCTATCACAATGCATTTAAAAAGCTGGATATCATAACCGCCCAAGTTCTTCTGACCATGAGCGATACAGAAGATCGTCGCATGAATTTAAATGCCAGAGAAACACTTTATACACTGCTTGAGCGTAATATTATCCCCGTAATTAATGAGAATGACACCGTCTCCACCGTAGAAATAAGATTTGGAGATAATGACAGACTTTCCGTGCGTGTTGCCCAGATGGTTATGGCCGATGCTGTTGTCCTGCTATCCACTATTGATGGACTTTATACAAGTGATCCACAAAAAGATCCACAGGCCGAGCATATCCCCGTGATCGAACATATTTCCGATGATCATATAAAAATGGGCGGAGATGCACTTGCCGGCCTTAGCACAGGAGGCATGAAGAGTAAAATTACAGCCGCAATTTCGGCCACAAAATCCGGTATCCACTTAGTGATCACCGACGGTCGCCCCATTCATGCCTTCCGCGATTTATGCTCTGAACCTCAAAAACCCAGCAGTCTTTTCATCTCTCAATATTGCGATCTTACAGCCAGAGAAAAATGGCTCGGCGCGCATATGAGGCCCAAAGGAATCATCACTATTGATGACGGGGCACTGGAAGCCCTGCACAAGGGGAAAAGCCTGCTTCCTATAGGGGTCCAAAAGGTTGAAGGCGATTTTCACCGCGGCGACCCGATTGAGATCAGGAATATAAAAGGCCAGAAAGTTGCAATGGGAATCAGCGCCTATGGCAAAGAAGATGCCGTGCGTATTAAGGGAAAACATAGCCGCGAAATAATAGAAATTCTAGGGTTTACCGGACGAGACGTCCTTGTTCATCGCAATGATATGGTGCTGGAACTCTAGCCCCTTTCCCATTTCTCTCATTTGCTCCATTATAGTACCTCACGAATCATGAACAAAACAAGTAAAAGCAATGAGAACAGACACGCCGAAAACCATATACCTCAAAGATTACAAGCCTTACCCTTATGAAATCGAGAGCCTTAATCTGGATTTTGATATCCATGACGGTGAGACTTTTGTGACCGCAATAACCAAATATAAAAGGAAAAACCCGTCAAGCGCGGAGGATTTATTCCTTTATGGTGAGGATTTGGTAATCGAGGAAATCACGCTGAATGATCAGGCGCTAAATGATTATAAAATTGACGACAAATCCATGACAATTCCTGCTCCGGAAGGCGATTCTTTTACACTTAAGATTGTGACAAAAATCTGCCCTGAGAAAAATACTCGGCTAGAAGGTCTTTATAACTCAGGTGGCACTTATTGCACACAATGCGAAGCCGAGGGTTTTCGCCGGATTACCTATTTTCCAGACAGGCCGGATGTCTTAACAACCTATACTGTGCGGATCGAAGCTGACAAGAAATATCCGGTTTTACTATCCAATGGTAACCGCATTGATGGCGGCGAAGTAGATGAGAACCGCCATTTTACAATCTGGGAAGACCCCTACCCCAAGCCCTGCTATCTCTTTGCTCTTGTGGCCGGTGACTTGGTACATATCCATGATACATTTACAACGGCTTCGGACCGAGAGGTCGATTTATATATTTATGTCCGTGACGGCGATGAAAAGCAATGTGATCACGCGATGGATTCCTTGAAACGCTCAATGAAATGGGATGAGGACGTTTACGGCCTCGAATATGACCTTGATCTCTTTAACATCGTGGCAGTGAGTGATTTCAACATGGGAGCAATGGAGAATAAATCTCTGAATATTTTCAATACTGCCCTTGTCCTAGCTCACCCTGAAACCGCCACCGATACGGACTTTATGCGTGTGGAAAGCGTTATTGCCCATGAATATTTCCACAATTGGAGCGGCAATCGTATTACCTGCCGTGACTGGTTCCAGCTTTCCCTAAAAGAAGGACTAACCGTCTTTCGTGATCAGGAATTTTCCAGCGACACTCATTCCCGCGATGTACAGCGCATTGATGACGTTAGCCATTTGCGTCGCTTCCAGTTCAGCGAAGATGCCTCTCCTCTGGCACATCCTATCCGTCCCGATAATTACATCGAGATCAATAATTTCTATACAATGACGGTCTATGAAAAAGGTGCAGAAGTCATCAGGATGATGCGCACAATTATGGGCAACGAGAACTACCGCAAGGGTACGGATCTTTATTTCGAACGCCATGACGGACAAGCCGTGACTTGCGAAGACTTCATTCAGGCTATAGAAGATGCAACCGGAACAGATTTATCACAATTCCGCCTATGGTACTCACAGGCCGGAACGCCGGAAGTTAGTTTTAAAGGATTATATGATCAGGCAAGCAAAACCTATGTCGTGACATTGACGCAAACTATTCCCGATACAGCCGGACAGAAAAATAAAAAGCCAATGCATATTCCGGTAAAAATTGGTCTTTTGGATAAAAATGGCAATGACATTGTAGAAAAAACCCTGCACTTAAAAGAAGAAGCCCAGAACTTTGAACTCACAGGAATAGAGTCAAAACCTGAAGCCGCCTCAATTTTGCGTGGCTTTTCTGCGCCTGTAAAACTCACCACGAATTTAAACAATGAAGACCTCGCCTTTCTCATGGTGCATGACAATGATGGCTTTAACCGCTGGGAAGCCGGACAGCAATTCATGCTTCGCACGTTAAACCATATGATTGACGGGGAAGCAGATACGCCGAAAAATTTTCTTGAGAATTACGGCGCATTACTGGAGCGCGCTCTTGATCCTGACGCTGATAAATCCTTAATGGCACGGGCCATCAGTCTTCCGGACGTGACACGTATCGGGCAAATGAGAGAAATAATCGACCCGCAAGCCATTCACACCGCCCGCCAAACTCTCCTCAACACCATTGTGGATAACTTTGCGGATAAACTTGGAAAACTTTACGAGAGTAACCGTACAGATAAAAAATTCAGCAATAATTCTGAAGCTATAGGTAAGCGCGTTCTTCAAAATACAGCGCTCATGATCTTATCCAATAAACTTACTGAGGAAGACGCAAACCGTGTCAGATCACACTATGACAGCGCCAATAATATGACCGACCGCATGGCGGGTCTTTTCCTTGGCTGCACGCTGGACGGTTCCGTGCATGAGCATATCGTGAGTGACTTTTATAATCGCTTCAAGACTTATCCACTGGTTGTGGATAAATGGTTTAGCGCTCAGGCCCAAATCCACTTGCCCAAAACTATAACCCGAGTAAAAGAACTACGCCGTCATCCTGATTTTAACATCAAAAACCCGAACCGTGCGCGTTCCCTCTTCTCGGCTTTTTCCATGATGAACCCTGTATGCTTTCACGCGGCTGACGGCTCAGGCTACGAATTCCTGACAGAAGCCGTGATTGAACTTAATAGCATTAACCCACAAATTGCCGCGCGTCTTCTTACACCAATGCGCGAATGGGCGCGCTATACACCGAATAGACAAGCTATGATGAAAGACGCTCTGGAAAACATTCTGAAAACACCGGACCTTGCGCCAGACATATTTGAAATAGCGAGTAAGAGCTTGGGTAAATAATGCCACAAGCCGCCCAAAAACAAAGAGCCCCTGCCCTTACTCCGGATTTTTCATTGGAAGATAAATATGTAGGCACAGTCTGCGGCATAGATGAAGTCGGACGCGGACCATTGGCTGGCCCGGTTGTGGCCGCCTGTGTCGTTATCCCGAGACATTTACGCGAACTACCTTTCATTAAAGAAATAAAAGACAGCAAGAAACTTTCTCATAGCAAGCGACATACATTATTTGAATCCATAACAAAGCATTTCCCATATGCCATATCAGAAATATCTCCCACAAAAATTGATGAAATCAATATCTTGCAAGCCTCATTACTTGCAATGAAAATTTCATGCGAGAAAGTTGATGGCATTGATCATGCCTTAGTAGATGGCAACAAGGCTCCGGATTTATCATGCAAAGTAATCACTGTGGTAAAAGGTGACTCTAAATCTGTCTCTATCGCGGCGGCCTCTATTATTGCTAAAGTCTACCGCGACCAGATCATGACCAAGCTGGCTTTGGAATACCCTTCTTATGGTTGGGACAGCAATGCTGGCTACCCCACAAAGCAACATATCATCGCACTAGAGCAACATGGTGTCACTCCACACCACCGCAAGAGCTTTGGTCCGGTCCGCCGCATCATAGAGCACGATCAATAATAACTTTAGGTTCATTTCTTAACACATTGACTCAGTTATGGGAATCAACAAAAAATAATTCAAAATTTAGCTTGACCCAAGTCACATTTTGACTCATGATTCGCTTCCTAAATCAAAGGAAATGAAGATGACAAGACAAAAAAACACTCTGTCCACAGAAACTATTTTAACCGGTAATTGTGTGGAGCTTATGAACAGCCTGAAAAAAAAATCAGTAGATTGTATTTTTGCCGACCCTCCCTATAACTTACAGCTTAATAACGAGCTGCACCGTCCTAATAATTCAAAAGTCGATGCAGTCGATAATGACTGGGATCAGTTCGAGAGTCTCAAATCTTATGATGACTTTACAAGGGAATGGCTAGATGCAGCACGCAACGCACTGAATCCGGATGGATCAATCTGGGTCATTGGAAGCTACCATAATATTTTTCGCCTTGGTTACATTTTACAGGATATGGGATTTTGGATATTAAATGATGTGATCTGGCGCAAATCCAATCCTATGCCCAATTTCCGTGGACGCAGGTTCACAAACGCACATGAGACCCTGATCTGGGCATCAAAAACACAGAAGTCAAAATATTTCTTTAATTATGACGCCATGAAATCCTTGAACGAGGATTTACAAATGCGCAGCGATTGGTACTTACCGCTTTGCACGGGTCATGAGCGTCTCAAAGACGTAGACGGTAAAAAGGCACACCCCACACAAAAACCAGAAAGCCTACTTCACCGCGTACTTATGGCGTCGACCCGCAAGGGCGACACGGTGCTTGACCCATTTTTCGGAACAGGAACAACCGGTGCAGTAGCCAAGAAATTAGGACGCTCTTTCATTGGCATTGAACGCGATGAAACTTATGCTGCTTTTGCCAAAGAACGCATCGCCGCAATTGACCCGCTTAAAGATAACCTCATTGAAACCCTTACCAAACGAGAACAACCCCGCATTCCATTCGGCTCATTGATTGAGCAAGGTCTAATAAAACCAGGCTCAGTACTGACCGACTCAAAAAAGCGTCACAAAGTTACGGTTCACGCTGATGGTTCAGTCATAGCTCAAAACCGTATTGACAAGACCAGAGGTTCGATCCATAAGGTTGGCGCTGCTGTTCAAAACGCCCCGTCCTGTAATGGCTGGACGTTTTGGCATTACCAGAAAGACGGAAAGCATTTTCCTATCGATAATTTAAGAGAGCAGATACGCTCAAGCCAAGCTAATGCCTGACAAAAAAAATTCTGATTACATATTTATACGTGACCTCCAACTTGAGATGTCCACAGGTATATATGACAAGGAAAAAGAGCATACTCAGCGCGTTCTTGTAAACATAGAGATACAAGTAAAAACAAATAAAAACAAATTATTAACAGGTATAGATGATGTTCTATCTTATGAAACTGTTGTGAATGAGGTGAAGGCATTATCACAAACACGCCATTTTGAGCTACTTGAAGAGTTCTGCGAGGAAATTGCTGGCCTATGTCTGAAACATACAAAAACCATTTCAGCCCACATCACAGCAGAAAAGCCTGATATTATTGAAAGCACAAATTCGGTTGGCGTTAAGATATTAAGAGTGAAACAAGACTAATATAGCACTCCCTCACCCTTTGACTTTTCCCTAAGAATTTCATACTCAGACGCCAACTCTTCACTAGTTTGCACTTCACTTTGGTTGTCTGTATAATTTTTAATATAAAAAGCCTTCTTCAAATCTGCATCTGAATAGATTTCAAACCCTTCAAGCGCCGCCATCATCTGTGTTAACATGAACCGATTTGCTCTTATAGTTTTTCTATGCGCAAAAACTTTTACCTTTAAAACCACAAACGCAGTTCTGAACTTATTTCGGTTTATGTCATTTTGAGCTTTTTCAGGTAAAGTTTTCAGTATTGCTTCCTTTTCTTGAATATAGTCCAAAGCATCTTGCGACTTGGCCGGTACATATGTCAGAGAAAAAGGCCTGCTCAACTCCAATACAATACCCCTAGTATACCCCTCCATTTCTTTTACATAAGGATCATTGCAGATTCTGTTATAGGCATCACTGGCATAAGCCTCAAAACGTCTGATAGACATTATCTGGAAATCCTCATCAATAAGAAAGGCTTTTCGTTTCATATCATACTCACGAAGCCTCAGGGGCTGTACAATTTTAAATCTTAGTGGAAATTGATCTTTATTATTCCTGATAAAATTCCGTCCTGCTTCCCGAATTTCTTTCCATTCAAATTCACTTCCGAAATAATTCATGTAAATTTCGCATTCATTTATTTTCAAAAAATCATCAATATGAGAGTCATTTTCGATATCCAACAATGACACAGCCCAATATAAATGAGCGAGTGTTGCCATGCTTAATTCTTCATATATATATTCCTTTTTGGTCGATTTTTCACTCTCGCGATAAGAATTAATCTCATCATTTTTATCATTTCTGGGAACAATCTTTATGTACTCTCCCTTCCCTGCCCCAAAGGAATATGCGGATGGATCAACCTGAGCATATGCTACAAATGACACAAGACAGAGCAAAAATATGCCACTCACAAATGATTTAAAACTTCTATGTTTAAAAAAAATCACACATATCACCTGATGAAAAAATAAGCTGCAAGTGACATTATACTGATAATACGTCTTTCGTTCAACCAATCATGCGGCCAGAAGGAATAAATCCCGTGCTTTTTGAAAAACAGTAGGCATACCACTTGCGCTGACCTCTTCAACACACAGCCATTTATAGGATGGCGGTATCTCTTTGCAGTCCGATATTACAGCCTTTTGCAGATAAAGTGTGAGATGAAAATGTGTAAAAACATGTTCAATATGAGCTTTATAATCCTCTACAACATTATCTGATAGAAAACTATCTGATAGAAAACTAAGAGTATCAACTGCCGCGTATTTTATGTCATTTTTCCATTCCGAAGTCGGTAAAGCCATCATCCCACCTAGCAAGCCTTTTTCGGGTCGCTTATGAATCAGAACTTCTCCCTCCTCATTCGTAATCCAGTATACATACCCATAACGACGCGACTTTTTTTCCTCTCGTATCCGCGCTGGAAGATCAGCTTGAATGCCTTTGGCATATGCCAGACATCCACTCCGGACAGGACATAATACACAAGACGGAGATTTAGGAGTGCAAACACTCGCACCCAAATCCATAAGTGCCTGAGCGTAATCCCCTGATCTTTGAGATTGCCCTTTTGAAAAAATAGCGGCCTTTGCCCTCAATAGTGACTTGCTCTTGGGCATAGGCTCTAAAACGGCAAAATACCTAGCCATAATCCGCTCTATATTTCCATCCACTACATTAGCAGGCTTATCAAAGGCGATAGAGAGAATTGCTGCGCTGGTATAATCACCGATACCCGGTAACTTTTTTAACTCGTCCTGATTAGAAGGAAAAACTCCACCATACTTCTCAACCACTTCTTTTGCACATTTATGAAGGTTTCTAGCCCTTGCATAATATCCAAGCCCCGCCCATTCATGCATAATATCCTCGTTTTTCGCACCTGCCAGATCATGGACACTAGGCCATAGAAACAAAAATCTTTCGAAATAAGGAATAACCGCAGTTACAGTTGTTTGCTGAAGCATAATTTCGGAGAGCCATACATGATAAGGATCAGGTTTTTGCCCCTTAAGAGCGCGCCATGGCAAAACGCGCCTGTGCCGATCATACCAGTTCAGAATTGCAGTGCGAAATGCTATAATTTCTTCATGATTGAGTTTATCCGCTTTTTGTTTTAGGTTTCTAGCCATGCGCCCTATATCCGAATCTGCCGCAAAAGTCGCCGCACAAAATTTCAGCCGCAAATATATCTCATTAGGACGGATCGTCAATCAATGGGCCGATATAATCGGACAGGATATGGCTGATAAGGCACAACCAATAAAACTAAGATACAGAAAAGATCCCAAAACCAAGAAAGCGTTAGCAACCTTGGAAATAGCTTCCAGCAACGCTTTAACCACCACTTTATCCTATCGTAAGGGCTTGATATTGGAAAGAATAAACCAGATTTTTGGCGAAGGCTGGATTACAGATATAAAATTCACAGCTACAGAATTAGAACCAAAAACGAAATCCAGAATACAAAAAATGCAGTCTTTATCTGGTACAGATGAAAAATATATTGAAGACACACTTGCGCAAATAGAAGATCCCGATATAAAAGCTAGACTTGAGAGTTTTGGGAAATATATGCTTTTAACCCAAAAAGATAAAACAAGGTAAGACAAGCGTGAAGGCGAATTATGAAAGTAAATGCTATTACACTACGCAGCGGTAACGTGATTGAATATAACGGCAAGCTCTACGTTGTCCTGAAGAACGAGATTCAACAGCCCGGTAAAGGCGCATCAGTAGCTCAGGTAGAAATGCGTGACATCCGCACAGGTAATAAGGATAATGTACGATTCAGAACACAAGAAACAGTCGAGCGCGTGCGTCTTGACCAAGCAGAATACCAGTTTCTTTATACCGACGGAGAAGAGGTCCACCTGATGAATCAGGAAACATTCGATCAGATTACGGTAACCAGAGATCAAATTGGCCCACAGGCAGCTTTCTTACAAGACAATATGATCATCGAAGTCGAGACCTTTGAAGGCGAACCTCTAGGCTTTAAATTTCCTGATACCGTTGTCATGGAGATTGTTGAAGCAGAGCCTGTAGTTAAAGGTCAGACCGCCACGACATCTTACAAACCTGCGATTTTAGAAAATGGCGTAAAAGTCATGGTCCCCCCTCATGTCGAATCAGGTACTAAAATTGTGGTCCGCGTTGAAGATGCGACTTATGTTGAACGCTATAAAGGATAAATAAACATTATGGCTACTCTAAGTCCGATTATGACGATAATGATGCGCGCTTCTGAAAAAGCCGCGCGTTCTTTGCTCCGCGATTTTAACGAAGTCGAAAACTTGCAGATTTCAACCAAAGGACCAGGAGACTTTGTCTCTGCAGCCGATAAACGGGCAGAAAAAATTATTTTCGAAGAATTACAAAAAGCACGCCCTGATTACAATTTCCTGATGGAAGAAGGCGGCGTTATTAAAGGTAATGACAGCGATTATCGCTGGATAATCGACCCGCTTGACGGCACAACAAACTTCCTTCACGGTCTGCCGCATTGGGCTATTTCTATTGCTCTGGAGCATAAAGGAGAAATCATTGCCGGTCTTATCCACGATCCGGTCAAAGACGAGATTTTTCACGCCGAGAAAGGTGGACAGGCATTTAACAAAAGAAGACGCCTTCGTGTATCAGGCCGCGGAGACATGCTTTTTGCCACCATAGCGACAGGCTCACCGCGAAGATCTGTCGAGCAACGTGCGCAATTCATAAAAGAATACGATACAATGATAACAGCAGCACCAGGGCTACGCCGCTTTGGAGCCGCCGCGCTTGATCTGGCTTATGTCGCAGCAGGCCGCTATGATGCTTATTGGGAACGTGATTTAAAATCATGGGATATTGCGGCTGGAATTTTGATCGTAAAAGAAGCTGGGGGTTTTGTTACAGATATTGATGACAGAAGAAAGAATCCCATAGATACTGGTAATATAGTTGCCGGTAATGACAAAGTGTTTGACGATGTCTTGAAACTTTTGAAAACTGTAAGTCCGGCAAAACCGTAAATTGCATATTTGCACATGATTGACTAACAGGACTTCACGTTTTGCTACACCGTATATTTATTATAACTTTTGCTCTAGTTTTCTGTGCCTCCAACTTTCTGGCACAAGAAGCCTATGCAGAGAAAAAAATCCCGATTCCACCCGAACGTCCTAAAATACTCAATGTTCCCTCCTCCTATCTTGAAGAGCTATCGTATAAGGGTGAGCCGGTCAGCGAAAAAAACCTGCCTAAAAGAATAACCTCGATATTAAATCCAGAAAATTCACCGAGTGATGTTTCGAATCTGGATATTTTTGACATCATTGAGAGTGAGAAAAAGCTTATCTCGCTGGATGAGGAAACAAATGATCAAGATGAAACACTCATCAGCTTCCCCATGGCAAAGGGTGCCGTTAAATTCGATGCCGACACGATTGATTTCCTGCGACAATACGCCATGCAACAAATCCAAAATGATGGCATCACAAAAATAGAAATTCGGGCCTACGCGACAAAAATCGCCGGAGAAGAACATAGTAAAATCCGCATTTCTCTGGCACGCTCTCTTGAAATCCGTCAGTTTTTGATTGATGGCGGCATAAACCCGAAAATAATAAAGCTCAATACTCTGGGTGATCAGAATAGTGGAATTGATAAAGATGACCGCATTGATCTTATACTACGAAAATAATTCATTATAATAATGAGCCGGAAACATTGATTCCCTTGACTTGAATTAATATTCATTGTGCTATTGTCACTTACAAAAAAGGAGTTTCAATTATGACAGGACAGAAAAAGAATAATAATCAAAAAACTTCAGCCTTGCCGATAATCACTGCTGTTCTTGTGGTGCTTGGCATCATTCTTATTGCTGGTCTTTATGCCTCAAACAAAAAAATACAAAACGTGTCACAGCAAAGTACCGCTACTGAAGCTTCCGCTCCAGCACAAAACGAAGAAAGTATCAAAACAAGTGAGAACGCCGCCACACCCCCTATACACATCAATCCTGCTGTAAGCAGAGTAAATGACAATCCTTACTCTGCGCGCATCCTTGGTGACCCTAACGCTCCGTTAAAAATATCGGAACATAGTGCTTTTACCTGTGGTCACTGCAAGCATTTCCATGAAACTAATTATATCAAAATTAAAAGAGATTATATTGATACAGGAAAGGCCTATCTGGTTTATAACGACTTTCCCCTGAGTGACGTTGGTATAAAAGTCGGTGCCGTAGCACGATGCTTGCCCGATCAAGTCTATTTTAACTTTGTACAGCTTATGTTCGAGACGCAAGATCAATGGAAAAGTTATGAGAAATATATTCCTTATATGAAACAAAACACGCGTTTACTTGGTCTTAGCGAAGAAAAATTCGAAGAATGCCTGAATAGCGAAGAAATACACAAAATCATCACCGATGTACAGGAAAACGCACATAAAACACATGACGTTAAATCTACGCCCACACTGGTTTTAAATGATTCGATTGTTATTATGGGACTAACCCCCTATCCGGAATTGAGAAAAACCTTCGACTCATTAATTGCCGAAGCACAAGAAAAAAAATCTACCGAGGAAATACCGGAAGTAATCCCCGAAGACACGTCCAAAGAATCGGATGAATAACACGATTGAGTATGAAAGAATAAACGGCACATGGTTCAATTCAAAAGCCTGAGAATAAGCGGATTCAAGTCCTTCGCGGATAAAACCGAGCTTGAAATCATGCCCGGTCTCAATGGCATTGTCGGACCAAATGGGTGCGGAAAATCCAATCTGGTAGAGGCCTTACGCTGGGTCATGGGCGAAAGCTCGGCTAAACGCATGCGCGGTGGCGGCATGGAAGATGTTATTTTTAACGGCACGAACGCGCGCACTCGCCGTAATATAGCTGAAGTCTCGCTTTTATTGGACAATCAAGCTCACGAAGGCCCTAACGGTTTTAATACTATGGATGAGCTTGAAGTACACGCCGCATAGAGCGCGATCAAGGCTCTACCTACCGTATTAACGGCAAAACCGTCAGAGCGCGTGATGTTCAGATGCTTTTTGCCGACACGGTCACAGGCGCAAATTCACCCTCTATGGTCTCACAGGGCCATGTCACACGCATGATTAACGCCAAACCGCAGGAAAGACGGCTTATCCTGGAAGAATCAGCAGGGATCGCAGGCTTATATGCACGGCGCCACGAGGCAGAACTTCGCTTAAAAGCCGCTGATACAAATCTTCAACGCCTTGAAGATATTATGAACAGCATGGAATCACGGCTGTCTTCCCTGAAACGTCAGGCCCGTCAGGCCAGTAAATATAAAAATCTTAATGCCCAGATCAGGCAATTTGAACTGCTAATCACCTATCTGGAATGGCAATCTCTCACAAATAAGCAAAAAGACTATGAGAGCGAGTTTAGTAAAACAGAATCAATTGTTGCCGAAAAGCTGATCGCTGTAACTCAGCTGACCAAAACCCAAAACACGCAGATTGAGGATTTACCACCTTTACGCAAAAGAGAATCCGAGATTTCAGCAGCTTTACAAGCCCAAAAGCTGACATTACAACGCATGGAAGATGAAGCTGAAACATATGAAAAGAACCTCCGGGATTTAAAAAACCAGCTCGAACAAATAAAAGTCGATCTTACTCATGAAGATCAAACTCTTACTGAATCAAATAGTGCTTTGGAAAAAACAATTTCAGAGCAAGAAGACCTCATTAAATCGCAAGACAATGAGGATGATAATTTCAAACAAAAACAAAGTGCTAAAGAAAATATTGAAACTAGACTCTTAAAACTTGAAGAACGCTATACAGCACTAAAAGAAGATGCCGCAGAAACAAGAGCAAGGCAATCCGCTCTTGAAAATCAGATATCACGCAACCAACAGCAAAAAAATATATTGGTAGAGAGAAAAGAATCCGCAGAAACAAAACTTGAAATTCTGGAAAGAGATAACTCTTCGTCAAATAATATAGAAGAAGTGGAATTTTCGATCGCCGAGCTTCAGGACAAAATCATAGAGCTTAACACAGAAAAAGAACACAAACTTAATACCTTAAAATCTGCCGAGGAAAAACTGGAAGAGGAAAGAGGTTCCTATGCCAACGCTCAGAAAAATCTGGCAGAATTTCGCGCTGAATTATCCACCTTGCAAAGTCTGTTTAATCAAGATGAAAGCGAAAACCAGAAATCTATTCTGGATTCTATTTCAACAACAGAAGGATTTGAAACAGCCCTCTCCCGCGCCTTGGGCGATAGCCTTACCGCCTGCATTATTGATGAAAGTCCTGATGCACCTGCAAGTTGGCGCATAAAAAAACTCGATGTCCCTGAGTTGCCCGGTGGTATCAAATCCCTCAAGCCCTATATAAAGGCACCCAAAGAGTTGGATCTTGCTCTTTCTCAGATTGGTATTGTCGAAGAGGATAGCCAGGGAGAACAACTCGCAGCAGACTTAAAAGCCGGACAATCACTTGTCTCCAAAGCAGGAACCTATTGGCGCTGGGACGGCTACTCAATAAAAGCCAGCGCAACCGACCGTCACGCCGTTTATCTGGAACAGAAAAACAAATTGCAGGCTTTAAAGAAAAAAGAAAAAGCCATTGAAGATCAGGCACTAAAGCTGGAAAGCCAACTCGAAAAGCAAAAAGCCCAGAAAGAGACGACTAAAGAATCCTATGAATCATGCCTGCGTAGCTTCGATATCTGTGAAAAGCAGCTTAATGAGCTAAATCGTGAACTTGGCATATTACGTGAAAAAAACACCCGAAACGAAAATGATCGCCAGAAATTACAAGAGAGCATAGAGCTTACGAATAAGGACATTGCCTCCTTAAACGATATTTTAGAGCATGACCAAAAAGCCTTAAGCATTATGCTAGACAAATCAACTGATGAACAAAGCAAAACCATTGAAGCAGTAGAAACTGAACTGACAGAAGTTAAGCAAGATTACCGCGATGCCTTGCGTGAGTTTGATTTAATTGAACAACATAAACGCACGCGTGAGGCACGCTTGCAAGCCTTGGCAGATGAACGCATTAGCCTTCAAAACAGAGTCATCCGCGCAAAAGAGCGTAAAAAAACCTTTGGTGAGCGCGCCGTTCAGATTGAAGAGAAATATAAGTCTCTAAAAGACAGCCCGCAAAACTTCAAAAAAGGCCATGAAGCTTTGCTTGAAAAAATCTCTCAGATGGAAGAGCAGAAAAATCAGGCTACAGAGCAGCTAACTGCATGTGAAAATGACGTGTCTACAACCAATAAGGCCTTGAAAGAAGCCGAAAACATACTCGGCGATGCACGAGAAGAGCGCGCCCGCATTCAAGCAACACTTTCGGCAGTCAATGAAAATCTAAAGACCCTTGAACAAAATATTCAGGAAAAACTCGAGATTAAACCACAAGAATTAGTCCATCACGCTGCTATGGATCTTGTAAAATATAAAATCGAGGATCTGGAAAATATCAAGGCTGAAAAAACAAAGCTTGAACGCGACCGAGAGATGATCGGTCCTGTGAATTTGCGCGCCGAAGATGAATCTAATGAACTGGAAAAAGAAGTCACAACCCTGCTCCATGAACGCAATGATCTAATTCAGGCCATAGAAGAACTGCGCGGCGGGATCGAACAAATCAACAAGGAAGCCCGTGAACGCCTGAGAATAGCCTTTGAGAAGGTCAACGCCCACTTTCAGGAACTATTTGTGCGCCTCTTTTCCGGCGGCAAGGCGCATTTGGAACTCATTGATTCAGATGACCCTCTTGGATCTGGCCTGGAAATATTCGCACAACCTCCGGGTAAAGCCTTGCAATCTCTATCACTTTTATCAGGGGGTGAGCAGACCCTGACTTCTATCGCGCTGATCTTCTCTATGTTCTTGACCAACCCCTCCCCGATCTGTGTGCTGGATGAGATTGACGCACCTCTGGATGACACAAATGTGGACCGCGTTTGCGATCTTCTGGAGGAAATCACCGAACGGAGCAAGACCCGCTTCCTGATCATCACGCATCACCGCCTGAGTATGGCGCGTATGGATCGCCTTTATGGTGTCACTATGGCCGAAAAAGGAGTTTCACAACTTGTCTCGGTTGACCTTCAGCAATCCTTCAATTTCATTGATAAAGATGCGGCATAAAGGCTTGGCTCATGGATAAGGAAGAACTCGATAAAGACATAGAAGAAAAGATTAAAAATCTGGAAGGGCGCCTGAGCAAATTCAAGAAAAAGGAAGTTCAGGAAAAACAGGAATACAAGCAGGATCAAATAACCAGAAAGCAATCAAGAGCCGGATCAGAATTTTTGGCAAGCGTTGTGGCCGGAGGACTTTTAGGGTTCGGCGTTGACTATTTTTTTGACAGTGCACCACTGGGAATTTTGTTCTTCATGTTGATGGGATTTATCAGCGGTGTATTTCGTGCCAATGCCGCAACTCAAAAAAATTTGGATGAACCGTAAATGAGCCATTGCAAGTCAAAAAAAAATACGCTAAAACAGGCCGGATTTAAAAGATGACTTGCTAATATATTAATTGAGAGAGTTGCAACGTGGCAGGCCCGATAGAACAATTTGAAATCAAAAAAGTTTTCGATCACGAAATTATTATTAATAATATTGATATTTCTTTTACAAACTCAGCCCTTTGGATGGCTTTAGGTGCAGCGCTTTCTATCTCACTCCTGACCATAGGCATGAACCGTGGTTCATTAGTACCCGGTAGATTGCAGATGCTGGTCGAGCTTATTTATGATTTTGTTGGTCAAATGGTGCATCAAAACATAGGTCATGAAGGGAAACAGTACTTCCCGTTTATCTTTACACTCTTTATGTTTATCCTTATGGGGAATTTGCTCGGGCTAATTCCGGGTTCATTTACCTATACATCCCATATCATTGTCACAGGTTTTTTGGCAGTATTCATACTGGTTATGGTGATCGGGTTTGGAATCTATAATCACGGAACAAAGTTTTTCTCACTCTTTATTCCATCGGGCGCACCTATTTTCCTGATGCCCTTTATTATTCCAATTGAAATTATTTCATTCTTCGTAAGACCTGTAACCCTGTCTATTCGTTTATTTGCGAACATGATGGCCGGTCACATTGTTCTAAAGATTGTCGCGGCTTTCGCTGTAACAGCAGCCTCTATGGGCGCGGCCTATGTAGCATTGGGCATATTTCCGGTCCTGATTAATGTAGCCTTGCTACTCTTCGAGCTTTTGGTGGCTGTCATACAGGCCTATGTATTTGCAATTCTGTCATGCGTGTATCTAAAAGATACGGTTGAACTTCACCATTAAATCTGTATGATCGCGCCCGAAGAGAGAATAATTAAGAAATTAAGTTTTATTTTTAACCAGTAAAAGGAAAAAGGAAGAAAA
>JAOUOR010000021.1 GCA_029880245.1 Alphaproteobacteria bacterium
CAACGCTACTATCGGGTTTGATGATACTTTCGGCGCATTTCCAGCGAATTTCTACGCCTGAAAATAAAAAGGCTTTGGATCGTAGCATCTGATAAAGCCATGAGGGTTTGAAATTTAGTTTATCTCCGAAAATTTCCGGATCAGGGTGAAAACAGACTGTTGTGCCGCGCCGGTTATGAACCGCGCCAAGATTTTCCAGCTTAGACGTTGGAATGCCGCGTGAAAATGTTTGCTTATGCAGGGTTTTATCTCGCGCTACCTCTACCCACATCATATCCGATAAGGCATTTACGACCGAGATACCGACGCCATGAAGTCCACCGGAGGTTTCATAAGCTTTATTGCTGAATTTTCCACCGGAATGGAGGGTTGTCATGATGACTTCTAGGGCGGACTTATCCTTGAATTTCGGGTGATTATCGACAGGAATACCGCGCCCGTTATCGCGGATGGTGATGATATTGCCTTCTTCCAGAGAAAATTCTATCCAATCGGCATGACCTGCTACGGCCTCATCCATAGAGTTGTCGATAATCTCTCCGACAAGGTGATGGTAAGCACGTTCATCTGTTCCGCCTATGTACATGCCCGGTCTTTTCCGGACCGGCTCAAGACCTTCTAGAACTTCGATATCTGAGGCATCATAATTGGACATGGATTGATATAAACTCTATTAATAAGGACATAAATGAATCATTAAAGTCTTTAATCCTTATCCTTAAGGCTTTATAGAATCAAGTCATAAAGAAAATTAAAACACTTTAGACGAATAGGTGCTTCTTGTGATATCATATGGGAGTCTATCGTCTAATAATTGAAAAGCTAAGTCAGGGTATGAAAATTATGGATGTTTTTTCTGTTTTGAGAAAATTATATGCAGTTCTTGTATTTATCTTGGTGTGCACTGTTTTGGCTCAGGGATCGGAGGCAGGCCGCGAATTAAAAGGGTTTTCAAAGCCAATGCCTGAGATTGAATCTTTGGATATGGAGAAGTTTAAGAAAGAGGCAAGGCTTTATAGAAAACACCCATATCAGCAAGAGGAGTTAGGATATAAGATATTTATACCAAAGGATTGGGAACAAGGGGAAGAAAAAAGCTCCAGCAACTTTTTGATGAATGAAAAACTATTTCTGGAACTGAATATTTATTATAGTAAAGCCCGTATGGGAGGGCGGAGTAAAATCATTATACAGGCTATTAATATGGATTATAATCTGACTGCGGAGCAGTGGTATATCAAATATATTCTGGAAAGCGGCTATACTATGGAGGGGTTTAAGGTTCATAGCGAGAAAAAAGTTGAGTCACTTATGATTGTTATGGAAGATGATCTTGCATTTGGTTTGAGGACGATAGCTCATATTAATGGTAAGAAGATGATACTTGTGCAGTATTATTTACCTTTAGCGTATTGGGAGGAAGAAAAAGCCATTCAAGAGGCCGTAATGGAATCGTTTGAGTTGAATAAAATTGTTCATGAGACTATCGGAACATCTGAAAAATTCCAGTTTCTTGATGTGGCCGAAGTTTATTATCCCGGAACCTGGAAGATCATTTCCAAGCCCTTTAGGACAGTTGAAAGAATGTCCATTAAAATCCTTAATATTAAAGAGGTTATGGAAGAAGAAAAAGTAATGTCTTACTCTGCTGCTGAGGGGCATGTGAACGTTTATCTGGTTTCTAAAATTATATCAAGTTCATTAATTGACGAGATAGCTGCTTTTCGAAGGCAGATTGAAGGTACGGGTTTGTTGGTTGGTGACAAGCTGGATTACGAGTTTGATTGGAAATATCATGACAATGTTTCTTTTGCTATAACCGAGGTTTATGAGGGGATTGACAGTAACAGTGACTTTCTGGATTATGAGTTATGGTTTTCAGTTCTCGTTGGGGGAAATTATTTCTATTTCATAACCTTATTAACGCCGTCTGCACAAGAAAACTACATTTCCTGGGCAAGAAATACGCAAGGCTATAAGGAAATTGTCAAGACACTAACGCCCACAACAGGGTCTTTTGTTGATCATAACGATCAATAATTTTGATATAGTCATTCCCATTTATTTTTTGCACATCGTTATTCGTCGTTCGCGTATGTTTTATACGCTTTGTTCCTCATGCCTTGTGCAAAAATAAAGCGAAACGACTATATTTTTCTTAGCTTGAATAATACATCCGGAATTCCAGAGGATGCGTCATAGATTCATATCTTTCTACATCTTCCATCTTCAAGGCGATATAGGCTTCGATAAGATCACTTGTGAAAACATCGTTTTTGAGCAGGAATTTATGGTCGTCTTCCAGTGCATTTAAAGCTTGTCTTAGAGAGCTACAGATATGTGGAATTTTGGCCTTTTCCTCTTTTGAAAGATTATACAGGTCCTTATCCATGGCATCACCCGGTAAAATTTTGTTCTCGATCCCGTCCAGTCCGGCCATAAGCATAGCGGAAAAAGCAAGATAGGGATTGGCCAAAGGGTCGGGGAATCTGGCTTCAATACGCTTGCCTTTGGGGGAATCCACATAAGGGATGCGGCAGGCGGCAGAACGGTTATTTGAGGAATAGGCCAAAAGAACAGGGGCCTCAAACCCGGGAACCAAACGCTTATAGCTATTTGTTGACGGGTTGGTAAAAGCATTCAGCGCTCTGGCATGTTTTATAATCCCGCCAATATAATAAAGCGCAGTTTCAGACAAGTCAGCGTATTTATCACCAGCAAAAACAGGCTTACCGGATTTCCACAAAGACTGGTGGGTGTGCATGCCTGATCCGTTATCCCCGTAAACGGGCTTGGGCATGAAGGTTGCGGATTTGCCATAGCTGTTGGCAACGTTATGTACGGCATGCTTATAGAGCTGTACGCTGTCTGCTGATTCTATAAGGCCGGAAAATAATATGCCTAGCTCGCATTGGCTAGGGGCAACTTCGTGGTGATGTTTCTCAACAGCAACGCCCATGCTCTCAAGGACCGAAAGCATCTCGGCGCGAATGTCTGAGAGGCTATCAACCGGACTTTCTGGAAAATAGCCGCCTTTGACCTGCGGCCTGTGACCCATATTGCCTGTGGCATAGTCTTTTCCCGAGTTATACGGGCCTTCTTCACTATCGAAGCGGTATCCTACATGGTTCATTTCTATGTTGATTTTTACATCGTCAAAGACGAAAAATTCGATTTCAGGCCCGAAATAAGCTGTATCGGCTATGCCCGATCCCTTTAAATAGCTTAATGCGGCTTTGGCGATTGATCTTGGGTCGCGGTTATAGGGTTTTCCTGAGGTGGGCTCATGTACGTCACAGAAAATCTTGATGGTTTTTTGCGCGGCAAAAGGATCAACACAAACCCGGGAGATATCCGGCTTCAGGCGCATATCGGATTCGTTGATAGCGCGCCATCCGGCAATCGAAGAGCCGTCAAAGAATATCCCGTTTTCGACCATGTTCTTATCAAAGGTGCTGACGTGCTGGGCTGTGTGTTGCCATTTCCCACGCAGATCAGTGAAATTGAAGTCAATATACTGGATGTGGTTGTCCTTGACATATTTAAGGATTTCCGCAGGCGTTTTGAAAGACAAGGTATATGTGTTCACAGCAAGGCCCTTTATGATAGAATTACCTGATGAGTTACGGTTTAGCACGCCGTTTTTTTCTGGACAAGATGGTTTGTATAATGATAATTTTTTTCAAAATATAACAATAGGGTAAAAATTATGGGTGATAATGGAGTAAAAGGTCCGTTTGGCGATAAAGTCGAAGGCAATACAAAACAATCAGAATCTGTCAAAATATTGGTCGTTGATGATGCTCAATCAGCCATTAATGCAGCTCAAATGCATTTGATGGGTATGCCATCAGTGGAAATTATCACAGCCACTAATGGGGAAGAAGGTTTAAAGTTTTATGAAGAACATGAGCCGGATATCATTATTACAGATTGTGATATGCCGAAAAAGGGTGATGGCTATAAAATGGTTCGTGCTATTCGGAGAATTGAGGGTGAAAATAAGGACACAATTATCTATATGCAAAGTGGACGGGATGGCTTTCAAAACGAAGCATATGAAGCAGGTGTTAATCCGAAGTGTGCCTTTTTAAAGGCTGGTGATGATACCGACAGAATGTATAAAAGCGTTCGAATAATGGCAGAAAACATTGCGGCAGTGAAGGCAGGTAGGTTAGATATTAGTACAATAAGCTACATAGATGGCATAGAACCATAAAATTAACAACATGCTTGACCGGAATAGTATTTCATTATAGACAATTCGGAGCTTAGAGTTGTGGCGGCTGTAGCTCAGTTGGTAGAGCCCTCGGTTGTGATCCGAGTGGTCGCGGGTTCAAGCCCCGTCAGTCGCCCCATTTTCTCTCGCATAGTCTGTCATAATTTATTATACCCAGTCATAAGTCATTATAAAAAAGTATTGTTTTTTGATATCAGGTGATTTTTGATGATTACGAATGCCCCCGAAAACTGGATTAAGAATTACCCGCTTCCCCAAAAGAGTGACCATAAATATAAGCGCGGACATGCTGTGATTTTTGGAGCGCCGTCCTTGACCGGTGCGACGCGACTTTGTGCTTCGGCTTGTGCGCGTTTTGCCGGTTTGACAAGTGTTGTTGCGACTGAAGAGTCCGCAGATATATACAGGGCGGCATTGCCTGCTCATATTATGGTGCGCAGTAGCACAGGGGAAAAAATTGAGTCTCATTTTACGGATGAGAGAATAACTGCGGTTATAGCAGGATGCGGCGGCGGGTTTGACGATGAGTTCTTCAGGAACATTGCCTATAGAGCGTGGGAGCAAAAGCATCTGAAGGGACTGGTTCTTGATGCGGAAGGCTTTAAGGCCTGGAGCGGGGATATGGTCGAGGAATTTATGGCCTTTGAAAGAATTCCAACGATTGTGACTCCGCATGAAGGGGAATTTAACTATGTTTTTGATGGACGTAAGGATGTTTTATCAGGTTCACGGGCAGAGCAGGCTCAAAAAGCCGCAGAGCTGCTTCATGCTATTGTGGTTTTAAAGGGGGCGGAAACCATTATTGCGGCTGTTGGGCAAGAGACGGTTATAAATAAGAATGCGCCGCCCTTTCTGGCTACGGCAGGGAGCGGAGATGTTCTGGCGGGCATGATTGGCGGGTTGGTGGCGCAGGGAATGCCGCTTTTCGATGCGGCTTGTGCGGCGGTGTGGATGCACGGCGAAGCGGCTAATATGCTGGGCGCAGGGCTTGTGGCGAGTGATCTGCCGGAAATTTTGCCGAAAGTTTTGCAAGAAGTACTTGGAATTTCCGCTAAATTGGGGTAAAACCCCGTTTCATTAAATGTTTACTTACCATGTTTGTGCGGCTGTGGTGAAATTGGTAGACACGCCAGATTTAGGTTCTGGTGCTTCACGGCGTGGGGGTTCAAGTCCCTCCAGCCGCACCATTTACCCCGAAGAACAATTATATCGTAAGCTGAAGACGTATTAGGGTTAGTGTTGCAATCACAAACTTGCAGCCTTATGCTGCCAACAAAATTGCTTAAATATGGATATAATTTGAATTACTACTTATTAATCATGGTCATGCCTGCTTTAATTCCATTTGTATTAATACAATGTGCATGTGGCAAAAAGACATATAGCCTTATTGCAATCATATACATTGTATTTATTTCGTATCTGTGGTTTGAAATAGCAAATGCAAAAAACGATTCCGGTGGTGGGCCTGGCCTCATATTAGGACTAGTAATAGCATATTCATTTTGTTATGGCGCTTTTGCTGGAATTATTACAAAGGGCGTAACCTTCTACATGGCCAAATGTGGGGTTAGTCTTGGCAAAAGGACTTTTGTAAGGGCTTTCGGTGTTTTTTTAATACCCGCCTATATATATACATTATACCTTTATGATAAATGGGAAAAAAGGCCTCCTAATAGCTCATGCAATTACGATATTGTAAATTTTCAAATTGATGATCAGGTTTTTCGTTTGCCGGCGCTTAGAATTATTAGTGCCAATCGGGGAAATGGAAAGTTTCCAGAAAATGCTGATGATTCCTTTTTTTTTCATGAAAACAAGGGTATTAGGAAATATTGTTCTGCTTCTAATAATGGAAAAAGTTTTTTAAAAGTTAATGCTTTTGATATAGCTCTGTACGAAATAGCAAGAGAGAGAAATAAAACGCGCTTTTCAAATTTGTGCCAACAAGCTTTGTGGCCTGATGATATATGTCATTATGAAGGGCGTTATTCTCCTGATGGATATCCAAAAAGCATTAGAGTATATGATAATACGTTATTTAATGCTGGTTATACAGGGGACGGTTGGCGTTATAATCGTATAGAGGGAATAAACAAAGCAAAAGAAAAATCAGACATTCCTAACTTCTCATTTGATGGGCATTATTATTATTGGCTGGATGATAAAGAATCCTTGGCCGTAAGGTGTTACAAATTAACGCCAAAACTATATTGTCAAACTGATGAAATCTTAAGTGAGAATATATATATCACATACGGAGCAAAAGTAAGTATAGAAAATCCCATTCAAGATTTTGAAAAAATACGTCAGAAGACACGCGAGTTTATTAAAGATATTAAAACTAATTAATTTTTGTACTTCTTGTAATCTAAAAAATGGTTAGAGGTAACCTTATGTTCTTCAACCATATTAAGAAAAATATATTTTCGGCCCGAGAAAAATAAGGTAGTCTGATTTTTCGAAACTATATCACTCAGGCGAGCATTTTGGATTTTTCAAACAAAACATTTTTTATTTCAGGGGCGAGCAGGGGAATTGGTCTGGCGATTGCCCTGAGATTTGCAAAAGAAGGCGCGAATATCGTTATTGCCTCGAAAACGACCGAGCCCAAGCCGAACTTGCCGAATACGATTTATACAGCCGCCGAGGAGATCGAAAAGGCGGGCGGTAAAGCCTTACCCATTGCGTGTGATATCCGTTTCGAGGAACAAGTAGAAGAGGCTATATCAAAAGCGGTGAACCATTTTGGCGGCATTGATATTCTGATCAATAATGCCAGTGCTATTTCAATGACGGGAACGCTGGAAACGGAAATGAAGCGCTATGATTTGATGAATAGCGTCAATGCGCGCGGTACATTTTTGTGTTCTCAAAAGGCCTTGCCTTATCTTTTGAAATCATCCCATCCGCATATTCTGACGTTATCGCCGCCCCTTGATATGAAGGCTAAATGGTTCAAAAACAATACGGCTTATGCGATGGCCAAATTCGGTATGTCCATGTGCACGCTTGGTATGGCGGCGGAGTTCAAGGATAAAGGGGTCGGCATAAATTCTCTGTGGCCTCTGACCATAATCGATACGGCGGCCATACGGAATAATTTCGGGCCGGCTCTGGCGGCAAAAGCCAGAACACCGGAAATTGTTGCAGATGCAGCTTACACGATATTAAGCCGTGATCCGAAAGTCTGTTCGGGGAATTTCTTTATCGATGAGCTTGTCCTGAGGGAAGAGGGTATAACGGATTTCAAAAAATATTCAAAAAATGCAGATCAGGAATTGGTTGCAGATATGTTTGTTCCCGATGAGGTTTTAAGTAAAACCGATACAAAATTAACCAGTATTGTTCATTGACAATGTCAGGCCATACAAGTTACACAAATTGATCCGTAATTTGTAATTCATATAGTATATCAAGGAGATCACATATGTGTTGGAGTGGGGAAGCCTCGGCGGCGTTGGCATGTGTTGGTTTGGCAGGGACGGTACTTGCGGCCTATAAAAAGCAGCATCCTGCGCTCTGGGTTACACTAGGTTATTTTACATCTATGGAGATGCTTCAGGCTTATACCTATATGTATATTGATGAATGCCATCTTCCGCAAAACCAGATCGCTACGCTTTTGGGGTATTTGCATATTGCCTTCCAGCCGTTTTTTATCAATGCGATGTCTATGTATTTCCTGCCAAACAGGGTGCGACAGAAAATCCAAATTCCGGTGTATTTCCTGTGCTTTGTTTCGGCCATTATCATGATTATTCAGGTTTACCCCTTTGACTGGGCCGGAACTTGTCATCCGGACAGGCCGTTATGCGGGCAGAGCTTGTGTTCTGTCAGAGGGAATTGGCACATTGCATGGGACGTGCCTGCTAATGCTATTTTCAATTTCTTTCAGGATATGGATTTACCCTTACAGGGCATGAAGAGCGGTTATCCGACATATATCTTTGTAGGATTATTATTGCCGTTGCTATACGGGTCATGGCGATTAACCATATATCACTATGCTATGGGCCCGTTTCTGGCGTCATTGACGACGGATAATATCAATGAATGGCCTGCGGTCTGGTGTTTGCTTTCTATCGCGTTCTTGTTGATCGTTGTAAAGACACCCGTGCATAATATCTTATTTGTGAAATCCTTTTTCTGGTGGCCTAAATCATGGCGGGATAATAAGGAAATAAGCAAAGAAGAAGAGCCTCTAGAGCCTCAGGAAACATAATTGTCTTTTTTCTGATTGCCGAATTTTATAAGAACGGTGAAAATACAGGCTTGAAGCCCGCATTTTTATTGGCTATAAGGGGCGCTGGCGTTATAAGTGCCGTAATTATTAGAGATTAGAAGAAGAAGATTAAATCCATGCAGGTAAAACAGCTTAAAGAAGACGGTTTAAATTACGAGCTTGAGATTACAGTTGGCTCCAAGGAAATTGACCAACAGGTAGACAAGCGTTTGGCGGAATTACAAAAAACCGTAAAAATACAAGGTTTTCGCCCCGGTAAAGTGCCGATGGCGATGATGAAACAAAAATACGGTAAGGCTGTGATGGGAGAGGTTCTTGAAGCTGCTGTCAATGAATCTACGCAAAAAGCTCTGGCAGATAAAAAGCTTACGCCTGCGATCCAGCCTAAAATCGAAGTGAAATCTTTTGATGAAGGTAAAGACCTTGTCTACACAATGAACCTTGAGGTTTTGCCAAAGATCACATTGAAAGACCATAAAGGCTTGAAACTTGAAAAGAAGGTTGCCAAGGCCAGTGATAAAGAAATTGATGATGCGCTTGAGCGTATAGCATCTTCGCAGAAAATGAGCGAGCCAGTAAAGGGTGACCGCGCCACTAAAAAAGGTGACATCGTTGTCATAGACTTCCACGGGCGCACAGCCGATGACAATAAGGCGCATGAAGGTATGCATGCCCATGGTCATCATCTGGAGCTTGGCGGAGGGCAGTTTATTCCCGGCTTTGAAGATCAACTGATTGGTAAAAAAGTTGGTGATAGTGTTGAAGTCAAAGTAAAATTTCCTGAGGAATACGGCGCGGCTGAACTGGCCGGACGTGAGGCTATCTTTGATGTTGATATCAACGAAGTGCGTGAGCCTAAAGAAACAGAGGTTAATGACGAATTTGCCAAGTCTTTAGGGCTTGCTGATCTTGATGCTTTGAAAAAAGCCATTGAAGAGCAAACCAATAAGGAATTTGAGAGTTTTTCACGTATGAAGTTGAAAAAGCAGCTTTTGGATGCGCTGGATGAGGCCTATGATTTTGACGTGCCTGCCGGAATGCTTGAGATGGAAGTTCAAGCTGTGTTTCAGCAAGTTGAAATGGACAAAAAGCAGCGCGGCGTAACGGAAGAGCTTTCAAAGGATGAAAAAGCCGAACTTGAAGACATCGCTTTGCGCCGTGTACGTCTTGGTCTTGTGCTTTCCGAAATCGGTAATGGTCAGAAGATATCTGTTGCCGATGCAGAGTTGCAGCGCGCTGTGATCAGTGAAGCTCAAAAATATCCGGGGCAGGAAAAACAGGTTTTCGATTATTACTCCAAAAACCGTCAGGCTCTGGAATCTCTTCGTGCGCCGATTTATGAGGAAAAAGTTGTCGACTTTATTCTTGAACTGGCTGATGTGAAAGAAAAAGAAGTTACGCCTGAAGAGCTTACATCCGAGGATGAGGACGAAGGTTCAAAGCCTAAGAAGAAAGCTTCTTCCAAAAAATCTTCCGAAGCCAAGAAAGATGATAGCAAGAAGGAAGAAGGAAAGGCTGAATCCAAGCCTAAATCCAAAAAATCATCGGCAAAGAAAAAAGCTTCTTAATAAAATTAGAATTCTTTCAATATTCGACTTGAACAAACCGTGGCACATCGCTACGGTTTGTTTATTAAGCACGTAAACTTTTTTAAACCTCAAATACAAGGCGTTGAAGACTATGATTGATCGTGACCCTATAGAAGTATATGACAACTATCTTGTTCCCACAGTGATCGAGCAAACAAATCGCGGAGAACGTGCTTTTGATATTTATTCCAGATTGTTGAAAGAGCGCATTATTTTTCTGACCGGAGAAGTTAATGACAATGTTTCCAGTCTAATTTGTGCGCAGCTTTTATTCCTTGAATCGGAAAATCCAAATAAAGAAATTTCCTTTTATATTAATTCACCAGGCGGTGTGGTGACATCCGGTCTGGCGATGTATGACACGATGCAATACATTAAGCCGAAAGTTTCGACGGTTTGTATTGGTCAGGCGGCATCTATGGGGTCATTCCTTTTGATGGCGGGTGAAAAGGGGATGAGATATTCCTTGCCCAATTCCCGTATTATGATTCATCAGCCATCCGGCGGTGCGCGTGGTCAGGCCACAGATATCGAAATTCATGCCAGAGAAATTTTACGTTTGCGTCAGATGCTCAATGAAACTTATGTGAAACATACGGGGCAGACTTTGAAGGCTGTGGAAACAGCAATGGAGCGCGATAATTTTATGAGCGCTCAGGAGGCCAAGAAGTGGGGGTTGATCGATCACGTTGTTGAGTCGCATGAATTGCCGAAAGGTGATGATGATAAAAAGGGCGATACTAAGAAAAAATAAAGGATTTTAGATTACAGTATTAGGATTATGTTTCTAAAGGCTGTTACGGGATGTTTTTATAATTTTGCCTGTTTTGTTAAGTCAAAAGACACTATAATAAACGAATAAGCAATTAGTAAGTGATTTTCCGCATTATAAGCGTGATGATTGATAAGTATTTTCTAGAATTAAGGATTATGGTGTATGACAGATTCCAGTGATAATAAATATGCTGTGCTTCCCTTGAGGGATATTGTTGTGTTTCCACATATGATTGTTCCTTTGTTTGTGGGGCGTGAGAAATCAGTGTCCGCGCTTGAGCACGTCATGCACGATAATAAAAAAATTATTCTTGTTACTCAGAAAACACCGTCTTTGGATGATCCCGGTCCAAAGGATCTGTATGAAATTGGTGTCATGGGTACAATTTTACAGCTTTTGAAGCTGCCCGATGGCACAGTGAAGGTTCTGGTTGAAGGCGGTGCCCGTATTCGTGTCGATAAATTTAGCGATGATAACGGTTTTTGGGAGGCTAAAGCGACAGAAATCCCGGATACAAGCATTATTAACGAAGAGCTTGAGGCTTTGGGGCGTACTGTGATGTCCCATTTCGAGCAATATGTTAAGCTAAACCGTAAAATTCCACCCGAGGTGATTGTCTCTGTTAACCAAATCGAAGAGCCGACAAAGATGGCAGATACGATTGCTTCTCATTTGGCTCTGAAAATTGAGCAAAAACAGGAATTACTGGAGAAAACCAATACGGCAGACCGTCTGGAGACTATTTTCAGCTTTATGGATAGTGAAATCGGGGTGCTTCAGGTTGAAAAGCGCGTGCGTAGCCGCGTCAAGCGTCAAATGGAAAAGACCCAGCGTGAATATTATCTGAATGAGCAGATGAAGGCGATCCAGAAGGAGCTTGGTGAAGGTGAAGAGGGGCTTGATGAAATTGGTGAACTTGAAAAGAAAATAGAAGAGACCAAGCTGACTAAAGAGGCCCGTGAACGCGCTACTGCTGAAATCAAGAAATTGCGCCAAATGAGCCCCATGTCTGCAGAGGCAACAGTGGTGCGGAATTATCTGGACTGGATTTTATCTGTGCCATGGGATAAGCGGTCCCGTGTCAAGAAAGACATCAAAGAGGCCAAGAAAGTTCTTGATAAAGACCATTATGGTTTGGAAAAAGTCAAAGAGCGCATTCTTGAATACTTGGCTGTTCAGCAGCGTACCAAAAAAGTCAAAGGGCCTATTTTGTGTCTGGCCGGTGCTCCCGGTGTTGGTAAAACTTCGCTAGGGCAATCGATTGCCAAGGCAACCAATCGCAATTTTGTCAGGGTTGCTCTTGGAGGCGTGCGCGATGAAAGCGAAATTCGCGGTCATAGACGTACCTATATCGGGGCGATGCCGGGGAAGATTATTCAGGGTATGAAAAAAGCTAAATCCAGTAATCCTCTGTTTTTGCTGGATGAAATAGACAAACTTGGTTCTGATTGGCGCGGCGATCCTAGTTCTGCTTTGCTGGAGGTTTTGGATCCCGAGCAAAATGATAAATTTCAGGACCATTATCTGGAAGTGGATTATGATCTTTCCGATGTCATGTTTGTGTGTACGGCCAATAATATTGCCGATATGCCGCGCCCGTTACTTGACCGAATGGAAATTATCCGGATTTCCGGTTATACCGAAGATGAAAAACTTGAAATTGTAAAACGCCATTTATTGAAAAAACAAATGAAAGCTGCCGGATTGAAATCCAAAGAGTTTTCCATGAGTGATACGGCTATAAAGGATTTGATCCGGTATTACACGCGTGAGGCAGGGGTTCGTAGCCTTGAGCGGGAAGTTGCTAATTTGTGCCGCAAATCCATCAAAGATATCTTGATGAAGGGTAAGGATAAAATATCTATTACGCCACGTAATTTAGAGAAATATGCAGGGGTCAAGAAATTCCGTTATGGTGAGATCGAAGAAAAGCACCGCGTTGGGGTTGTTACAGGTCTGGCTTATACGGAAAGTGGTGGCGATCTGCTCTCGATTGAAGCTGTTACAATGCCCGGTAAAGATGGCAAGGTGACAACAACAGGTAATATTAAAGATATTATGAAAGAATCTATTACTGTGGCCGAGATGCTTACAAAGTCGAGGGCCGCTCTTTATGGTGTGGATTTTGAAGAGTTAAAGGAAAAGCAGGTTCACGTCCATGTTCCCGAAGGAGCAACACCCAAGGATGGGCCATCCGCCGGCGCGGCTATGGTGACGGCAATTGTCTCGGCCCTGACAGGTATTGAAATTCATAATGACATTGCTATGACGGGTGAGGTAAACCTTCGGGGAAAGGTTACAGCGATTGGCGGATTGAAGGAAAAGCTTCTTGCAGCGCTTCGGGGCGGCATTAAAAAAGTGCTAATTCCGGAAGAAAATGAAAAAGATCTAGCCGAGATTCCAAAAAATGTCCTCAAAAAGTTAGAAATTGTGCCTGTTTCTACGATTGATGAAGTGCTTTCACACGCGCTTTTGCATATGCCAACGCCTCTAGAGTCTATAAAAAGTAGCGAAATTGAACAAATTTCTTCAAAAACCAAAGAAAATGAAGGCGCAGACGTAATTCGTCATTGAGTTTCTTTCAAAAAAGGCTTAAAACTGATTCTATCGAAATCATCTGTAGTCCTTGCTATGTAAGGGTTTCGTGATGTTTCTTATGAGGTTTTGATTATGTCTATATTGATGTAGTCAATCTTTTTCTTTAACTCAAACACAAGGGGGTTCCTGTGAATAAACAAGACCTTGTATCTAAAGTAGCTGACCAAGCCGATATTTCTAAGCAAAAAGCTGCAACTGCTGTTGATGCTGTGATCAACGCAATTCGTGGCAGTCTTGCTAAAGGTGACGATGTTCGCCTTGTTGGCTTTGGAACTTTTTCTGTTGCGAAACGTGCGGCAACAACTGGCCGTAACCCACGCACAGGAGAGCCGATCAAAATTCCGGCTTCCAAGCAACCTAAATTCAAGCCTGGTAAAGAACTGAAAGAAGCCGTGAACAAGAAATAATTTCACGCTTTGTTTTTAAAATCCCGGCTGCGCAAATTCGCGTGGCCGGTTTATTTTTTGTGCAATAGGTCTTGCTTTTTTCTTCGCGCTTGCTTAGAAATACGCAGTCCTTTTGAAATGGGTGATTAGCTCAGCTGGTTAGAGCACTTCGTTTACACCGAAGGGGTCGGGAGTTCGAATCTCTCATCACCCACCATTTACATTCACAGTGTTTTAGGGGCAAGTGCTGATAGTGAGCTTTGCAAACCTGCTACCGGACTAAAAAATGGGAATTGACCATCATAACCATTTATAAAAAAGAAGCGCGGCAATAACGATTGCGATGAGCGTATAAACCCATTTTTCAGATTTTTTATTTCTGTGATAATAATGTGCCATAGCCTCTTCGTATGAGACAAGATCACTTTCTTCAATTCTTTTGAAATCTGCTTCAGTCATTTCCTCATAGTTTTTGGGGCGTTTTGCTGGTGTTAATATTATCAATGTATCTTGCAATGTGCCCAAATTTTTATAGTCATTTAGAAGTTTCATCAAAGGAATAGCTAAGACTATTAACCCTAATGACCAACCAAAAGGAAAAATATCTATAGACATAATTTTATAAAAAATTCCAATTACCAGCAATCCAAAAATTGATGCACCGGACAAAAATCCCATTTTTGCATGGCTGTTTTTGTTGGTTATCCTAACTTTTATATGTGTTCTTACAGGAATTAATAAACTTATATTTTTTATAGGTGCTCTAACAACTTGGTCCTCAATTTTATACTGAATAATAGGCCAAAACCCAGTGACAGGACTAGTCATTATATATATTCGACCAGGTAGTTGAGACCACTTATATCCGATAATTTCAGCATCAACCAAAATAGCTTTACGCCAAGTGTTGAAAGATTGAAAAGAACAATAAAAAAAAGCTATTAAGGCACATGCTATAATTGCTATTAGCACCAATAATTCAAAAGTCATTATAAAAACCCCTTAATATGACCCTAATTTACATCTCATGCGCCTAGTATTTTGTACAAAAGATAGCCTGCGACTAATATACTAAGTAAAAAGATCCATTTTTCAGATTTTTTATTTCTGTGATAATAATGCGCCATAGCCTCTTCGTATGAGACAAGATCACTTTCTTCAATTCTTTTGAAATCTGCTTCAGTCATTTCCTCATAGTTTTCAGGGCGTCTAGAGGGAATAAAGAACAATAAATTTTGCAAAGTACCGTAACGTTTTAAATTATCTTTGATATAAATAATAATTGCAACGCCGTAAAAGAAAACGCTAGCCATAAGAAAATAATGCACTATTTCATATTTTGGCATATACAGAGATGTTAATGCGAATATTAGAACTACAATTAGAAATATAAAATGCATAAAATTTGCTTTTAAACAGTACAGTTTATCAGCTGATAGCCTTAATTTAATAATTCTGTCATCAGGAACAAGAATATTGAGATTTTTAATTGGAGATATAACTTCTCTATTATTATTTTTGTACTCAATAACTGGTAAAAAATTCGTTGATATGGTTAAAAAGAGTGATTCTATGGAGGAATATTTATAGCCAATTATTTTAGCGTCAATTGACGAACTTTTTTGCCATTGTCTATATTTTTTTATCAGGGCGCTTAATAGCAAAATAATGCAAAATAATATCAATCCTAACAATTCAAAAGTCATTATAAAAACCCTATTCTAAAGAATATACCTCAATAATAGCATATTAATTTTCTCTAACTCAAAATTATGTGAAAAACTCCTTGCATTATTTCCCACTCAAATACTATTACTTATAGCATCCAGAATATTAAAAACTTAATAAGATATAAAAGTAGAGGAGTAATTTCTATGGCTGAAATGGCAGTGATACTTTCGTATTTGAAGGAGATTCAGCCTTTGCAAGTATTGATGAAATTAAAGATTTTGAGTTATCAGAGGACGACAAGTTAGATATCTCTGATTTGTTGACTGGGTATGATCCGTTAACAGATGCCATTACAGATTTTGTGCAAATTACTGAAGAAGGGCATCACTCATATCTTAATGTCGATACAGATGGTGGAGCTGATAATTTTGTTCAGATCGCAATTCTGTACTTTGAAACAGGCTTGACCAATGTGGAAGCGCTTGAGGCCTCTGGTAATTTGATTGCGGCTTAGATATATTCGAAGGGTGATAGATAATGTTTTTAAGAATTTAGTAAGTGTTGGAATAAGAATGAACAAAATATTGGATTTCTTGAAAAGGGCTGCTTCATTTCCAGATGAACAAGATAGCCTATATTTTGAAAAAGGCAGTAACGGAACAGAGAAATATTATCCGTGGGGATTGGGGTATGGAGAGTCTTACTACATATCATCATCTCAAAAAAATACGCTTAAATTGGTGTGGGGAGGAGGGATATTATTTTTTCTCCTATTTATAGTTCTTGAGGATATACATAGTATCGCACCAAGGTACGTAGCTTTTCCTCTTATCACGAATGTTTTAGTAATATCATATGGTTGGTTCTTATTTTTATTTATAAAAAAATTAACACCTTATCGAGAAGAATCTAACGAAACAACCGTTACTTCCTCTGCCAATATTATTAAAACGTGTGCCGCAATAATGATATTTGAAGCTTTGTTTATAGTAATTGGTTTGTTTTACCATCCTGATCATGTTTTTTTATGGGCCTTGCTAGGTTTTATGATCCTTTTCTACCCCACACTTGCTTTTCTTATTATAAAAAATAAAGGATATGTTTTTTCAAAACCTTAAGTCCCTTGATTCACTTCCTTTTGCGTTTTGTTTTGGCTCCATCCACACCCTGTTCTGCGCTCTAAAAGTCGAACCATTTGGAGTAAGAAAAATTCTTTAATATGTTAATGGATATAGAAAGAAATTTCCGATAAAACGGAATAAATTTACTTAGAAGTAAAAGGTGCCTAAATCCATAGGGGCTATTCATTATTACAAAATTGAGATTTAGAAGGGTTGGAAAGATAACATAATGATCAAGTTTGTCGAGCTTTGAAAAGTCAATTTGGGGGCAATAAAAGGGGCAATATAAAATTTCTTCTTAATAAACTTATTTTATTACAGCTGGTTATTATTTAAATCCTAACTCCTCATCACCACCATTTCCTTCACAGTGTTTCCGGAAAATTGTGGTTTCTTTTTTTCTGTTGCCGTACGAAATTGTCTTGTCTTTTTATTAACTTGTAATAGTGTATATTTGTCTAGAAAAAGGAAATAAAAGGCTGTGCCGAAAATAACTAAAACTATTTATTTGGTCTTGCATATTCGCCGCGGCAGAAAAGCCGGCAGCATCTTTGTTATGAGCAATCTGGAATAGGTGAGGTCTGATTGGACGGGTTTTTGGAAAAAAAGACAACGCATAAGTCATCCTTTTCAAGGGTGGCTTTTTTTATGGAGGGATACTGAGCGATGGACCATTTTGCTCCACAAAGTTCCGATAAAGTGAATATTGTCCTGATGCTGATTGCTTGCGCTCTGGCCTTTATAGTGCCGCTGGAGATGGTGTTGCTGTCTTATGCGTTTTTAGGGCCTGCCCATTATCTAACGCAAATATCCTGGATGCATGATCGAGATTATTTCACCGATCAGAAAATGGTTTGGGCTTATGGCGCTATTCTGACAGGATTAATTATTATGGCTGTATATTTACCGCAGATGGGTGGAAATGATACGATTTATAGTGTTTACATTCTAGCTCTTTCGGCGGCATTTGCTACGGTGGTAACTCCGAAAGCGTGGCAGCGGATTATTTTACCGTTGATTTGTCTTACTGTATTTCTGGTTATAAGAGGTGTATTCCCGGAGTTTGTTCTCGGCTTTATCCTTCTGTTTCCTTCGGTCATTCATATCTATGTCTTTACAGGGTGCTTTATTCTTTATGGTGCATTCAAAAGCGATAATATCTGGGGTTTTGTGTCTTTTGCCGTATTTATTGCCTGCGGCCTTGTGTTTTACTTTGTAAAACCTTCCGATATTATTATTGCGCCGATATTTGTTGCCAATAACATAGGTATATTCGAAAGAACTGCCACTTATCTGGCTAACCTCTTGTCTTTCAGGGGTTGGGTGGATGGGCATGCAGTCCTGGGATTTCTGGCTTTTGCCTATACATATCATTATCTGAACTGGTTTTCGAAGGTTAATGTCATCAAGTGGAACGTAATGGATAAGCGTCGCGTCTTTATCATATGCGTGCTTTATGTGCTCAGCATTAGTATTTATCTTTATGATTACCGCATCGGCGTTTTGGCTCTGCTGTTTTTAAGCATTCTCCATGTTTTGCTTGAATTGCCGCTTAATATTCTGACAATAAGAAGTATAGGGAATTCTATTTTAAAAATAATATTTGTTCCGCGGACACCATCGTTTTAGAATAGGGTACAATAATAATTTCCTGAATTGGGTTTGCAAAAGGCTTGCTATATTCTTGCCTAGCCAGTAAATATAGCTCTCATATAGGGGTATAGCTCAGTTGGTAGAGCAACGGATTCCAAATCCGTAGGTCCCGGGTTCGAGCCCTGGTGCCCCTGCCATTCTTGACAAGAGGTCAAATCTACGAACAGATCAAAGGGTTTTTTCAAGGAAAACAGTAGCTTTTGGCCTTCTAATTCCAAGTTCGCAAACACATATCCGATCAATTTGCGTTTTTCTTCTGTTGTCGAACGGTCAAACAGGTCTGCTGCTTGTGAAGCCAGAGTAACCAATGTGCTTACTGCAATTCTAAAACGTTCATCACCTGCATGATGGCGTTCGAGAGCTTCATTGACTTCATGTCTGCGCTCGATAAGTTGCGTATATTTTTTGTTATAGATGTCCTTAGTAATTCTCGATCTGCGCTTCCAGTGAATGACCTTCTTCCTGATCTTTACTTGATACACGAGCAAGGATAACGGTTTTCATTGTAGGGACTCACTTTCTTGTTGATAGGGTTTGATTTTGGAGAATATCTTGGCGCTGGAGCGTTTGGCTTCCATCAGGTCATAGCTATTTTGCAGGCGCAGCCAGTACCCTTCGGACAGGCCGAAGAAACGAGAAAGGCGCAAATCAGTATCGGCTGTAATGCCGCGTGTACCGTTTACAATGGCATGAATACGATTTGGCGGGACTTGGATTGCGTGGGCAAGTTGGTTCTGGCTCAGGTCGATTTCGTTAAGAAATTCTTCTTTCAGGATTTCACCGGGATGCGGATTTTTAAGTTGCTTGGTCATAGTTGTTACATCCTTCAAAATTTATATCTAATGATAATCGACAATATGCACCTCATGCGCTTCGCCGTTTTCCCATTTAAAACAGATACGCCAGCGCTGGTTCACGCGGATGCTTTTTTGTCCTGATCTGTCGCCTTTTAAATCTTCCAACCTGTTACCTGGCGGGTTCTTAAGGTCGTCTATTGTCAGGGCTGCATCAAGCTGGCGCAGCTTCCGTAAGGCACGATCTTGCATATCCCTTGGAAATTTACGGGAAACGTTGCCGTTCCAGATTTTTTCCGTTTCCTTACAGGAAAAGCTTTTAATCACATCTTACCCTTTCATTATACAGTGATACGCACTACGTATCAAGTAAATTTTTATAAGTTTCATGTTATATTAGACCTTCTACCACTATATCTCGACGTTCAAGTGGAATAAATTCTACTAATTGTTGTTTTATCCCGTTCAGGATCAAAAATCGAGGGCAGATATAACTATTTTCCAGAAGTTTGGCATCGGCCTTTAATCTATACCATTGATGGTTTTTTAAGTTCAGCGCTGTTCTTGTGCCGCGTACACCTAGGCTCAGGACTCATTAAATCACTTTCGGGAATTATTTCCCGCCCTTTGGCGCGTTTTCTATGGCTTTTCCTGCCGTGTGGTTAATCGGGTGGAATACATCCATATCGTAAGAACCTGTCTTTTTCGTGGGGTAGGTCAGGCGGTACCGGCGTAAATACCCCCAAATGGTCAGAGAATTTTGCCGATGGGGTAGACCAACTTGATTTGGATCAATGCCCTCAACGATATAATCCTTTTTCTTGTAATGTAGGCAGATGGGATACGATATAAGGATTTACAAATGATTTCTTATGATGAGGCAAGGGCGATAGCAAAACAGGTCGGACAAGAGCGCGGTTGTAAAACAGAAATAAGTGCCTTGCAAGATGTTGTCGGGAGAGTTTGTGCCGAAAGTGTTAAGGCACCGCTTGATATACAGCCTTTTGATAATTCTGCTATGGACGGCTATGCTGTTTGTCTTAGGGATTTTAAAAGCGGTGGCGCTTTATTAGCTAAGACAGGGATTTTGGCAGCAGGTGATCCGGTGCCCGAAGAAAGCATTCCGGCAGGGGGTTGTGTTGAAATTATGACCGGAGCGCCTGTACCTCTTGGGGCGGACGCTGTTATTCCCGTGGAGCTGGCAGAGGCGCAAGGTGAGAATGTAGTCTTCAAAAAGAGGCCGGAAATTGGAGAAAATATCCGTAAAGCAGGAGAGGATTTTAGGAAAGGGGCGGATGTTTTAAATGCTGGAGAGTTGATTGGTCCACAGCATATCATGCCGCTCGCGGCTCTCGGTATAGATAAAGTGAAGGTTTATAAAAAGCCCCGCGCCGTTTTTCTGGCAACAGGCAGTGAGCTAGTGGAGGATCTCTCGCAGGATTTAAAGTCTGGACAGATTTATAATTCTAACCGTCCCTATGGCTTGGCGGCATTGGAGGCGATGGGTGTTGAGTGTGTTGGGGGGGCGACGATGCCGGATGATCCTGATCAATTCGCACATTTCTTAAAAGAGATTGAGGTGCAGGGAGTAGATTTGATTATTTCCAGCGGTGCCGTTTCTGCAGGAAAATATGATTTTGTTCGTGAAGGGCTGGAAAAAGCAGGAGCGGAGATTTTTTTTCACAAAGTAAAAATCAAACCAGGAAAACCAAACCTTTTTGCGCGTCTTCCAAATGGGTTGCTATATTTCGGTTTGCCGGGTAATCCTGTGGCGACAGCTACAGGATTAAGGTTTTTTGTGCAACCTTGTGTACGGAAAATGTTGGGTATGGAGGAAGAAAAGCCTGTTTATGCGAAATCAATGACACCGTTTAAAAAGCGTGCGGGACTAAGAATATTTTTAAAAGCAAGAACCGAGAGTTGGGAGGATGGGCTTTTGACCGTTGATATACTCGAAGGTCAAGCTTCTTTTATGGTCAGCCCGTTTCTTAGCATGAATTGCTGGGCTACTGTATCCGAAGATGTAGAAGAAATTAAGGCAGGAGATATTTTGGAACTATATTCTATGTATCCTCATAGCGGTTTAATTTAGTCAGAGAAAATATAGTACAACGGATAGTGAAGTTATCTGTATCAGAACAGTAATGCACTAGATCAAAAGAGCAAATTTAGAGCCGAAAAGATCAATATTAAATATCATACTTTTTTGCGTGAAAAAAAACGTATAAAAGTCATATCTCTTGACCTGAATCAAGTTCATTGATCGTCAACCATGACAAAAAGCTTGCGGAAGCAAGGAAAATAACATTTTTCCTGCTCCGTATTATGAACTTTAGAGGTTTCTGTTGTGTTAGTAAAATCTGAACAAGCGCGGGCGTTATTTTTAAGTACATTTGCATTTACTGCATGTTTTGCAGTTTGGACAATTTTTTCCATTATCGGAATTAAGATTAAGGCTGATTTAGGTCTCAATGATACGCAGTTTGGCTTGCTGGTGGCAACGCCGGTTCTAACGGGCTCTCTAAGTCGTCTGCTTTTGGGGATTTGGACGGACCAATATGGTGGACGCGTTGTTTTCACGCTGACGATGCTGACTTCTGCTATATCTACCTATCTTCTTTCGACGGTAGAGACGTATGAAATGTTCCTGCTGGCGGCGCTCGGAGTTGGTTTGGCCGGCGGCGGGTTCGCTGTTGGGGTCGCCTATGTTTCACAGTGGTATGAAAAGGAAAGGCAGGGGACGGCGCTGGGGATTTTTGGTGTCGGTAATGTTGGGGCGGCACTCACAAATTTTGGTGCCCCTTATTTGCTTGTGGCTTTGGGATGGGAGGGGACGGCCAGAGTTTATGCTGTTATGTTGGGTATCATTGCGGTTCTTTTCTTTATGTTATCGAAAGATGATCCAAAACTCTTTGAGCGTAGAAAGAAAAAAGAGAAGCCGCGTTCGATTTTGCAGCAGATGGAACCTTTGAAAAATATTCAGGTCTGGCGTTTTTCTTTGTATTACTTTTTTGTATTTGGCGCTTTTGTCGCTTTGGCTTTGTGGCTGCCACGTTATTACGTCGGCGTTTATGGTCTTGATATTAAAACAGCCGGTATGCTGGCGGCCTGCTATGCATTGCCGGGATCCGTTTTTCGGGCGCTGGGCGGATGGATGTCAGACCGATACGGTGCGCGTACTGTGATGTACTGGACATTTACGGCCTGCATTATTGTGTCTTTTATCCTCTCATACCCTGCTACGACATACATTGTTCAGGGTATTGAAGGGCCTATCCAGTTTGACTTTGCGATTGGTCTGGCCCCTTTTGTTGGTCTGACCATCATTCTTGGCTTTTTCATGTCTTTAGGTAAGGCTGCAGTCTATAAACACGTTCCTGTTTATTACCCGGAGCATGTCGGTGCGGTTGGTGGTGTTGTTGGCCTTGTAGGAGGTCTTGGAGGTTTCTGTCTCCCGATAGCCTTTGGTTTTATGAATGATATGATTGGTGTGTGGACAAGCTGCTTTATGTTGCTGTTTGCAATTACGGTAATAGCTCTTCTTTGGATGCATGCTTCTATTTTGTACATGGAAGGTTCGATTAAAAAGCCAAAATTCTTGCCAGAGCTGAGGAGTTTGCCCAAAGGGTTCGATACACAGGCAGATGAATCTACGGAATTCAAGTATAGAGGTCTAGAAGACTGGGATCCTGAAAACAAAGAGCAATGGAATAGCTACGGCAAAAAAATTGCATATCGGAATTTGTGGATTTCGATTCCTTGTCTGTTGTGCGGTTTTGCGATTTGGCTGTACTGGGGGATTATTACGGTGCAGATGCTTAATCTGGGCTTCCCGTATGCCAAATCCGATCTTTTCTCTTTGATGGCGATTGCCGGTCTTTCCGGTGCAACCTTGCGCATTCCATCAACTTTTTTCATCAGACTGGCCGGAGGTCGGAATACAATCTTTATGACTACGGCCTTGTTAATCCTTCCTGCGTTGGGTACGGGGCTTGCCTTGCAAGATCCTAACACGCCTCTTTGGGTGTTTCAGGCTCTTGCGCTGCTTTCAGGTATCGGGGGGGGTAATTTTGCATCCTCTATGTCCAATATCAGCTTCTTTTTCCCAAAAAAGGTTCAGGGGCTGTCACTTGGGTTGAATGCAGGTTTGGGTAATTTTGGCGTAACCACGATGCAGATTCTGATTCCGTTGGTGATGACGTTCGGTCTTTTCGGTGGAGTTCCGATGGTGCTTGAAACCTCGAGCGGAACATTAATTGGAAAAATTCCTGCCGGAGCAGACACTTATATACAAAATGCCGGTTTTATATGGCTTGTATTCCTTTTACCGCTTTCTATTGCTGCATGGCTTGGCATGGATAATATCAAAGCCAAGCACGTATCGCCCGGACTGGGTGATCCGCCCATGGCTTTCTTGCAGATTGGAATAATGCTAACCATTGCTTTGGCCGTTGCTGCTGTAGGTTTATGGCTTATGTTGCCGGAAACTGCGAATGGCTCTGGTTACAATATTAGCAAATATATAGTATTGCCGGGTGTGATCGCCGTTACTGTTATATTACTTAAAATGCTTCCCGGTGAAACCGGAGCGAGTTTGAAACGTCAATATCAGATTTTCAAGAATCCTCATACTTGGGTAATGACGATCATCTATACCATGACATTCGGGTCGTTTATTGGCTTTGCGGCGGCTTTTCCATTGGCAATAAAGGTAATTTTCGGGTTCCAGCATGTCGTTGTGGATGGTGTAATGACGCATGATATGTCCAACCCCAATGCTCCTAGCGCACTTATGTATGCGTGGATGGGTGCCTTTATTGGTGCCTTGATCCGTCCTGTCGGAGGTAAAATTGCTGACAAGATGGGAGGGGCATTTATCACGCAACTTTGTTCTGTTGTAATGGTGGCTAGTGCTCTGGGCGTTGCTTATTACATGAAAGCGGCTTATGGGTCCGCTACGCCGGAAGTTTACTTTGTTCCGTTCTTACTGCTTTTTCTTGTGCTTTTTACAGCCACAGGGCTGGGCAATGGATCGACATTCCGTACGATTGCCATGGTTTTTAACAAGGAGCAAACAGGTCCTGTTCTTGGCTGGACATCTGCTGTGGCAGCCTATGGCGCGTTTATCATTCCTAAGGTTCTTGGGGAGCAAATCGAACTGAAAACGCCGGAAGTAGCTTTGTATGGCTTTGCGGCATTCTATGCTTTCTGTGTTGTTTTGAATTGGTGGTGTTATCTGCGCCCAGGTGCAAAACATAAAAACCCTTAATTAATGAGGAAACAAGAATGAGCTATTTTATAGACCGCATATCCTATTTTTCTCAGAAGCGTGAGAAGTTTTCAGGCGGGCATGGTGTGACTACGGAAGAAAACCGAAAGTGGGAAGAAGCGTATCGCGGTCGATGGGCGCATGATAAAATCGTTCGCTCTACGCACGGGGTGAACTGCACAGGTTCTTGTTCGTGGAAAATCTATGTGAAAAACGGTCTGATTACATGGGAAACACAGCAAACGGATTATCCTCGTACGCGTCCTGACCTGCCAAATCATGAACCGCGCGGCTGTTCGCGAGGTGCTAGTTATAGCTGGTATATCTATTCTGCCAACAGGTTGAAATATCCGTTAATCCGTAAACGTCTTTTGAAGATGTGGCGGGTTATGAAAGGACGGCATGGCGATTCGGTGGAGGCATGGAAAGCTATTCAATCTGATCCGGTATTGCGTGCTGAATATCAAAAAGTGCGCGGGCGTGGTGGATTTGTCCGCGCCGAGTGGGATGAGGTAAATGAAATTATCGCGGCCTCCAACATTCATACCATCAAAGAACACGGGCCGGATCGCGTTATCGGATTTTCTCCTATTCCGGCCATGTCGATGGTGTCTTATGCAGCCGGATCGCGTTACCTGTCATTGATTGGCGGTGTGTGCATGAGTTTTTACGACTGGTACTGCGATTTGCCGCCCGCTTCGCCACAAACATGGGGTGAGCAGACAGACGTTCCGGAAAGCGCGGATTGGTATAATTCCGGCTTTATCATTATGTGGGGCTCCAATGTGCCGCAGACGCGCACACCGGATGCGCATTTCATGACGGAAGCGCGTTATAAGGGGACTCAGGTTGTAACGATCACACCGGATTATTCAGAGGCGTCTAAATTCGGCGATATCTGGTTAAACCCCAAGCAGGGTACGGACGCTGCTGTCGGTATGGCGATGGGGCATGTTATTTTAAAAGAATTTCATCTGGAGAACACTTCGGAATATTTTGATGATTATACGAGAAAATATTCTGATTTTTCTTTCCTTGTTAAGCTTGAAAAACGGGATGGACGTTATGTACCAGGACGCTTGGTGCGTGCTTCCGATTTTGATAAATCCCTGGGAGAAAAAAATAACCCTGAATGGAAAACTGTTTGTTTTAATGAAGAAACTGGTGATGTGACTGTTCCAACAGGTTCTATAGGCTTTCGTTGGGGGGAGGAAGGAAAGTGGAATATCGTGCCGACAGATGCAAAGTCAGGCAAAGAGTTCCGGCCACAAAAAACATTGCTTGGCAATCACGAGGATATTCTTGATGTTGGGTTTCCCTATTTTGCAAATGCAGAGCATGAGCATGGTTATTTCACAGCCAATAAGCAAAGTGAAATTCTGGATCGGAAGCTGCCGGTTAAATATCTGAAACTGGGCGGTTCAAAAGTGCCTGTCGTGACAGTATTTGACCTTGTTTGCGCTAATTACGGAATAGAACGTAAGGGGTTGGGCGGCGAGAATGTCGCATCCGACTATAATCAAAACATACCCTATACCCCGAAATGGCAGGAAAGCATCACAGGCGTGTCGGCAGAGAAAATCATTCAGGTTGCCCGTGCGTTTGCAGATAATGCCGATAAGACGCATGGCAAGTCCATGATTATCATCGGCGCGGCGATGAATCACTGGTACCACATGGATATGAACTACCGTGCCTGCATCAATATGCTGGTTTTTTGCGGCTGTATTGGTCAATCAGGCGGGGGATGGTCGCATTATGTCGGGCAGGAAAAACTGCGCCCGCAAACGGGCTGGCTGCCTTTGGCTTTTGCACTGGACTGGGCTCGCCCTCCGCGTCAGCAAAACTCTACATCATTCTTTTACGCGCATACGGATCAATGGCGTTATGAGACACTGGGTATAAATGAAATTCTTTCCCCTATGGCAGACAAGGAAAGCTGGAAAGGGTCGTTGATTGACTGCAATATCCGCGCCGAGCGTATGGGCTGGTTGCCGTCTGCTCCCCAGTTACAGGAAAACCCGATTGATCTGGTGCATCAGGCGGAGGAAAAGGGTGTAGATCCCGTTGACTATGTTGTTAAGCGTCTGAAAGATGGTGATTTGCGTATGTCTTGCGAAGATCCTGATCATCCGGATAACTGGCCGCGCAATTTGTTTGTCTGGCGTTCGAATTTGTTGGGTTCGTCCGGGAAAGGGCACGAATATTTCCTTAAACATTTTCTTGGGACGCAGCACGGTGTGCAAGGTAAGGATCTGGGCGAGGAAGGCCGTACAGGATCAGAGGAAGTAGTATGGCACGATCAGGCACCGGAAGGAAAACTTGATCTGGTCGTAACGCTGGACTTCCGAATGTCAACAACCTGCATGTATTCCGATATCGTTTTGCCGACTGCAAGCTGGTATGAGAAAAACGATCTTAATACATCTGATATGCATCCGTTTATTCACCCGCTGTCAAAAGCCATTGATCCGGTTTGGCAAAGTCGTTCTGACTGGGAAATTTATAAGGGCATAGCCAGAAAATTCTCTGAACTGTCGCTCGGGCATCTCGGCGCAGAGAAAGAGATCGTTCTGACCCCGATCCAACATGATACGCCCGGAGAACTGGCCCAGCCAGACGTAAAGGAATGGCGCAAGGGCGAATGTGATTTGATTCCGGGTAAAACGGCTCCTGCTATGAAGGTGGTGGAGCGCGATTATCCAGCGACGTATGAACGTTTTACATCGCTTGGCCCGCTGATGGAAAAGCTGGGTAATGGAGGGAAAGGCATCGGCTGGAACACCGATCACGAAATCGAATTTCTGAAGGCACTGAATGGCGAAAACAAAGATAGCCGCGCTAAAATTGTCACTGACATTGATGCATGTGAAGTCGTCTTGACACTCGCGCCGGAAACCAATGGTGAGGTTGCTGTTAAAGCATGGGAGGCACTTGGCAAGATTACCGGGCGCGATCATACACATCTGGCAAAACCTAAGGAAGAAGAGAAAATCCGTTTCCGCGACATTCAGGCACAGCCCCGCAAGATTATCAGTTCTCCAACTTGGAGCGGTCTGGAATCAGAGCATGTCTGCTACAATGCAGGCTATACCAATGTTCATGAATTTATCCCGTGGCGCACTTTGACTGGACGTCAACAACTTTATCAGGATCATCCGTGGATGCTCGATTTCGGCGAGGGACTTGTATCATACAGACCGCCGATCAATACGGCGACGGTTCAGTCTATGATTGAAAAGCACGGTGATGATAAAATACCGCATATTACTCTTAACTTTATTACGCCGCACCAGAAATGGGGCATTCACTCCACCTATTCAGATAACCTACATATGTTAACCCTCTCGCGAGGCGGGCCGATTGTCTGGATGAGCGAGCCTGATGCAAAAAAGGCAGGGATCAAGGACAATGACTGGGTCGAAGTGTTCAATACAAATGGAGCGATAACGGCGCGTGCGGTCGTTTCACAGCGTGTGAATGACGGGATGCTTTTGATGTACCACGCACAGGAAAAAATTGTGAATACCCCAGGAAGCAAAATTACGGGCGCACGTGGCGGTATTCATAATTCTGTTACGCGGACGACTATAAAACCAACCCATATGATCGGTGGCTATGCCCAGCAATCATACGGTTTCAACTATTATGGCACTGTGGGGTCTAATCGTGACGAATTTGTGATTGTTCGCAAGATCGAGGATCAGGATATTGACTGGATGGAAGGCCAAAATGAAAACATGGAGGCGGCAGAGTAATGAAAATACGTGCTCAAATAGGTATGGTGCTAAACCTTGATAAATGCATCGGGTGTCATACTTGCTCTGTGACATGCAAGAATGTGTGGACATCCCGGCAAGGCATGGAATATGCGTGGTTCAACAATGTAGAAACGAAGCCCGGTGTTGGTTTTCCAAAAGAGTGGGAAAATCAGGATAAATGGAACGGCGGTTGGCGTCGTAAGTCAAACGGCAAGATTGAACCAAAGCAGGGTGGCCGCTGGCGCATTCTGTCCAAGATTTTTGGTAATCCCGATATGCCGGAAATCGATGATTATTATGAGCCGTTTACCTTTGATTACGATCATTTGCAAAATGCTCCCGAATCCAAAGCCATGCCAACGGCCCGGCCCCGGTCTTTGATTTCCGGCGAGCGTATGGAAAAGATTCAATGGGGACCAAACTGGGAAGAAATTCTGGGCACCGAGTTTGAGCATCGTCGCAAGGACTATAACTTCAGAAATATCGAAGAAGAAATTTACGGAAAATTTGAAAATACGTTCATGATGTATTTGCCGCGTCTGTGCGAGCACTGCCTGAATCCTGCCTGTGTGGCATCGTGCCCGTCCGGTTCGATCTATAAGCGCGAAGAAGATGGTGTTGTTCTTATTGATCAGGACAAATGCCGTGGATGGCGCATGTGTGTATCTGGCTGTCCATATAAAAAGATATATTATAACTGGGAATCTGGAAAAGCAGAGAAATGTACCTTGTGCTATCCGCGTCTGGAAAATGGTGAGCCTACTGTATGCTCTGAGACATGCGTTGGGCGCATTCGCTATCTGGGAGTTATGCTTTATGATGCGGATCGCATAGAAGAAGCCGCGAGTGTACAGGACGTTGAGGATCTATACGAGGCTCAATGCAGTATCTTTCTCGATCCGAACGATCCTGACGTCATCGTGCAGGCACGCAAGGACGGCATTCCGGAAAACTGGATCGAGGGTGCACAGAACTCGCCTATTTATAAAATGGCGATGGACTGGAAGGTCGCTTTGCCTTTGCACCCGGAATACAGGACCTTGCCGATGGTCTGGTATATTCCGCCGCTTAGCCCGATCCAGTCTGCTTTTGAAGACGGAAAGCTTCCGAGCAAAAACGGGATTATGCCTGACATCGATAAAATGCGCATTCCGGTGAAGTATCTTGCGAATTTGTTGACGGCTGGAAAAGAAGAGCCTGTTATTTTGGCCCTCAAGCGCATGATGGCGATGCGTCAGTATATGCGCGGGACTCTGATTGAGGGAGGAGCAGATCAAAGCATCCTTGACGAAGTTGGCCTGTCGGAAGAATTGGTCAAGGATATGTATAAAATCATGGCGCTGGCCAGCTACGAAGACAGATATGTAATTCCTACCGGGCATCGTGAGGAGACTTTGGATGCTTACGGCGAGAGCGGGGCGTGCGGCTTTAGTTTCGGCAATGGCTGCTCCTCTCATTCTAACAGTGATTTTGAGATGTTTGAAAATCCAAAAAGCTGGCGGGGTCGCAGCGCTTCTGGCAAGGACAATCGTGTTAATACTCTGTTTGCACAAGGCAAGACCAGCGTATCAGGGAAAAATACTAGTGGCGGCTGCGGAAGTGGTAGTTGTGGCTGTAAGTAAGGACGAAATGAGATGAAGACATTAAAAATACTGGGATATCTCCTGACTTATCCTGTCGAAGAAATGAAGGTTAATTTGCGGGCATGTCAGGAAATTCTTGAAAAAGAAAAATGGTTGCCGGATGAGGCCATGAGAGAAGTTGATCGTTTGATCGACTGGATGGCCGGTCAGGATATGCTGGATTTGCAGGAAGAATATGTCGATTTATTTGATCGCACGCCATCACTTTGTCTACATCTATTTGAGCACGTTCACGGCGATTCCCGGGATCGTGGTCAGGCACTGGTTGATCTTTCTGAATTATACAAAGACTCCGGGCTGCTCATTAACACAGAGGAGATGCCGGATTATTTGCCACTCTTTCTTGAATATCTTTCAGGGATAGATGTAAGTGAAGCGCGAAATAATCTGGGGGAAATAGCCAATATTCTGGGTGTGCTGGCCGGGCGGTTGAAAAACAGGAAGTCTCCGTACGCTGCTGCGTTTGAAGCCTTGATTGCTGCTTCTGCTACCAGACCGGATAAAAAAGCTGTTGAGATTGCACTTAAGGAATCTGCAGGAAATATTCGGTCATTTGATGAGCTTGATGAAGCTTGGGAAGAACAGTTTGCCTTTGAAAATTCCCTTCAGACTACCGGGCAAGACGTTGTAGGCGGCTGTCCCAAGGCAGAGGAAATGCTGGCGCGGATGAATATACCAAAGGCCGATCTTAATCAGAATAAGGAGATATAGATCCATGGATTTTTTTCTTTTTCAGATTTTTCCTTATATAGCCATTGCATTTTTTGTTCTTGGGAGCATTTTGCGATTTGATCGCGATCCGTATTCATGGAGATCAAAATCAAGCCAGATACTAAGGCGCAAACAACTGATTGTCGGCAGCGTGCTTTTTCACCTTGGAATACTTGTAATTCTGGTAGGGCATATTGTGGGTTTGCTTACGCCGATCGTTGTTTTTGACACGCTGGGAATATCTCACGGAGCAAAACAGATTTTAGCTATGGTTGCAGGCGGTGTAGCTGGCGTGTTTTGCCTGATTGGTCTTCTTGTTCTTTTACATCGTCGTTTATTTGATCCGCGTATAAGAGCGACAAGCTCTCTTGCCGATATTGCAGTTCTGCTTCTCTTGTTGGCACAGCTCTGCTTAGGTCTATGGACAATTACGGTTTCCATGCACCATCTTGATGGCCACGAAATGGTCAAGTTTATGGAATGGGCGCAACATATCGCA
>JAOUOR010000120.1 GCA_029880245.1 Alphaproteobacteria bacterium
ACAACAAAGCGGTAATGCAGCAAAGACTTGTCGCTATTTTGGCATCCCGCGTTCAACTTTTTATTATTGGCGCAGTTTATGGCTAAAGGGAGGAGAGCGTGCTCTCCTCCCTTCAAAGCCCATTCCAAAGCACCAGCCCAATAAAACACCCAAACGCAAAGTTTCGGCAAAGCTTAGGGAAGATTGAAGAGATCCGAAAGCCATCAATGATATCTGGGCGATGGATTTTATGGCGGATCAGCTCTATAACGGGCAACGCTTGCGGATATTAACTATTGTCGATGCGTTCGGCAAGCTGTGTCCGGCTATTGGCGTGGGATATCGTTACCCCGCCACGGATGTGATTGATACACTGGATCATGCTGTTCGTGAATATGGTATTCCCAAGACAATCAGGGTTGATAACGGACCGGAGTTCATATCTAAAGAGCTTGACCTGTGGGCGTATACTCATGGTGTCGAATTGGACTTCTCAAGCCCCGGAAAACCTACGGATAATGCATTTATTGAAGCTTTTAACAGCCGATTCAGGCAAGAATGTTTGAATACAGCTTGGTTTTTAGGTCTAAATGATGCAAAATCCAAAATCGAGGCGTGGCGAATGGAGTACAACTACAGACGCAGATCGGATTCACTTTTATCATGGACTCTAAAATGGGGGGTGACCATTCGCCCGATATGTTGATGGAAAAGGTTGTAGACCTTTTAATGCCGGAGCAGCGCGGCGATGAGGAACAGGCGGCAAAAGATGAAGCGCTAGAGGAAACACCGCAATTCGATGCGCATATTTTGATTGTCGAGGACAACCAGACCAACCGGTTGATGATTGAAACCATCCTGGAAGAGCTGGGCTGTTCTTTCGATACGGCGTTCGATGGGCGGGAGGGCGTTGCAAGACTGGAAGACAAAAAGGCCGCATACGACCTCATCTTTATGGACTGCATGATGCCGGTCATGGACGAGTATGAGGCTATGCGGCATATTCGAGGAAATGGGGCCAGGGTTTGAAAATCGTCGCGCTGACGGCCAATGCCATGCCCGAAGACAAGGCGAAATGCATAGAAGCCGGGGCTAACGATTATATGGCCAAGCCGATGCGCATCGGGGCCGTTGTTGAAATGCTGGAGAAATATCTGCCGGAGACAAAGGCTGTAAAAGTTGCTTGAATCTTTTGAGCGTTCCAGTCGATCACATTCTATCGCATGCATGTTTTCGGCTTTGGGTTTAAGGCATGCGAAACATAAGATAGAATGGGAAAAGAATTTTTTACAAAGGGGTAAGCGCACATGGCAAAAGTTCTGGTGATCGATGACGACAATACAATCCTGACCGCCGTTGAAGTAATTTTGGAGGGCGCGAATTATACATCCGTAACGGCTCTGAGCGGCAAAGAAGGGTTGAAGAAAGTACGGGCTGACCGGCCCGACGCAATTATTCTCGACCGCCAGATGCCGGAAATGGACGGCAATCAGGTTCTGATCGAACTCAAAGCCAATGACAATACACGGGATATTCCTGTCATTATGCTGACCAAAGATAACCGAATCGGTGATGTGTCATGTTGTTTGGAGCTGGGCGCGGTGGATTATATCGTGAAGCCCTTCGATTCGGATAATTTTTTGATGCGTCTGAGCAAGGCACTCAAGGATGCGCAGAGGTAACCCTCATACGATAGGATGCTTGTCTACTCATCCGTTTCTTTTTATTCCGCTCTACCCCTTTGTTTTTTCACAATTTAAGATTGAGAGATAGAATCTTCATCTCTTATAAGATTTACATTTCATCCTGCAAAAGTTAAACTTTAGCGAGATTTGTTCAGTAATTCCATAACCTAAGATTGTATCCATATGACCTTATCTTATTTTTCTCAGGGTAACCATAATACTTGTGGCGGTGTTGAATTTGTAGAATATGATAATAGAAAGTCCGCATCCGAACCAAAACAGGCACTTAGTGGAAAGGTCACTGTTGCATTTTCCAACACTCTTGGAAAGTACAACGGCACATTGTCATCACTGGGCTTAGGAGGGTGAAAAATGGCGGAAGGTGATAAGAGCAAAAAGAAAGAAAATCCAAAAGATATGGACTCCGCGCGGGAGGATCTCGACCAATTTACAGTCCTGCAGGATACTGAAGACACGCATCAAAATGAACTGCGCGCACGGGAAATGGAAGCCGACGGGCGTAGCGCCGCACCGGAAGATGGGGCATCCCAGGGCGCGCTCGGTAAAGCGCTGGGCGAAGACACGGCTTTGCTTGGTGTGCTCGGGGAGCTTGACCCTGCCGTGCAGGAAGACGCTGTACAAAACCCCGATGATGTGGCGAAAACCAACCGCAATTTGCAGAGCGAAGAATTTGAAATTTCTGATCTTGCGCCGATTGCGGAACAAACGGTGGAGTCTACGATTAGCAGCGCGGGCAATGCATCCGATACGAGTAATGCGGCCTCGCTTGAAACTATTGCCGGAGAGCAGCCGGATACCGCAGGCGAACAAGTTTTTGAAGGCACAACGCTGGAAAATAATCCCGGTGAAGTTATCAGCGAGGAATCACGCCAGCCGGGTGTTAACGAGCCTGAGGGAGAGACAGATACGAGTGAACCGGAAGACGATGGCGATGATCCCGACGATGACGGCGTAGACGAGGATGAAGGCGGACAAGGTAATCAGGGAGATGATGATCCGGGCGCTGATCCTGATCTGGAAGATGATAACGGCAATCAA
>JAOUOR010000072.1 GCA_029880245.1 Alphaproteobacteria bacterium
TATTTTCTTTTGAAACAGGGCTTTCTACTACTACAACTAAAGACGGCTTATTAGACGAGGCTCTTACCAACCCCCAAGTGCCATCCTCAAGGGTAATGCGAACACCATTCACGGTAACAATATCCTTAATTTTCTGCCCCATAAAGCTCTCGCCCTTATCAAACAGGCCTTGGAAATGCGCTATAACACGTTCAACCACATCATATTTAACCTCATCACCACAATACGGAGACATCGTCGGAGAGCTCCACGTCTTAGGCAAGTCATTCTTGAGGTCCTCCATTGTCTTATCGGCCTGACGATCCAACATCTGACAAATGAGAACAGCCGTTAGAATACCATCATCATAGCCGCGGCCAATCGGGGCATTCAAAAAGAAATGCCCGCTTTTTTCGAAACCGGCCAATGCGTTTAATTCATTAACACGGCGCTTAATATAGGAATGCCCTGTCTTCCAGTAATCCGTCGTCACACCAAGTTCCTGCAACACAGGGTCACTATGATATAAACCGGTTGATTTTACATCGACGACAAAAGTCGGCTTGTCGTATATTTTACCCAGATCACGGGCCAACATCACACCGATCTTATCGGCAAAAATTTCATCGCCCGTATTATCAACCACGCCGCAGCGATCACCATCACCATCAAAAGCAAAGCCAACATCTGCGCCGACTTCCTTCACCTTTTCACTCATCGCATGAAGCATTTCCATATCTTCAGGATTCGGGTTATAACGCGGGAAAGTATAATCAAGCTCACAATCCATCGGGATAACCTCAATGCCTATAGCTTCCAAGGCCTCAGGTGCATAAGCCCCTGCCGTGCCGTTACCACACGCTACAACAGCCCTAATCTTGCGGTTGATTTTTACACCTTTGGTAACATCCGCCAAATATCGCTGCTTCATATCATCTATATAAGTATAAGACCCGCCAGCCTTATATTCCAGATCGCCGGACAGAACCATCTCTTTGAGTTTACCCATCAGTTCCGGTCCAAAAGTCAGCGGCCGCTCCATACCCATCTTTACACCAGTCCAGCCATTTTCATTATGGCTTGCCGTGACCATTGCCACACCTGTCGCATCAAGTTCGAATTGTGAAAAATAAGCAGCCGGAGAAATCGCAAGACCAATATCCCTAACGTGCGCACCAGCAGACATCAAACCAATAATCAAAGCCTGCTTGATCGTAGCACTGTAGGAACGATAATCATGTCCTACCGCAATCACGGGATCCTTGTCTTCACGCTGCATCAGCGTAGCAATACCGGCGCCCAATTGCTGCACGCCTCTGAGGTTTAATTGCTCCGGATAAAGCCAACGCGCATCATATTCACGAAAACCGCTAGGGGCGACTAATATTTCACGCTCGAAAGCCTCACTATTAGGCTTAATATCTTCTTCGCTCATTGTTTATTCTCCGTTCATACCTTATGGGCACAGTTCATAAACCAAAACCATTGAAAAAGCAGCAAAAAAAATGTATCAGGCCAAGTAAAGAGGATTAAAAGCGGAAGCGAAATTCCATCTGAGCTCGATAGGCCGTCTCGCCCTCGCCCGCACCAAAAGCATCACCACCATTAAACATGCCCAAAGTGGTTTTAAATCCGATGCGCTTAAAAGGTGATTTTTTAAAAGAACCAAACTCTTCACGAAGGTCAACATTCAGAACAATATCCAGACCTTGGCCCAAATCACGATCTGTACCATTCAATGTCGCATCAATTCCACTTGATACAAGAGAGGTAGCATTCTCATCCAGAGCATAATAGCGATAAATGGCTGAAACATCCGAGGCTTTGAACAAAGGCACACCTAAGCCAGCTGTCAGGATATGAATATTCGACAAATCAGGCCTTAGGACAGAACCATAATTATTAAGAGACCCGGAAGAAACACCCAATCTACTGCTATTCCCGTCAAGTCCGGTCTGGCGGAACGAATCATCATTACCATCCCCTGCCGTCTCATCCCCGGAACCATAGGCATACCCAAGAATCAAAACAGGTGATTGATATACAGGAAGAGGAAACTCCGCACCAAGGTCCATCCCCCATCCTGATACGTCATTATTCGTCACTGAAGAAACTGTTCTTAAATTGCCCGGTCCGGCTGTGCTTGTCTGCACATCCTCATCCCCTGTCACATACATGATATCAGCGCGGTATTTAAATGGTCTGGTATCATCCCATAAACCGTTATTATATACATCACCTTTCAAACGCGCACCAAACCACCACAAATCGCCATCCTGCTCATCCCGATCATCAGAAGAAACAAGCGCCCCGACACCTTCCATACCTGAATGATCATCCTGATAGGCAAAGCGTCCTTCAATATAATGGCCTCTCGCATATTGCCATGATGTCTGGCCAAGCACACGGAATAAGTCCTCATCATCGCGATTAAAAGCATCACCGCTAGAGCGGTATTCTGTCAGGTTTTCACCTACAGCAAGCAAACCGCTAAATAATGTAGCATCATATCTAAGAGTAACGGCGTCAAGGTCCCGGTTCCACCAAACCGAATAATCATCTCTAATACGCTGGCGACCTACACGAATAGCTAAGGGATTCGCATCAAAAAGATCGGAATATTCAATCCAGTACTGACGAAGTTCAACAAAGTCTTCACGTCCTGAGGACTCACCCGTATCAGAATCCACCGAGCCGCCATCCCCATTATTCTCAACAGCGCGGGCTTCACCAAAAACAGAAACATGGTCTGTTAACTTCCCTTCCGCACGAAACTTCACCTCATAAGCCTGCGCATCACGTGTATCGTTTGCACGCGTTCCTAAATCATCATTTTCATCTACTGTAAACTGTGCTTTCAAATCTGTTGTAAAATTGAATTCCGGCTCAGCATATGCCGACGAAGAAAAAGCTCCAACCGCTACGGCAGAACACCCTATCAGAAAAGACAAAGAGAGAAGACGATTCATCACAAAAAACCTTAAGTTTATAAATAAAAAAACACACGAGTGAGGCTTTTAAAGACGTCTTGAAGCCTCGTAAGCTTTGGATATGTCCTCAGCCCCAAGACGGGATTTTACTCTTTCGATATTCTTGGTCATACCCTTTACACCAATTTCTTCAGCATGGATATACCAGGACAGAGCCGTTACCAAATCTTTTTCACCAATGCGACCACGTTCGTATAACCGACCGATTCCATACGCAGCCTTCGTAAACTTACCATCCAGAGCTTTTTTGTAAAGGGCCAATGCCTGGTTATAATCTCTTTTCTTCTCAAAAATAGATGCACTTTGATAAGCGCCGCGGCTATACCCCTTCTCTGTTGCCTTGGCATAATAATCCAAAGCTGTATCCACGCTCTTTCTTACGCCCCGTCCTTTTTCATACATTTGCCCTATTTCGAATAAAGCATTCCCCTCTCTTTTCCCCCGGACAGTTTCAAAATATTTCATAGCCTGTGCATAATCCGCATCTTCTTTACGAAGTAATACAAGGCCATATTCATACTTAGCTTCATCAACACCAAATTCCGCCAATGGCTCAAGATGATGCTTGGCTAAAGCATAATCACCCGCACGCCTTGCTTCCTTGCCTGTATCAAGATCAAGATCCATGTTGGCACACGACACCACACCCACTAAAGCAAGGAATAAAACGAACCGTCTTACCTGCGAGAGATTCTTAAGCACTAAATTATCTTTCTTTATTATTAATTATACTACGCAGCGTCCTTAACTTTTACGCTGTCAACTATGTCAACCTGTTCAGATACATCACGCGGCTTAGTATGACGAACATCCAGCAATCTCAGGACATCATCACTTGTATTTCGGATTTTGTAAACCATATTTCCGTCTATAAATACATTCTCACCGATTCCATAATTCCTTTGATCTTGTAAAGTCGTCACCAAAACATGCCCTTGAAGAACAGTCAAAAATCTGTTCTCGCCTTCAATTCCTTGCAAAGTCATAACATCCCCTGAGTCAATCTCATATTCTTGAGGCCCTAACTTAGACTCCTGAGATACAGATTCGGCAACTTCAGTGCGCCCTTCATCCTTCATACTATTGACAAGACTTTTGATAACATCACTATTCGAACGGGCAACCACTAATATGGCATCATCCTCTTCGATCACAGCAATGTCTCGCACGCCGGCACAAACTACCAGGCGGTTTTTATTGTGTATAAGACAGTTTTCAGAATCAAAAAATTTTGCGTTTTTATCGCCGACATTGCCCTTTTCATCCTTATCCTTGATTTCCCAAAGACTTTCCCATGAACCAATATCAGACCATTCCGGATCGCAAGGGACAACAGACACTAACCTGCTTTTCTCCATGATAGCCTTATCAAAGGGCTGCTTGGCGATATTAGCATACTCAACGGGAGACGGTTGTCTCTGATCCAAAGATTCTCTCATAGAGATCTTGACGGCTTTCAGAACATCTTCAGCATGTTTTTCAAACTGATCGATAACACGTCCCGCCTTAAATAAAAACATACCGCTATTCCAAAGATAACGACCATCATCCAGATATTGCTGGGCAAGCTCACGATTTGGTTTTTCAACAAAAGAATCCGTGATATGAGCTGTTGTTTTTTCACCCATTTTCTCGCCAACACGAATATAACCATAACCCGTTTCAGGGCGAGTCGGGCAAATACCAAAGGTTACAAGATAATCATCCCGAGCAGCCTGAGCAGCATCCTGCAATGCACTTCTCATGGCCTCGTCATCTCCGATATGGTGATCAGACGGCAAGACCCACATAATGGCATCTTTACCAAAATTCTTTTCTATATAAAGAGCAGCAAATGCAATCGCTGCCGCTGTATCACGGGCCATAGGTTCAGATAAGATATGTTTTACAGCACCTTCACCTAAAGCAGAAAGCTGTTCATAAACACCCTCTCTCATTGCACCGAGCGTTACAGTTACAACTTCTTCGCTTTTAGCACCGCTAATCTCCAAAGCACGCATAACAGTTTCCTGAATCAATGAATGTTCAGACATCAAGCTCAAAAATTGTTTTGGAGTTTTCTCGCGACTAGCAGGCCATAATCTTGTACCCGAACCACCACACAACACAACTGGAATAATACTCATTATACACCTACTCAATTTCCTGTTCTCAGTTTGCGCCTCTCACAATCAGTTCAATAAACCATTATGAAAAGTTTGGCGCACTATACACAAAACTACGCAGAATTACAAAAAAAATCACCTTGTTATAAAAACAACCTTTGCAGGCCGCCCTGATAAGTCAACATCAAGATTTTGCTCGGGTATAATGCGAACCTCCGCCATACGTGATCCTGAACCATCAAACACAGTATTTGTAACAGATTTTATAGATGCAACATATCCCTTCACCTCAATGGGGCTACCGGCAATTGAAATATGTGCAACATTTTTTAAACTAAGCTTTGTCGCATCAGACGCCTTTATAGTTGCGACAATCCATGGGGCGCTCTCTTTTGGCACCAAGGTCAAAATAGGATCGCCGGGAATAACGAACTCCCCATCCTGCCTATGAACTTGGGAAATAATACATTCACAAGGGCTCTTCAAATCATCTCCATTCACAGAACCTATTTCCTGACGATCAGAAACTTCTCTGTCACTCGCTTCTATTTTTGAATGAAACATACCTTGACTAACTGCGCGCACCTGTATTTCCGCACCCTTAACAACAGCATTGCTAGTGCGCAAGGTAAACATACTATCATATATATTTAAAGCAATAAAGGCGGCCGCGATTATGCCTAATGTCGTAATCACCAGTAAACCTGGAATTTGTCTTGAAACATTAACCACAGGCGTTTTATCCGTAGAATTTTTCTTGCGCTCTGTAACAAAATTTTCTCGCGCAGCAACGTTTAAAAGATCACCAGACCTGACAATTTCCCCAGCCATAAAGGATTTCATAACATGATTAAGAAGAGCCACCTGATCTTGTGTAACATTTACAAATTGCAACCCAAGCGTTTGCTCCTTAAGATCATAATACTTAACCTCTGTGTCGATAACAATTTCTAGGGAAAATGCACTAAATGGTAAAAATAATTCGATAGGAATAATGGTCCCTATCTCATAAGGCTTACCTACTTTTAAAACACTCAGGCCGCCAGATGACAAATCTTTAATATCAAATTCCGCGTCTACTATTTTTGCCTTTGCTGGAACAGGAAGGCGAACATATTGCCTTTGTGTTTCAGATTCGTGAACAATATTTTTTATCTCCGATTGACCCATAATTCTCTTTGCAACCTGTTCTCTTTATATATTTCTAACCGTTAACTAGTATTCCCCTAGCCTTATTCTTCGTTTTCGTACAAGAAGATGCCGACAATTTCAAGCTATTTCTTCGAAACAGGTATTTTTTTATGGAAAATTATATATTTTTTATCTATAGTGCCAGCTAATCAAAAAGCGGGTTAAAAAACTTTGCGAATAAAACACTTATTAAATCGAATTGCAAATATTTTTTGAGGATAAAACTATGGATACTTTAAAACCGGCCTCTAACATGGATTCTTATAGTGTTGGTGACAGCGATAAACGCCCTTGGGGTGAATATGTTGTAATTGGAGTCGGACATGACCCAAATGGGGATGAATATTGTGAAAAACATATAACAGTCAATCCGGGGCAGATTCTTTCCCTCCAATCCCACAATCACCGTCGTGAATATTGGGAAGTCAAAGAAGGTACACTAGAAGTCGTAATGGATGACAAACACATCACTTTACAAAAAGGCGAAAGCATAGAAGTTCCCTTGGGTGCTATTCATTGCATGGCCAATGGTTCGGACAAACCTTGCCTTGTTTACGAAAAACAAATGGGACTATGCTCAGAAGATGATATCATTCGCTATGTAGATGCTTATGGTCGCGGCACATTCGAGTTGGACGAAAAAAGTCAGATCAGCGTTGATTTGTATAATAAAGTCCGTGAAGAAATCGCATAAGCATTTTCTTCCTCTCTTTTCTTTAATAGGTTATTGGGACTTTACAAATTTTAGCCTTGTACTTACCCCAGGCATCATCTGCCTCTAGTGTAACCTTGGCGAGCGGATTGCTAATACCATAGCGAAGTTCGGAATAAAAAATACCGTTGTTCTTTTGCACTTCACTACGCTTACGATCAAACTTCATAATATCTTTACTCCCTTGAGTGTGAAGATAATTCACCTTGAATTGACGCAAGGTATTATTATCCAAAGCCAAGTACAAATAATAATCGTAGGATGTCATCTCTTTTTGCGCAAGCCCTTCCAGCAGAGTTGTCGCACCCTTGCTCAGAGTACCAGACTTTTCTGCCATAACATTCTCGCCCTGACATTCACCATAAAGAGATGGGATAATCTCACGAAAAGTTTCGTCCTGATCCAGACCGTAATGTCCGCCAAGCTCCCATACAATCAATTTGGGTTTTTCTTTATGATAACGACCTGTCAAAAGATAATTAGAAATAGCGCCGCTAAAAGCACCACCCGCAATAGACTTATTAGCGATATCTATTGATGTATGTTTTTTCAAAAACCCTATAAAATTAGCATAAGACGGATCAGGATGCGTACTGTTACTGGTCCCAAGCAAAACTGCTTCCGGCTTAATGGGCTCACCCATCAAGTCTCCTCTCCCGGCACTGGGCTCTATATCATAAACAGCCGGCAAAGTTTCTCGCCGGATTTCTTTACCGCATACCTCTTCAATAAACTCCAAAAAGCGATCATTGGCTTCCTTATCTTCCTTGGGCTTTATCGACGTCACCTCAAAAGATTGCTTTGGTAACTGCCTATATACAGGTCTCTTCATGATTGCTTCAGCCATACGCCGCGCTGAAAATTCCGCTCCCGCAGCCGTCCAATGATTATCGCGCTTTAGGAAAAAGTCCTTTATCTGGTCAACCCCCTTCATATCCGCCATAATAACGCCTGAGGCCTTCATATCTTCTATCATTTTCATGAATCCGGCCATCGCCTTTTCTTGATTATACTCTTTGGAATATGGCGGTAATAAAGATTCATATCCAACTAATCCGCGTGTCGGAATCATAATAACTGCAAGATCTGTCCCTTTATATTTGAAAGCTTTGACTAGACGGAAAAAAGACAGTTTAGACCAGTCCGATAACTCAAAATCGTCTTTCAAATCCATCTTGGTTCTGAAAATCCAGCCATCTTTACCGGCTACAAGATATTTAAGGGAATCCTTATTTTTTTTCTCGTAAATTTCTTCTTCATTCAAAGCCTTGCATAATGGAATAACCCCGTCATTATTCGAAGCCGACACTCTTGGCAAGGCCAGCACCAAAAAGCCCAAGGCCAGCAAAAACCCCAATGCATATTTCATAGTTAAAAAAACCCGCTCTTTTACGCGCAGAAAATTTACGAAAATCCTTATACAACCAAGTTACCGGAAGTTACAAGCGAATCTTCATCCGTAATCCCTGTGACACCCCTTATCTCCGCAATAATGATAAAATCTACAACACTATCTTGAAGACCATTCGCATCAACAGCAAGATATGAGCTTGTACCGTCATCAGTGATTTGAACAAAATCAGTGAGTAATTCCGTGAACGGATCATAAGATGTCAAAATATCAGAAATATCAATCTTATCGCCTTCAACCGTACTAAAATCACGTACGCGGTCAACATCGGAAAAAGCGCTACTAGCCTCGAATATAAATGTGTCCGCTCCTGATTTACCGAATAAATCATCCCGCCCCAAACGTCCGGCTAAAATGTCGTCACCCTTCTCGCCGCTAATCCAGTCATCATTATTACTGCCGTAAATTACGTCATTAAAAAATGACCCCTGAATAGCTTCAATATTATAAAGCAAGTCACCTTCGGCATCCCCGCCGGTATTTATATTCGTCAGAAGATCAATATTCACACCCGCATCGGATTCCTTATAGCGGGAATAATCACGCCCATCCCCGCCATCAATAATATCCGCGCCTTTTCCACCAGTCAAAATATCGTCCCCTGCCATACCCATAAGCGTATTATCACTATCATTACCATAGATAGTATCTCTTTGATTTATATTGGCCCCAATAATGTTCTCAATAGATATCAATGTATCACCTTGAGCATCCCCACCCGTCGCCGTTCCATTGAGAAGATGTACATCTATAGGCGCCAATGATGCACTATAATCAACTGTATCACTGCCATTTCCACCATCAAAAACTTCTACTGCTGCTGTTCCATAAAAAACATCATCATCACCACCAATAAATACCGGATCAATTGTAAATGTAACCGTGCCAATATCGCTATTCCCTTGCCCATCCTCCAGCGTGTAATCAAACGTATCAACCCCAAAGAACCCACCATTGGGCGTATAGGTAAAATCTCCGTTAGCCGCTAATGCGACAGAACCATTTGCCGTCGCATATACACCGGCTACCACATTCAAAAAATCACTTTCCGGATCACTATCCGCGCCCAGACCATTATCCACCAGAACATTGCCGATAATTGCCACATCCTGATCGCCGCTAAATGCGTCATCTACAGCCACAGGCGGTGCATTAGGCGGAATTACCGGATTCACCGTAAAGGTTACAGTCCCGATATCGCTATTACCCTGACCATCTTCCAGAGTATAATCAAAAGTATCAGCGCCAAAGAACCCGCCATTCGGCGTATAAGTAAAATCCCCATTCGCCGCCAACGTGACAGAACCATTTGCCGTCGCATAAACGCCAGCTACCACATTCAAAGGATCACTTTCCGGATCACTATCCGCGCCCAAACCATTATCGACCAGAACATTACCCACTATATCCACATCCTGATCACCGCTAAACGCATCATCCATAGCCACGGGCGGCTGATTTGATCCGCTCGACGTAAATACGCCGTTTTGATACATGCCATTACCAAAATAAATAGTTTCTATTTCAATTAGTGTGTCTGTTCCCTCAAGACCAATCAGATCAATAACGGTCGTCCAGCCTGTTGTCCCATTCGTTATTACATTATAATCGGAATAGTCATTAATGTAGAAAACCTTATCTATTCCCTCACCACCAAAGAGAGCATCGCCCCCTTGTCCACCGGCAAGAATATCATCACCTTTTGTGCCGACAACAATATTATCATTACTATTGCCCGAAACGCTCAATCCAGCGCTTTCAATTAGATCAAGATCATACAGCATATGCAGCGGATAACTACCCGGATCATCCAGAACCAGATCCTGT
>JAOUOR010000073.1 GCA_029880245.1 Alphaproteobacteria bacterium
ATTATGGGGCGTTCGGGGCGCGAGTCTCTGCAGACCTACCTTCCTCAACTCAAGGAAAAATTGTCACCGGATGTTACAATTGTAAATGGCGAGAATGCGGCGCATGGGCGCGGTATTACTGAAAAATTCTGCAAGGAATTTTATGGTTGGGGGGTGGATTGTATTACAACAGGCAACCATGTCTGGGATCAAAGAGAGATCCTGGCTTATATAAAGCATGACCCAAGGTTGCTTCGTCCGCTTAATTTCCCAAAGAACACAACGCCGGGTAATGGGTTTTGTGTCCTTGATATAGCTTCGGGGCAAAAAATTTTAGTGGTAAATCTAATGGCACGACTATTTATGAAGGCCATGGATGATCCTTTTCGGATTATGGAAGAGCTTTTGGAAGAGTATAAGCTCGGGAAAAATTGTGATGCGATCTTCGTAGATTTTCATGGAGAGACAACATCAGAGAAAATGGCTTTCGGGCATCATTTTTCCGGGCGTGTTTCCGCTGTTATCGGTACGCATACGCATATTCCGACAGCTGATGCACATGTGATGACCGGTGGTACAGCCTATATGTCGGATGCAGGGATGAGTGGTGATTATGACAGTGTTATAGGAATTAAGAAGGGTATTGCAGTAGAGCGCTTTACTAAAATGTTGCCCGGAGAACATGCCGTGACGGCCAATGAAAACAAAATGTTGTGCGGGGCAATAGTGGTAACAGATGATAAGACCGGTCTGGCGCGCTCTATTGCACCTATTCGTTTAGGTGATGTGTTGACGGAAACTATGCCCGATAGCTGATTAAATTTTATCAATATTGATTTTTTCTTTGTGCTTTTCGAAATATCTTTTGCAAGCACTATTCAGTTCATCCATGAGAGCTTTGCCTTTGGGGCCGCCATCACCTTTGATTTGACCGTTTATAATGAGTTTAATCGAGGTGTAAAAGGCTTGTGCAATTTCGAGTGTTTCGGCATCAAGGCGTTCTACGACTTCCATGAATTTTACGAAGACATTGGCGATATCTGTCACTAGTTGATAATGAAACATACCGCCGTTCGCTTTAAGCTGGACGCAGGGATAAAGGATTTGGGCAATAAGTTTTTCGTTCTTATTTTCGTCAGTGTCTGCAGTTAATGCATTTTGTGCTGATTGCAATCCATTTTGCATTTGTTCGAGATAGATTTCTGCAAGCGGTCTGAAGTCTTGGGTATTATTCTCCAGCAAGTCCTGCGCTCTGTTGAGTATGACCTCTGTCAAGCCGCCGTCGCCGACTTTACTTTTAAGCGTGTTAGGGGGAGTGATGAATTGTGCGTCACGCTTGGGTTTTTGATTAAAGTGATCTTGTTCCATATCTCTACTCTAACATATTATCTAAAATCAATATGTTCAACTTTATCCTTTTTTTTAGCACTGAATTTTTCAGCATCTGTTTTACGTTTGAACGGTCCGCTGTAATCTTCGGCTTTCCTTTTTCTCCGTCTGTCGGGACCAAAAAAGTCCTCTACTCTAACAAATTGTCTTGGTTTTTCTACGATTTGCACCAGCCTCTTATATAGGGCGCGTACGTTAAAAGGTTTTACGAGGAATTCTGTTATTCCGGCATCGCGCGCCGAAATAACACGCTTTTTTTCACTAAATCCGGTCATAAGAATAACGGGAACGTATTGATTAGGACTTTCGTCACTATTTCTTATGTGGCGGCACATGGAAATTCCATCCATTGGTTCCATCATCCAGTCTACAATTACAAGATCCGGGTTAGTACTACAGAATTTACGAAAGCCTTCCTCTCCATCCAAGGCGGTTTCAACCGTCCCAACCCCGAATGACTTAAGGATGGATTTGGTAAGATCAAGCATGGGCTTGTTATCTTCGACCACCAGAACTGTTATTTTATTTAATTGATAACTCATCGAAATTTTCTGCTAGAGAACCTTGGTTATTAATTACGACCATAAGAATAAGATAAGCGTTTTTAAATAATTTAAAAGCTTTTCATTGAAAAATACAAAAATATCATTAAAAAAATATTACATTAAGCATAACGAAATCAAAACAACAAAAGAATAACTAATATGGCCGGACATTCCAAATGGGCAAATATTCAACACCGTAAAGGTGCTCAGGATAAAAAAAGGGCAAAATTATTTTCCAAGCTAGGGCGCGAAATTATGGTGGCGGCTAAGCTTGGCGGGGCTGATCCTGATATGAATCCGCGCCTTAGATTGGCGATTTCTACAGCGCGCGGACAATCTATGCCTAAAGATGGTATTGAACGGGCAATAGCTAAGGGAATCGGGGGTGCGGATGGTGATAATTACGAAGAAATCCGTTATGAAGGCTATGGTGTGGGAGGAATTGCTATTATTGTTGAGGCATTGACTGATAATAAAAACCGGACAGCATCAGAAGTTCGTTCTACATTTACTAAAAATGGTGGAAATCTTGGTGAGACGGGCTCGGTTAATTTTATGTTTGATCGTGTTGGTGAAATTATTTATCCGGCAGATAAAGCCAGTGCAGATGATATGTTTGAAGCTGCGCTTGAAGCTGGAGCAGAAAATGTTGAAAGTGATGAAGATATACATGAAATTCACTGCGCGGCAGATGATTTTGCTTCTGTGCGTGATTCGCTGGAGGCTAAATTCGGAGAGCCAAAAAAATCAGGTTTGATTTGGCGCCCGAATGTCATGACGCCACTTGACGAGGAACAAGCTGCTACGGTTTTGAGGTTGATTGATGCTTTGGAAGACAATGATGATGTCCAGTCCGTTACAGCAAATTTTGAGGTTAGTGACGAGATCATGGAAAAACTGATGGCGGCGTCATAAGTTATCCTTTAGAATTTTTTTATGGCTACTTATATTCTTGGCATTGATCCCGGTCTTCAAAAAACAGGTTGGGGCATTATAGGCGTTAATGGTAATGCTTTGCGTTATATTGATAGCGGCCTGATTAAAACTGACTCCAGACAAGATTTGTGTAAAAGGCTGGCAGCTTTGCATTTCGGGTTGATTGCGGTGGTCGATCAATACAAGCCTCAGCTTTGTGCTATTGAGGAAACCTTTGTAAATAAAAACCCTCATTCCACTTTGAAACTTGGTCAGGCCCGCGGCGTTCTTATGGCGGCTGCGGCGATCAAGGGGCTGACAGTCGGTGAGTATTCCGCCAATAAAGTTAAAAAGTCGGTGGTCGGCAGCGGTCATGCCGCTAAACAACAAATGGATATGATGGTTAAAACTCTGCTTCCTTCCTGTGGACCAATTAGCGAAGACGAGGCAGATGCTCTTGCCGTAGCCATTACCCATGCGCATTATAGTTCTATCGAGATATTAAATAGAAAAGATTCTGCGTAGATTTGCGCCAAGGGCTGCACAGTATGATTGGAAAACTCACCGGAAAAATCGACAGCTTCGAAAGCGATCACTTGATACTGGATGTGTCGGGGGTCGGGTATGTCGTTTATGCAAGTCGCCGGACGTTATCTTCCATCGGGCAGGCGGGAGATCAAATCTCTCTTTTGATTAACATGCAGGTTCGTGAGGATGCTATGACCCTTTATGGTTTTTCCGATAAAACCGAGCAAGCATGGTTCAAGCTTTTGACCTCGGTTCAAGGTGTTGGCGCAAAAGCGGGTCTTTCGATTCTTGCGGCAACACCCGCGGATCAACTAGGGTTCGTGATCGCATCACAAGATAAGACAGCTTTGACCCGCGCCGACGGGGTTGGTCCTAAATTGGCGGCACGCATTTTGACCGAGCTTAAAGACAAGGTGGGTCAGGTTGAAATTTTTATGCCAGCAGCCACCTCCGGCACATCTTCGGTGCAGGGCGGCGCGCCGCGAGTCACTGTGTCAAAGGCTGATGAAGACGCTGTCTCGGCGCTGACTAACCTAGGGTATGCACGGGCTGAAGCTTATAAAGCTGTGATGCAAGCCAAGAGCAAGGCCAATGATAATGACGCAGAAAGCGTTGAGATACTGATCCGACTGGCCCTCACGGAGTTGAGTGCATGAGCGAGGCATTTGGCATCAAAAATCCAGAGCTGGATTCTGAAATTCAAGAGGTGGAGGTTTCTGAAGAGGGTGCATTGCGTCCTGATACTCTTGATGAGTTTATAGGTCAAAAAGATTTGCGGGAGAATTTGCGTGTCTTTGTGAATGCGGCAAAGGCGCGTGGTTCAGCTATGGACCATGTGCTGTTTTTTGGGCCGCCGGGTCTTGGAAAAACGACGCTGGCGCAGATTGTCGCAAAAGAACTTGGTGTTGGTTTTAGGGCTACATCTGGTCCGGTTATTGCGAAGTCTGGTGACTTGGCGGCTATTCTTACAAATCTTCAGCCTCATGATGTGCTGTTTATTGATGAAATTCACCGTCTTAATCCTGCTGTGGAAGAAATTCTCTATCCGGCAATGGAGGATGGCAAGCTTGATCTTATGATCGGGGAGGGACCGGCAGCGCGCTCGATCCAGATCGAGTTGCCGCCTTTTACTCTTGTCGGGGCGACAACGCGTATTGGTTTGTTGACCAATCCTCTTCGGGATCGTTTTGGTATTCCTCTAAGGTTGGATTTTTATAATAAAGAGGAATTATCATTAATTATCAGTAGATTGTCTCGGTTACTTGATATTTCACTTGAGGAAATGGCGGCGCAGGAAATTGCTAAGCGTTCTCGTGGTACGCCGCGCATCGCCGGAAGGCTTACACGCCGCGTGCGGGACTTTTTTGATGCTTCGGATTTAGAAGTAGTTTCAGTTGAGCTTGTCGATCATGCGTTAAGCCGTCTTGATGTTGACGGGATGGGGCTGGACAGGATGGATCGGCGCTATCTTAGCTGTATAGGGGAAAATTATGGTGGCGGGCCTGTGGGCGTGGAAACCATCGCGGCGGCTCTCTCGGAACAACGTGATATGATTGAAGATGTCATTGAACCTTTCCTGATGCAGCAAGGTTTAGTGCAAAGAACGCCGCGCGGGCGCATGCTTTCTGCTAAAGGCTTTGATTATATGGGGATATCCAGACCTAAAGTTTCGGCAGATCAGATGGATTTGCTAAATGATAATGATTGAGTGAGATTTGTGAATGATCCATAAACTCCCGATACGGGTCTATTACGAGGATACAGATGCTGGCGGCGTGGTGTATCATGCGAATCACTTGAAATTCGGGGAGAGAGGCCGCACGGAATTCTTGCGGGCGACAGGATTTGAAAACAGCAAGCTTAATAAGGATCTTGGGCTTATCTTTGTTGTTAGGCATATAGAGATTGACTACCTGAAAACGGCGCATCTTGATGACAGGCTTTCTATGGAAACATCGATCTCTGAGCTTAAGAATACCAGCTTTACAATGCATCAGGCGCTTTTCCATGTCGATACTTACGGTAATTTACTGGAGCAAGTTTCGGATATGAAAGTGACTTTGGTTTGTGTTGACACGCAGAGTTATAAACCACTTCGTATACCTGAAAAGGTTAAAGAAGCTTTTCAGAACTTTACCGAGTAATTAAAGTAACTTTATTCAAAGGATTCTGAATAGGGAGTAGTCTAAGGTTTAGAAAAACCGTTTAATCCAAATCAATATTTAATCAATCAGCAGGCAGGTAAATATGGCATCAGATGTACTAGTAGAAGATATTGGCGGAGCAGGGATGGTCCACGATATGAGCGCTTGGGGTTTGTTTATGCAAGCCGATATGGTGATAAAATTTGTGATGCTGATTTTGATTTTTGCCTCGATCTGGAGTTGGGCTATCATCGTGAAAAAACGCTCTATGCTCTCTACGCTCAACCGTAGGGCTAATCGTTTTGAGGATTCATTTTGGTCGGGTGAGCCTTTGGACAAGCTTTATGATCGCGTGAAGAAAAGCAAGGAAGATCCGATGCTTCGGACCTTTATGGCGGGAATGGATGAATGGCGGGCTGGTGTGGCAGGGGGGATGCCAGCGCGGCAAAATCTTCAGGCAAGCTTGATGCAGCGCGTTGAGCGTTCAATGCAAGTTGTCATAGGCAGAGAGATGAATATTCTTGAAAGCGGGATGACGTTCTTGGCCAGTGTGGCCTCATCCGCGCCTTTTATCGGTCTGTTTGGAACGGTTTGGGGAATTATGCACAGCTTTTCAGAAATAGCAGCAACGAATAATACGTCACTGGCGGTTGTTGCTCCTGGTATTGCAGAAGCTTTATTTGCCACGGCTATTGGTCTTGTGGCGGCTATCCCTGCGGCGATTGCCTATAATGTCCTCTCGGGCGGTTTGAATCGCTATGCGGACCGTATGGAGGCCTTTACCGATGAGTTTGCGGCTATTCTCTCGCGGCATCTGGATTCGCAGGAGATTCCTCAAGTGAAAACCAAGGGATAAGGAGGAACGTAATGGGTGCAAGTTTATCAAGTAAAACCAGATCAAGAGGACGACGCACAGGCGGTCAGTACAGACCAATGGCGGAAATCAATGTTACGCCGATGGTGGATGTTATGCTGGTACTGCTGGTGATTTTTATGGTGGCTGCGCCTTTATTGACGGCAGGTGTGCCCATTGATCTTCCTAATAGTAAGGCTAAATCCATTGATACCGAAGATAACAAGCCGATTGAAATTACGCTGGATAAGGACGGTAAAATTTTTCTGGGTGAGAAAACCGAGGTTAAGAAAGTCACGCTTGTAACCATGCTTTCGCCTATGCTGGAGGGTCGTGAAGATACCCGCATTTATGTGCGGGCGGATAAAGCATTGGATTACGGGAATGTTATGTCTGTTTTAGGGCTTTTGAATGCGGCTGGATTTACCCGTGTGGCTTTGATTTCAGAGCCGGAATGATTTCGACAAGCGCAAATAAGGACCCTCCATGAACGCGCCGATTAAACGCAAGCGGAAAAACAATAAACGGGATGATGCCGCATCACCGGATATGAATATGGCGTTGATTGTTTCTGTTGTTTTTCATTTGGTTGTCGTGACTTTGGCTTCGGTTGCCTTGCCGTATTTTTCCAGAGATTTTGAGCCGCAGGAAATGGCGATCACAGTCGAAATGGTTGATTTGGCGGATATTTCTCAGACTAATATTGTTGATAAGCCTAATGAGGTTGAAGAAAAACTGGAGGAACCAAAACCTCCGCCAGCAGAAAAGAAGCCGAGCTATAACAAAAGTGAATCTGCGCCTGATTTGCTGGAACCAAAACCGCCGGAGATAGAAGAGGTTGCCGAAGAAGTGCCTTTACCGCCCAAGCCTGAAGAAGTTAAACCCGCACCAATAGAAAAGAAACCTGCGCCGCCTAAACCTCGTAATAAGCCAAAACCAAAACCTACACCAACAAAGCCTAAAGAGGAAAAGAAGGAAGAGCCTGAGCGCGATATTTCCAGCCTTTTGAGAGATGTGCTTGAGGTTGAGGAAGAGAAACAGAAATCAAATCAGCCGGATTTATCGGATGATGATTCGAAACAGATATCTCAGATGGCTAATTTATCCAAAGAACTGGCACGTAGTGAGCTTGATGATCTGATTCGCGGGATACAGCCGTGTTGGAATGTTAATGCCGGTGGGAAATATGCAGAGGAGCTAGCTGTACTTTTGCGTGTCTATATTAATCCGGATATGAGTGTTCGCAAGACTGATATTATTGATATGGGGCGCTATAATTCTGATACACATTATAGGGCAGCTGCCGAAGCGGCGCGCAGGGCCCTTTTAAATCCCAGATGTAATAAGCTGAATTTATCAAAAGATAAATACGAGAAATGGAAGAGCTTTACCATTCTGTTTGATCCAAAAGATATGTTATAGTTCTGCCGAATCTAAAAAAATAAAAAGAGAGACTTTAAATGAAAAAAGTTCTGTTGTTTTTTGCTGTTGTTTTTTGTTTTGTCCAAAATGTTCAGGCACAGGAAAAACCTGATGTCACTCTCAATCAGGGAGTATTTAAACCTCGCCCCATAGCGATCAGCCGTTTTCATTTTGAAGATCCCACGCATCAGCGTCTGGCAGAGGAAATCCCGGCGATTATTGAAAGAAATCTTGAAAGTTCCGGCTTGTTCCGGCCTGTAAATCCGAATGCTTTTGCGCAAGCCCCGTCTTCTATTGCTAAAGAGGGTTTAAGGTTTCCCGAATGGCGTGCAACGGGCGCCGAGACAATTGTCACAGGACAGATTTTAACTGATGAAAAGGGACAAACACGAGCTGAATTTAAGCTCTGGGATGCGTTTTCTCATCAAATGCTCACAGGAAAGATTTTTACGACTACACCGGCCAATTGGCGGCGCATTGCGCATATTATTTCTGACGAGGTCTATTCTCGTCTGACGGGGGAAGACGGCTATTTTGATACTCGCATTGTTTATATCTCTGAAAGCGGGCCGAGTAATAAACGGGTTAAGCGCCTTGCGATTATGGATCAGGACGGCGCAAATCATAAATTTTTGACCGATGGATCCTATCTGGTATTAACGCCGCGTTTTTCGCCAGAGACACAAAGGCTCACTTATATTTCCTATCAAAGCGGCAAGCCGCATGTTTATCTCTATGACATTAATACAGGTTCTCACCGTTTGCTGGGTTCATTTCCCGGGATGACATTTGCGCCGCGTTTCTCGCCAGATGGACAAAAAATTATAATGAGCATGGCTAAGAGTGGGAATACTGATATTTATGTCATGGATTTAAACTCGAATCGTCCGCAGAAAATAACAAGCGGTCCGTCTATCGAAACGGGAGCGTCTTATGCGCCTGATGGGAAAAAGATTGTTTTTGAATCTGATCGTAGCGGTACGCAGCAGCTTTATACGATGAATGCGGATGGCTCAAACACGCAGCGCATTACTTTTGGTGAAGGGCGCTACGGTAATCCGGTCTGGTCACCGCGCGGAGATTTGATTGCCTTTACCCGCATGTATAAAGGCAAGTTCTATATTGGTGTTATCCGGCCTGATGGTAAGGGTGAACGGATGATTACTTCGGCTTATCACGTCGAGGGTCCGACATGGTCGCCCAATGGACGTGTGCTTTCCTATTTCAAGGAAACACCGGATAAGAAAGGCAGAGAGCGTTCGTCCAAACTTTATACGGTAGATATTACAGGCTATAATGAGCGTGTTCTAAAAACGCCTAAATATGCATCGGATCCGGCGTGGTCGCCGATTAATCCGTGATATCCGAGAACTGGTCAATAACAAATTCATAGACTTTGCGCTTGAAAGGTACGATCAAATCCAGCGTCTTATGAAGCTCAACCCATTGCCAGCTTGAGAATTCGGCTGGACTATGGGCGTTTAGGTCAATATCCTCGCTGCAGCCTGTAAAACGCATGGCAACCCAGTGTTGTTCTTGTCCGCGGTATTTTCCATTCCAAAGGCTAGTAACCAGATGCTCAGGTAAATCATAACAAATAGTCTCGGCGGCAATTTTCAGAAGTTCTGCTTTATCTGTGCCGATTTCTTCGCGGAGTTCTCTGAGCGCTGTATCTTCAATTAATTCATTTTCATCTATGCCGCCTTGCGGCATTTGCCATGCGCCCGGCGTATCAATCCGTTCACCGACAAAGACCTGTCCAATCGCGTTAAAAAGGCATATCCCTACACAGGGGCGATAGGGGAGGATATCTCGATTAATCATAGCTCTGACCTTAGTGATGAGGAGCATCGTGAGAAGGTGTTATCATGTCACTTTGCTTTAAGGTTCCTGATGACTGGGGATGTTTGTTTCTCAAATTACCAAGCTCGAATTCTACATCATAAATAGCCGAGACCGGAAGGATTGTGTAATCAATCTTGCCGACTTTTTCAATCCAGATTGCCAGATGTTTGATGATATTGGGAAAAGGTGGAACGGTGGCAACAGCATAGCCTTTTTCTTTGGCAATAGATTCCAGAACATCAAAAGATTGTTTGTCTCCGCCCGGGTATAAAAGTTCCATATCGGCTTTGATATAAGGGGCATTATTTTTAAGAGCCATTTGTTCAAAAAAATCAGGGGTATCAGGGTTTAAGTCCATATAACCAAGGCCACGTCCGTAGGATTCCGAAATAATCGCCTCTAGTGCGGAGTCAGTTTGGGCCATAATAGGGTCACTGTACGAGGCAAT
>JAOUOR010000074.1 GCA_029880245.1 Alphaproteobacteria bacterium
GCAAACCAGATTTTTCTTATCTTTCGGCCAAAGACAGGCGCCTTGACCGGCGGGCATCAAGGATATAACGCGCTCTGCTTCATCAGTAAATTGATCAAGAAAAGGCGTTGTATAACCACAACCCATAATACTTAGTCCGTGAACATTATCCCAAATTTCGGAAATGGCATTACGAAGAACGCGCTGTACAAGATAGCCTTCACGCGTGCTGTAGAAATCCTTAAAATCTGTTACCGAAAGATACATTTTTTCCTGCTCTTTTAAATTAAATGATCTCTGATCTGGTAAATTAACGGAATATCTGCCTCCGGCATGGGATAATCATACATATCCTGAGGTCTGACCCATGCAAATTCCTGTCCCTCACGCGATTGTATCTCGCCTTTCCAAACGCGGCAAACAAAAAGCGGCATTAGCAAATGAAACGTTTTATAACTATGGGATGCAAACCCAATGGGCGAAAAGCAACACTCTCTTGTTTCAATGCCAAGCTCTTCTTCAAGTTCACGCATTAAAGCAAATTCCGGCGTTTCGCCCTCTTTGACTTTTCCCCCGGGAAATTCCCAAAGACCTGCCATTTCTTTACCCTGTGGGCGTTTCGCCAGAAGCACTTTATTTTCTTTATCCACCAAAGCCGAAGCAGCTACGAGAACAGTCGGTATGTCCGGTGGATTTTGTGGTCTTGGTGTTTTTAGTGCTTCTTCACAACTTCTCATGCCGATTTTCATGGTTATGATTTATAAGTCTTTAGGTTATTAATTCTCTAATTTCTTAATACATGGTATCAAAATCTTTATAATGCCGCCACTCACATTCTTAGATGTCCGACTAATTCTGATAGTTCAGGATTCTTTTAGAGTGCCATCAATAACTTCTTTTGATGTTTTGATTTTTACAAGTTGGCCAACCTCATAGGGCCGAGAAGTAATAATTTCAAGGAAATTAGAAGCCCTGCCCTTCCCGCCTTTTTCAATTACAATTTCAAGATCCTTGTTTGTATTTTTCTGCATCAAGCCCTCAAGCTGCTTTTCACCCAATTTCCGCAATCGTGCGGCACGCTCCTTTCGAAGGGCTGGATCAACCTGAGGCATTTTTGCGGCTGGTGTCCCTTCCCGCTCGGAATAGGGAAAAACATGAAGATAAGTAATGTCGCATTCTTCGACAATGTTCATCGTGTTTTTAAACATTTCATCTGTTTCGGTGGGAAAGCCAGCAATAATATCTGCCCCAAAAGCAATATCTGGCCGCAGATCACGGGCCTTCTTGCATACCTCGATTACATCCTGACGAAGGTGTCTGCGCTTCATGCGCTTGAGGATCATATCATCACCGGCTTGCAATGACAGATGCAGATGAGAACAAAATCTTGGCTCTTCTGCGATTAAACGCCACATATCCTCGTCAATCTCAACAGGATCAAGAGAAGATAGTCTAATGCGCGGCAACTCAGGTATGAGCGCCAAAATGCGGCGGATCATCTGCCCTAGTGTGGGCTTGCCCGGAAGATCATGACCATAGGATGTAACATCAACGCCTGTAAATACGATCTCGTTATACCCCTGCTCCACCAGATGTTTTACATGCTCGGCAATCACCCCGATAGGCACAGAACGCGAATTTCCACGCCCAAAGGGAATGATACAAAACGTACATCGATGATCGCAGCCATTTTGCACCTGAAGAAATGCTCTGGCATGATCTTCATAGCCATCAATTAAATGGCTTGCCGTTTCCTTTACAGACATGATGTCATTCACAAGAACTTTTTCTTCACTCTCGATGCCCCAACTCTCTGCCTTGAGCTTCAGGTCATTGCCAATAATCTGATCAACTTCCTCCATCTGTGCATAAGTCTGTGGAGTAATCTGTGCGCTGCAGCCTGTTACAATGATTTTAGCTTGGGGATTATTCCTGCGAGCCCTGCGAATAGCTTGCCTTGCCTGACGCTCGGCTTCTTTGGTTACGGCGCAGGTATTAAAGATGATTGTATCTTTCAATCCGGCATTTTTAGCATGCTCCTTCATCACCTCTGATTCATAGAAATTCAGGCGGCAGCCGAAAGTAACAAGCTCCGGTTCATTATTATTATCTGATTTCTTGTTACTCATTGGAAAACTATAATTTTATTTCACCATCAAATACATAAGCGACAGGACCAGTCATCAGGATATATCCCGCCTCGTTTTTCTCCATAAGTAACGAGCCGCCATCCAGAATAACTTCGGCTTTTGTCTCGACAAAGCCACGATGAATGGCAGCCGCAAGAACTGCGCAAGCACCCGAGCCACAAGCCAGTGTAAATCCGCAGCCTCTTTCCCATGTGATTTGCCGCAAGCGCCCGTCTTCAAGAACCTGTACAAATTCTACATTTGTCCGATTGGGAAAAAGATCGTGGTTTTCAACAGCAGAACCTACATCCGCCAGATCAATTTCAATTGCAGAAAGATCATCTACAAAAAAGACGCAATGAGGATTTCCCATATCTACCGATACCGGATTACTTAATCCACCTTCGGTCAAGTCCAAGTCCTGTACGTTTTTGGCCTTGCCCATATTGACCTGCACCAGATCACCGGCTTTACGGCATTCCAGAACGCCGTAAGTGACCTCGATTTTACAGTCACTAAAACCTGTCTCATTCATAATGATGTCGGCCACGCATCGCGTTGCATTGCCGCACGCTCCGCTTTCCGATCCATCTGCATTCAGGAAACGTGCAAACACATCAGCCTTTTCTGATGGTTCTAGAATTGTGACCAGATCACACCCTACCCCGAAATGACGATCGGCTATTTTCTTAATCTGTTCATCGGACAGGAATATATCTTCCTGACGCGCGTCAAGAATTACAAAATCATTACCAAGTCCGTGCATTTTTTTAAATTTCATCATAAGTCTTGATTTAACAGAAGAATATGTGCTATGTCACGCATGAAATTACTGGCAAACCCATTACATTTAGTTTTGTCAGTGCCCAAGGCCTTTCGAGGGTCAGGTACACCGCACTCGGCGAAGTTACGCTCAGTGTGGATGTAAGTGTTGAGTATTGAGTATGGAGAAGAGAGAAATTAAAGGAGAGTGCTTTGGTAGCACGCTATGAAGATTTAATTGTTTATCAGCGCAGCTATGCTATAGCGTTGGATATACACAAATTTTCATTGACATTACCAGACACAGAAAAATTCGGATTAGCAAGCCAAATGCAAAGAAGCAGCAAAAGTATTTGCGCTAATATTGCAGAGGGCTTTGCCAAACAGCATAAATCAAAGCCTGAATTTAAACGTTTCCTGTTAATGGCTGTTGGATCTAGCGAAGAAATGCGCGTTTGGCTGAATTTCTGTAAGGATTTGGAATATTTGAGTAAAAAGAATTTTGATTTATGGCATAAGGAATATGACGAGATTTCTAAAATGCTGAATGGATTGATTAACAAGTGGCGATGAGAGCGTTGAGTGTAGAGTGCAGAGAATTTCTCACCACTCTCATCTCACCACTCTCGAACTGGAGCAAGGCGATATGTTCGACTCTTTGAGTGAAAAACTCGGTGGTGTATTTTCAAGGCTGCGCGGCAAGGCCTCCTTGAGCGAAAACGATGTCATGGCTGTGGCACGGGAAATTCGCATTGCTTTGTTAGAAGCCGATGTCGCTTTACCCGTGGTCAAGGACTTTGTCGCAGGTATCAAAGACAAAGCCGTTGGTCAGGAAGTCATTAAGGGCGTTAACCCCGGCCAGCAAATCATCAAAATTGTTCATGATGCGCTGGTGGAAATGCTCGGCTCGGAAAGCTCTGATCTGCAGTTCGGTCCCTCCCCTTGCGCTTATTTGATGGCGGGTTTGCAAGGCTCCGGTAAAACAACCTCCACGGCAAAAATTGCTAAAATCCTGACCGAGAAACAAAACAAAAAAGTTTTAATGGCCTCGCTTGATGTTTACCGTCCGGCAGCGCAGGAACAACTTAAAATCCTCGGTGAGCAAACTGGCATTGCCACCCTTCCGATTGTTGCAGGTGAAAAGCCCCTTGCTATTGCCAAGCGCGCTATGGATGTCGGCAAAAAGGAAGGCTATGACGTTGTTATGCTTGATACGGCAGGCCGCCTGTCTATCGACGAAGAGCTGATGAAAGAGCTTGAGGACATCAAGAATTTTGCAAAACCTGTCGAAACCTTGCTGATTGCCGATGCTATGACAGGTCAGGATGCTGTTAATACAGCCGAGATTTTTAATAACCGCATTGATATCACAGGTATCATGCTCACCCGCGTAGATGGTGACGCTAGAGGCGGCGCGGCCATGTCTATGAAGGCCGTAACGGGTAAACCTGTGAAACTGATCGGGATTGGCGAAAAATGGAGCGAGATCGAGACTTTTCACCCTGAACGTATTGCCGGGCGTATCCTTGGTATGGGCGATGTAGTCTCTCTGGTTGAGAAAGCTGTTGAGACAGTTGACCAGCAAGAAGCTCTGGATATGGCCAGAAAGATGAAAAAGGGTCAGTTCGATTTTAACGATCTTCTGGCGCAAATCCGTCAGATGAAGAAAATGGGCGGGATGGGTTCGCTCCTGAAACTTATGCCCGGTCTTGGTGGCATGAGCGGCAAGCTTGAAGAAATGGGCATGAATGACGGCCTGATCAAGCGTCAGGAGGCTATTATCCTGTCCATGACCGCCAAAGAACGAGCAAAGCCGGAGCTTTTGAATGGCTCACGTAAACGTAGAATAGCTGCTGGTTCCGGCACAAGTGTTCAGGACATCAACATGCTCGTGAAGCAACAAAAGCAAATGCAAGTCATGATGAAAAAAATGCGCAAAATGGGCAAAGGCCAGATGATGGGCATGATGAAGAATATGATGGGCGGCAAGGCCGATGAGCTTGAGCTTATGGCTCAAAGCATGGACCCTGATGGCATGGGCGCAGATATGGATCAAAGTGCATTAGGACCAAATCCGTTTGCAGGTGGAGGTAATCCGCTGGCCGGCCTTGGTGGACTAGGGAGTGGCTTACCCGGTTTAGGCGGTCCTGCAGGTGGCATGCCTGCTATGCGCGGCGGGACGAAGAAAAACCGGAAGAAAAAGAGAAAGTGATGAATAGTTTAAACCACCAAGACACAAAGACACCAAGACTGTATGAGCCAGTAGAGGTCAATCAGGATCTACTTGGTAAGCAGATTGTTGATTGTGCCTTCCAAGTGCATAAAGAACTTGGGCCGGGTTTGCTTGAAAATATTTATGAAGAGGCTTTTACTTGCGAATTGAAAGATAGAAATATCGTTTTCGAGCAACAAAAGCCAATTTCAATTCGCTATAAAAATCATGAATTAGCAACAAGCTATCGCTTGGACTTACTGATTGAGGGTCAGATTATTGTTGAATTGAAATGTGTAGATCGTCTGTTGCCTGTCCATGAGGCTCAAATTTTGACGTATCTAAGACTAAGAAAATTAAGACTGGGATATTTGATTAACTTTAATACGCCGCTCATTAAGGACGGCATTAAGAGAAAGGTGCTATAACCCTTAGTGTCTTGGAGACTTGGTGGTTATAAATATTTGTTGTATGAGAGACGCAACTGCTGAAGATTTTGATCTTGTTTACGACATCTATATGGATGAGAAAGTTAACCCTTTTTTATATCGTCTGACAATTATAGAGGAATTGGCTTTTATGAAAATCTTGGGTTTTGTAAAGAAGGGAGTATGAAAAATTTTATAAAGCGTATTTCTGGTGAATAGTTGATGAAATAATAATGGCTAAATTTTTAAATTAACAATTGATAAGCATTTAAAAAGGAGAAAAGAAAATGGCACTATCAATCAGATTGTCTCGCGGGGGACGCAAAAAACGCCCGTTTTATCGTATCGTTGTTGCGGATAAACGTATGCCGCGCGATGGTCGCTATATTGAAAAGCTCGGGACGTATAATCCTTTGCTTGAAAATGATAATGACAACCGCGTTGTTTTGGAAAAGGAGCGCGTTGAATATTGGCTGAAGCAAGGAGCAAAGCCATCCGAGCGCGTTGCAAGGTTTCTAGGTCAGGCCGGACTTATCGACATGCCGGAAAATCCGGTTCGTCCAAAGAAATCCGCTCAGTCCGAGAAGACAAAAATGAAAATTGCGGATAAGGAAGAAAAACTGCAAGCCGCTAAGGAAGCTGCCGAGGCTGCCGAAGCCGAAGCAAAAGCCGCGGCTGAAGAAGCTGCTGCCGCACCTGCGCCAGCCGAAGAAGAGGCCCCTGCTGCGGAAGAGGCAACTCCCGAGGCTCCTGCTGAGGAAGCCCCAGCCGAAGAGGAAAAAGCGGCTGAATAATATTTATCCTTTTTCTACCCCTCCCCAGATATTGCGGGAGGGGTATTAAGGCCATCAATATGAAACGCATCTGCATAGGGAAAATTTCTGGCGCTCATGGAGTTAAGGGTCTGGTAAAAATCCTTCCCTACTGTGAGGATACAGAGCTTTTAAATGGCAAGCTTTTTACCAATGAAAATGGCAACGAGTCGCTTGACATCACCTTAAAGAACAATTCAGGTAAATATATTTTGGCGGCAATTTCTGGAATCACCTCTCGGGAAGACGCAGAAAAGCTAAAATGTTCACTATATGTTCCACGTGAAACGCTCCCAGAAATCGATAATGATGACGAATTTTATACTCAAGATATTGTTAATCTTGTCGTGCAAGATAGTCGTACAGGCTCTGCTATAGGCGAAGTTACAGCCGTTGAAAATTACGGTGCCGGTGACTTGCTGGACATAAAGCTAAATAATGGAGACTCATTTCTTCTTCCATTCAGGGATGAAAATATTCCTGAAGTTAATTTGGATGATGGTTATATTAAAATTAAGGACTATGAAGACTTTTTGTTTTAACAATTTAATCCCTTATATGTGAATTATGAACAAAGCACATTGGCATATTAATATTCTGACATTATTCCCCGAGATGTTTCCGGGAAGCCTTGGACTTTCTTTATCCGGAAAGGCCTTGGAGAAAGGGCTTTGGTCTTATAGAACAGTCAATATGCGTGATTTTGGTCTTGGCGTACACAAGGCCGTGGATGATACGCCTTTTGGCGGCGGCGCGGGAATGGTTCTACGGGCCGATGTTGTAGAAGATGCCCTATTCTCTTTGCCTTCTCAAGCGCAAAAGAATATCTACCTCTCTCCACGCGGCAAAACTTTGACACAGGAAAAAGTTATTGAATTCTCGAAGATACCTGAACTTACATTGCTTTGCGGACGCTATGAAGGTGTGGATCAACGTGTTCTGGATGCTCATAATTTTGAGGAAATCAGTGTAGGAGATTATGTCCTTTCGGGTGGAGAGCCAGCTGCGCTTGTTCTGATGGATGCATGCATACGCTTGCTGGACGGAGTAATGGGTAATGACCAGACACCAGATGAAGAAAGTTTTTCTCACGGATTATTAGAATATCCGCATTACACAAAGCCTGCAAACTGGGTTGATAGCAAAGGGGTAAAGCGTGATGTTCCTGAAATTTTAACCTCCGGTCACCACAAGAATATCGAGAAGTGGCGGAAAGAGAAGTCTGAAAGTCTAACCAAGGACGTTCGGCCTGACCTTTGGGAAAAATATAAAGATCAATAAAAATACTTGTAAAACCGTGTAAAATCTTATAAAAGAGCGGCAACTTTGTTAAGTTATCCATAAAAAGACAACTGGGCCGCCGGGCATGTGCAATTTACAGGCTTCGAAATCGGGCTCTTAAAAAAGGATTGGAAAAGATGAATACATTACAAAAATTTGAAGCTAAGCAGCTTGAGAAATTGCAGGAAAGCAAAAATATTCCTGATTTTTCACCTGGCGATACAATCAAGGTTAACGTTAAAGTTAAGGAAGGTACACGTGAGCGTATTCAGGCTTATGAAGGTGTTTGTATTGCTCGTGGTGGCAATGGCATAAACCAGAGCTTTACAGTACGTAAAATTAGCTACGGCGAAGGTGTTGAGCGTGTATTTCCGCTTTGGAGTTCACGTGTTGATTCAATTGAGCTCGTTCGCCGCGGTTCTGTGCGCCGTGCAAAGCTTTATTACTTGCGTGACCGCCGTGGTAAATCCGCTCGCATTTCCGAGCGTACAACCGGTCATGGCCTTGAGATAAAAGAAGAATCAGCAGGTAAAAAGAAGCCATCTAAAGCCACATCTAAGAAAAAGGCTAAAGATTAGTCTGTATCATGACTATATTGTCATTATTAAAATAAAGAGGATCATGCGATCCTCTTTATTTTATTCTTGGGCAAGTAAGCCTTTTATATCCTGCACAATAGATTCAACGCCATCACTGGTTGAATAAAGCTTAAGTAACTTATTATCAGGCGACATCAGATACATATACGTCGAATGATCCATCATATACTCATCCATCATTTCATTTTCTGCCTTTGCAGCAAAAACCTTAAAGGACTCTTTTACGGCTTCTATCTGTTCTACACTACCTGTAAGGCCAATGAGCCTCGGGTGGAATTGAGGAACATATGCCCCAATCACTTCGGGTGTATCACGCTCTGGATCGATGCTGATAAATAGAGGCTGCACCTTATTAGAATCACCGCCTAATATACTCATAATTATTGCCATACGTCCTAATTCAGTCGGACATACTGCCGGACAGAATGTAAATCCGAAAAAGATCAACTTATACTGGCCCTTAAAATCGTCCTGTGTAACGGTCTCGCCATTATTATTAAGAAGCACAAATTTTCCATCAATTTCCGGAATTCCCATAGAGACGCCAGTGGCACCGGATTTTTTGTCTTCGGGCATTTCAATGACACCACCAGCCAGTTCTTCTTTTTTCATATACTCCATGATGCCAAAGCCAATCACAGTGCCAATAACGAAGAAAAGCGCTATTATCCATTTAGTTTTATCTTTCATAATTTCCTTCATCCTAAACTAAATATTATGTGTACTACACCTTGACAATCTGGGTGGCAAAAGTAAAGCTGCTTTATTAAATTTTATAGACCTTAGGGGTGCACTTTATTCAAGTGCTGAGATATACCCTTGGAACCTGATTGGTTAGTACCAGCGAAGGAAAAGGAAAAAACCATGCCGCACATTATTGTTGAATATTCAAAAAACCTTGAATCCCTGTTTGATCTTTCGGATATGCTGATTGATATGCATGATGCCTTGTCAGAAAAAGGCGTTGAGAAATCCCGCATCAAAACACGAGGAATTTCCCTGGATCATGCGATTGTGGGAGATACAGGCCGCGAAGGTGCAATGATGCATTGTACTTTACTTTTACTCGAGGGGCGCGATATTGAAACCAAGAGAATATATGGTGATACTCTGCACCACATTATGGCACACAAAGTTGCCAATATCATTGATCACTGCCATGTGACGCTCGAGATTCGTGATATGGATCGCGATACATATTATTTATAAATCAAGTTTTATCCTAAAAGAAAAGGCTGTATTTATGTCCCCCAAAGACTTTCCTACTACCCAAAATAATGTTTGCCCGTCAACAACCCATGTAACACGCGGCCCTCTTCCGGCATCCAAGAAAATCTATATCGGTGATCTGCAAGTACCGATGCGCGAGATTTCCTTGAGCAATGGCGAGAGCATCACAGTCTATGATACATCCGGTCCTTACACAGATGAAATGCAAGAGCTGGATATCATGGCGGGCATCCCGAAGAAACGTCTTGAATGGATGCTGGAGCGCGGTGATGTTGAGTATGTAGAAGGACGCAAAGTTAATCCGCTGGATAATGGTTATAAGTCCGAGGCACAGCTTGCCAACCGTAAGGTAGCTCACGAGAAATTCCCTGCTTCACCGGAAAAACCTTTAAAAGCCAAAGCAGGCAAGAATGTCAGCCAGATGCACTATGCCAGGGCTGGGATCATTACCAAGGAAATGGAATATATTGCCATACGTGAAAATTGCCGCCGTGAAGCCGTGCATGAATATTCCAAGGCCGGAGAAAGCTT
>JAOUOR010000121.1 GCA_029880245.1 Alphaproteobacteria bacterium
TGATCGCCGAACGAGAACTTCCTGCTGGTGGTCCATCCAGTTCTGCAAGGCTTCCTTGATGTTCATGACCTTTGGCACAAGCCCGCCTTCAAGAACGTTCATATTCATATTAAAGCGCGTTTCCAGATCGCAATTCTTGAACAGGGCTTCCATCAAGATTTCCGGCTGGACATTGCGGTTTTTAGGGACAAGCACAAGACGGATATCCTCAGCGCTTTCATCGCGCACATCATCCAGAAGAGGTAACTTCTTGGCATTAATGAGGTCAGCAATCTTTTCAATCAATTTTGATTTTTGCACCTGATAAGGAATCTCGGTCACGACAATCTGGTAAAGCCCTTGCTTGAGATCTTCCTTTTCCCATTTGGCACGAATGCGGAACGATCCCCGGCCTGTTTCGTAGGCCGTGATGATATCTTCCTTTTTCTCGACCAATATGCCGCCTGTGGGCATATCCGGCCCTTTGACTATTTCCACGATTTCAGCAATCGTCGGATCTTTATCAAGCATCAGCTCCATAGCCTCACAAAGCTCGGCCACGTTATGCGGAGGAATATTGGTTGCCATACCCACAGCAATACCACTCGACCCATTGGCTAACAAATTGGGGAAACCTCCGGGAAGAACTATAGGCTCTTGCTCTGATCCATCATAAGTAGGACGAAAATCAACGGCATTTTCCTCAATCCCGTCCAGCAGCAATAAAGCGACTTCGGTCAGGCGCGCCTCAGTGTATCGCATCGCCGCAGCGTTATCACCGTCAATATTCCCGAAATTCCCCTGCCCGTCTACGAGAGGATATCTTTGCGCAAAGTCTTGCGCCAAACGCACCATAGCATCATAAACGGCTGTATCCCCGTGAGGGTGGAACTTACCGATCACATCACCAACCACGCGGGCAGATTTCTTTGGACTTTTATCCGGATTAAGCTTGAGCTGGTACATCGCATAAAGCAAGCGGCGATGCACAGGCTTCATCCCGTCACGCACATCCGGCAAGCTCCGGCTCATAATAGTCGAAAGCGCATAGGACAAATACCGCTCCGATAAAATATCGCTAAGCGGTTCATCTATAATTTCATTTACGAGTGTATTATCCTGCGGCATGTAATTCCGTTCCTAAGCTGTCAGTATCTCTGATGTTATTATTCTGTTTTTTGTCAAAATATTCGGCAAAACGCAAGGCCAACCTTCGTCTTGCTTCGGGTATTCCCTGATTATGATGTGCAAAAACCCAGTGTTCAAGGAAAAATCCGGTTAATTGCAATCCTGTGAGTATGTCCTGATCATCTGCAACTCCACCATGGGCACGAAGAAAATTTGGTAAAGGCAGCAATTTATCCTTATACGGCTCTCCGGCCTCATAGCTTACGGCCCTGCCTGTTTTTGGGCTAACATAAGCCAGAGCATTATTATTTCCACCTGCTGCACATTTGGTCAGATCCAAAGAAAAACCCAGCTCCTTGAGCAAGGCAATCTCCCACATAATATAGGCAGGTGCCCAGACATCGCTTTCCAGTATCTCCAGCAACACACATAAGCCATTAAACAGTCCCGGGTGACCTTCCCGCTCCGGCAGTGCCTGATCACATAAAGCGCAGGCAGATTGTAGTGCTGCCAGTTTTATCGCATCTTGCATAATCCGTCCGGCGGTTGATCGTGATAATTCGAGATTTAAAGTGCCCAGATTCTCTGAAGTGCGTGAGCGCCACTGCGCATCAACAATATTGCCAATATCCAGCGTTCCTCTGGATTTCTTAGAAAAAGCACCATTCACATAACCTGCTTGGCGCCCGTGATTTCTCGTTAAAAGAGATACAACGGCGCCGTTTTCGCCATGTGCCCGCACGTTCAAAACAACAGATTGATCTTGCCAATGTTCCATTACAGCTTATTATGCGCTTTGTACTGGCAAAAACCAGCACAAAACACGGATGACGGCTAAAAATCTGGTGGCGAGCACATGACCAAGAAAATCGGAGTAGCAGGTATAGGCGCAATTGGCAGTGTTGTTGCTCAAGCTTTGCTGAATAATGAAATCAACGGCTTTGAACTGGATTGTATTTGCGACCCAACCCCTATTATAGAGATTGATCGTCCGAATGTCAGCTTCTTGGAACTTGTTAGCCGCGTTGATCTGATCGTCGAATGTCTGCCTGCGGCAGTCGTTCCGGAGCTAGCCGAAATAACATTTAAAGTTAATAAGAATATTCTTTTTATCAGTAGCGCAGCCTTACTGGTTTATCCAGAAATACTGGAGCGGCATAAAAATAGCACCTCAACAATTTATGTTCCTTCTGGTGCCCTAACAGGTCTTGATGGCGTCAAAGCCATGAAGGAATTGGGAATACGTGAAAGTAAAATTGCGACAACAAAACCGCCCAAGGGTTTTATTGGGGCGCCGCATGTGATTGAAAATAATATTGATTTGGAGATGATATCAGAAAAAACCTGCATATTTGAAGGAAATGCCTTGGAAGCTTCCAAAGGATTTCCAGCCAATATCAATGTAGCGGCCACCTTGAGTCTCGCTGGTATCGGGCCGCAGGAAACGCGCGTTGAAATCTGGACCGATCCCGAAGCCAAAGGCAATACACATGAGATTACAGTCAAAGG
>JAOUOR010000001.1 GCA_029880245.1 Alphaproteobacteria bacterium
GGTACATGCGGGCATCTTGTTCCGGCACATTTAAGTAAAACTGGTTCTCGATAATGTCTTTGAGGATATCAAGGACTTTTGTTTCATACTCATTTTGTGCCACAGGGGCCTTCATATAGCTCTTGTCACTTTCGCTATAATCGGAATCCGCCAGAGCAGGGTTTCCCGTCAGAAAAAGAACAACCAGTAGTATTAAAAACTTTTTGATCATATCTCTAAACTAACAGCATTACATTACCAGTCCAGAGCCTATTTCTTATTTCTTTTTACATAGACATGTTTTATGTGGTATTTTTAAGTATGACTAAATATTCAGTTTAATTCTGGATGATAAGAAAAATAAAGGAGTAATTCTTTGGATGAGATTGATGATATAGAAAGAATAAAAGGTAGAGCTAACAAATTGTTTGCTGCGCTCGAAAGAGAGACTGGTGGACGTAGACGATTGCCACAGCAAGAAGAAATATCTTTGGGTAATTCCGAATCAAACGGGACTAGCGACAGACCAAGAGAAGGGGTAAAAGGCAAACCTGCTGCGGCAAATAATGAACTGGATCTGATACTACACAATAATTATCTTATGATCGATAATCATCCAAAATTTGGGGATGTTGGCGTAGACATGACAAAGATGACTGCACAAAATTCAGGAGATAATATAGTTGAAATGGAGCTTATGAAAACAGATCCTCAAATAAGTAGCAGTTTTTTGGACAAAGTACACAAAATTCAGGAGAATAAACCAACATTAGACAGGATTGAAGGAGCGTCAATGACGCAAAATGATGATGGTTCAACTGTTCTTCTGGCATATAAACAGCTGCATATGCTTATTGAAGAGGTAAATGGCAAAATGCTTGTGACAGCTGCAGATATCTTTAAGTTAGAAGAAGATTCTTCACTGAATATATGGCAGGCAACACTGCCTATGCCGTCAAGTCCTGAGCCTCAACTTCAAGCTAGCGCCTTAGAAACCTATGGAAACAAAGGAAATTCTACCGGACCAAAATTCTGATTCTCATCGTTGAGGAAGCGCAGATCATATCCAAATGACCGTGCTCCGGCCTATATTTCCGGTATGTTCAGAGAAAGGCCGCTCGTTTTTGCAATTTCTATTAGTTGTGGATTGTTCTTCAATTCTTCAAAATCTTCGCGTCTTATTCGATCGGCCATCTGACGGCTGATACTGTCTTTCTTACCTATGGTTCTTGTAGTTTCCTCATCATAACCCCCAAGTCCAAAGCGCCTTTTTATGACATTGAGTTTACGGGGATTGTTGCCTAAAACTTCTTCCAAAACCTTCAGAATTTTTTGACTCTGTTCTATTCTTTCAACTTCTTCAGAAGGGTCGTAACGTCCGTCTGTTAATTGATCGCCCAGTGTGTCCGACCTTTGATCATGAGGATTAAGCGGCTGGCTGAAATAAGTAGGAAGAGCAGCAGCCTGCAGGATATCTATTATTTTATCAGATTCTATCTTTGTCTCTTTTGCGATCTCGTCATATGTCGGCGTACGTCCTAGATTATCGGTCAGTGATTCTGTAGCTTCTAAAATAGATTTAAGTTCTTTGTCAGCATTAACTGGCAAGCGCACCATGCGCCCTTTATTTTTGATCGCACGTTCTATGGTTTCCTTGATCCACCATGTGGCATATGTGGAAAGCTTGCCACCCTTTTTCACGTTAAATTTATCTGCTGCGTTTATTAAACCTTCATTGCCCTCTTGAACCAGGTCATCGAATGCCATGCCGCTTCCCAAGTATTTTTTTGCAATAGGTATCACAAGCAGTAAATTTGCATTGACCATTTTCTTAAGCTCATCATTGAGGTTTACCTCTGATTTTTTCAGGAGATTCAATTTTTTCTTCTCCCCTTTTAGTCTATTTGCACGGGAATTGCCCTGATCTTGAGAGACTTCCTGTATGATCTTATCGCGTGCTTTTTCATGAATTTTCATATCGAACATGAGAGCGGCCAGATTTGTTTTTAATGTCTCGATTTTTTTATCTATTTTCTGCATTGAGCCATCTTTATTTCTCACTCGAAGGACTCCATCGCGCTTTTTTTGATATAAATCAAGGAGGTCTTGCCCCATATTGCCCGCCGTATCAATTTTTTTCTTCGCTTTCCGTTGGGCTATTAAGTCCTTTGAGGCTTTTGATTTCTTTGAGCTTTCTGCGGGTGTTTTCTTATATGAAGGGGATACATAAACAAGGTCTTTGACGATGATCTTTTGAACTTCGTCAGGAGTCTTACGCCCTTTGTTTTCAGCTTTACTTTTAGGTTCCTTAACAGATTTGCAGGTTTTTACAAAAAGGGTAAGTGCTGTTTCTGAATTGATGAGTGCGGTATAAAAGTCCTCCTTTTTATTATCTATTTCTGCGGCCAGAGCTTGCTCTTCCTCCCTTGAGAGTAGCTCAATTTCTTTTCTCTTCGACGAAGATACTTTAGTTTTCTTTTTCGATGAAGGCCTTAAATCATTCAAAGTTGCAATCACAGTTGCTTCCGCAATCTTTTTATATGTCTTTATCGATTCTCCTTCATCGAAACTTACTTCCGCCCCGTTGCCGGTAAATGCTGATTGCCCAAACGTACGGTTAATCTTTTTTCCACCCATTTTCTGCCTATCTCTTTTTGGTTTATTTTATAGTAGCTATGTCAGATGTATTATTGCCATTTTATTGTCACTATTCTGTAAAATCAATAAAATTATGGGTAATGATTCTATATGAACATAAATGTATCTTTTTTGTTGTTTTCAACTTAATGTATATCTCTTTTTAAACGAAGATGCTGCCGAATGAAAAAAGTTATTATAGGAAAAGAAGAATGGTGTTCCTTGCCGGAGCTTGGCTTGCCGGCTATCAAGGCGCGCATAGATTCAGGAGCGAAGACTTCGTCTTTGCATGCGTTTAATATTAATACGTTTGAAAAAGACGGGAAAAATTACGCGCATTTCGATATTCATCCCGTGCAGGGTAACCGCAAAATCATACAAAGTTGCCGCGGCCTTGTTGTAGATAAAAGGGCTGTCAAAAGCTCGAGCGGAGATAAGGAACGGCGCCTTGTGATCCGTACGCCTGTTATTCTGGGCGAGCAGAGCTGGGATATTGAAATTACCCTGACCAATCGCGATTCTATGGGCTACCGGATGCTGATCGGGCGCGAAGCTATGGCCGGACGTGCTTTGATTGATCCGAATGCTTCGTTCTGTTTGGGTGAGATTGAAGAGAAAGAGGCCATCAAACATTATAACGTCGTGTCCCACCGCAAGAGCGGTTTGAAAATATTATTATTGGCGAGTAATCCTGATCTTTATTCCAATAAGCGGATTATGGAGGCAGGAGAAGAGCGCGGACATGAAATGACTTTCGTGAATATCAGCCAGTGCTATATGAATATCAGCGCAACCAATCCCGAAGTGCATTATCGCGGAGGGGAGTTGTTGGAGAATGTGGATGCGGTCATTCCCAGAATCAAGCCGAAAATGACATTTTATGGTTGTGCGATTACGCGGCAATTTTCCTCGATAGGGGCGTATTGCCTGAATAGCTCTTTGGCGATTGCGAGGTCAAGAGATAAGCTGCGTTCGTTGCAAGAGCTGTCCAATAAGCGTATTCCTATGCCTACGTCTGGTTTTGCCAAGTCGCCTGTGGATACGAAGGAAATCATAAAAATGGTCAATGGTGCGCCTTTGGTGGTTAAACTGTTGGAGGGGACACAGGGGCGCGGCGTGGTGCTGGCGGAAACCAATAAGGCGGCGGAGAGTGTGATTAATGCGTTTAAAAGCCTTAATACGAATATTCTGGTGCAGGAATTTATCAAAGAAGCCAATGGCGAGGATATAAGATGTTTTGTCATTGACGGCAAGGTGGTTGGTGCAATTCAGCGTAAGGCAGCGGCTGGAGAGTTCAGGGCTAATTTGCATCTGGGTGGCTCGGCCAGTACGGTGAATATCACAGCAGAGGAACGCAAAATTGCGGTGAAGGCAACCAAGACGATGGGGCTTGTCGTGGCGGGGGTGGATATTATTCGCTCCAAGGACGGACCGAAAGTGCTGGAGATCAATTCTTCTCCGGGGTTAGAAGGCATCGAGGAAATTACGGATAAAGACATTGCCGGAATGATGATTCAGGCGGTTGAGCGGAATGTGAAGAAGAGTAAAAGCTAGCTTGTTTTCCATTTAATATCAAATTCACTTAAGGCCTTTAGATACTCCTCCAGCGTGATAAAGCCGGTGCAGGGATAGGCGCCTGTTTCGGTGATTTGATCGCTGGCGATTTTCTTGGCCATAAGGATGGCGGGCATGCTCGGGATGTTAAGCCCGTCTCCGTGATGCGCCACCAGATCAAAGGTAAGGTCCTTGTCTTTACCGCTCTCATCCTTACCCGATAGCATCATGTAAAAACCGCTATCATCACTGCCGAGGGGATCGAGAAGCAAAGAGAGTTTCAGCAAGATGGGCGCAGAACTTTGCAGGGAGCGGAGAATTTTCAAGCGCACCAGCCATGATAAAAGCCACAAACCTCTATGCAGGATTTTAAGCTCCAGCCCTGCGCGAAAGCGGATGGTTTTAAGATCGGGGTAAGCTTTAGGGAAAATCTCCAGATCGGGGATATCGCAATTGCCCAGCAGGCGTTTGTTAAGCCCGTAAAATTTCCGCGCTTTCATATCATGCCAGCCATAGATTTCCTGCATTTTTCCGTCAATCAGGGTCGTAAAGGGCTTTCCGGCGTAACTTAGCACTGCATAAGTGGTCGCCAGTCCTCTATTGGTGCGCTGCGCTGTGGTGATAGCGTATTCGATTTTTTCAAGAGTTTTGAACTCCTTTTTGTAATGATCGACCAAAGCACTTGTCAGGCAGGGAACGGAGCTTGCGCCGGAGCATATAAGCACGTTTTTTTCCTTGGCCGCTGCGTCCAGCTCTCCGATATTGGCGACAAAATCCCGCCCATCGGCAAGGTCGATATAATGACAGCCCCACGTGATGCAGCTTTTCGCGACGTGATAACCTTGTGATTGAAACGGGCCGGAAGTATGGATAACAATATCGGGTTTTATCTGTCCGAGTTTCTCGGGCAGGTTTTTATCAATATCCAGAGCGGCGGATTCGGGCGGGTTGGCGGCTTTAAGAGTGGCCGCAAAGGCCTTGGCCTTATTAAGGCTGCGCCCCGAAATAATCAGGGTTATAGTGCTCTCCCGTGCCAGATGCTTTGCAATAAAGCGCCCGAAATTCCCGTAACCGCCGATGATGAGGATGCGCGTGGTCATTGGGTTATTCTTTTGTTACTGCAAACGACAGTATGAATTCTAAAATAGATTTACGCATCTCAAAATAACTGTCTAATTCATTCTTATCAAAAGCATAACTGACGTAATATTTGTTCGTATTGGAATTATCTGTACAAGTGCGCTTGCACGTCTTGCATTCTTGTTCGTCTTTACATTGGGCATAGTACTGATAAGTATTGTTCTTTCTTGTTACTTCTTTCTTACACCAAGTATCAGGCATACATTGAAGAATATTTGTAATTTCCCCTTCACTATTTTTGAATAGGTAGATATCGTGCTCTATGCTGTTTCTATCTTTTATTTGGTGTGCATAATATATCAACCAATTTCCAGATTTTTCAGGGGGCATATCATATACTGGCTTGCTTGATTTATCTCTGTAATGAGTTTTCTTTTTTTGCTTTTCAAAAAAATCATTTCTGTGGTCAAAAATTTCCTTGTCACTGAATGCTTTGTAATGTGGTCTAAGGGTAACAGCTAAAGCTCCCTTATTTTGTATTTCTAGTGCATCATAGGGGATTTCAAATTGTGCAAATGGATATGCACTTCTGTTTATTATTACCCAAAACCCTGACGGCTCTACTTCAGGTTTTTCCTTGTCCACTAAAGGCCATTTTTTTAGATACTTTCTTGGTACTGAAAACTTATCATGCCACAAATTCATCTTAACAAACCTGTTTGAACTTTCTGGTGGGATCAAATATGCGCGATAAGCAAATACAGAGATAGCAGGCAGAAAAACCAAAACAAGCATGATCAATGCAATTCTGGACTCCTTGTCTTTGATTAAAGACTTTTTGTGAACAACGAGGGTTTTCCCTGTCCTATATATGAAACGAAATGAGGTAAAAACACTTAAAAGCAATACACCGATCAAAAAAAGTATCCAAAAAAACTGTAATATTTCGAAATGAAATAAAGAAACAAAAAGACCATAGCCCATGAGGACTGCTGCGGCGATTACAATAGGTGAAAAAAACATCAAGTATAGTGATAGGAAACCACCCCAAACACTGTTGTCACATTTCACTTGAATAATCATTTGACCCGAATAGTAACATCCGGGAAGGACCTCCACCAAAAAACTGAGAAACGGTGTAATAGATAAGAAAGAGGCAAGGCAGAAAAACCCTATAAAATCTAGTAATAAGGAAAATCTTTTCTTTGAAATGAGCTTTTTAACTATCATTTTTATAATATGGTATCCTTTACCTTAAATCGACCTTATATACTCATAAGCCGTGTCTGTACATTTTCCCATCATACCGGTTTCATCACCATCAAAAAGAAGATTATAACCAATCCGGTGAAGGCGGGCCAGCCGAGGATAAACCAGAGCTTGAAAAGCCTGTTATAGCGCTCGGGCAGCGGGGTGTTTGTCTCTAGTGACCCAGCGATCATGGTTTTTAGCTGCACTTGTATCCACACCACAGGCAGCCAGCATGCCCCCGCGATAATATAAAGGATATAGGTGATCACAAGCCATAAATCATCCCAGCCATAGCTGCCTTGCCAAACGAGCCAAGCCCCGCTCAGGGGCTGCACTATTACGGCTGGGAGGGTAAAGACATAATCCGCCAGCACTGTATTACGCGCCGCATATAATTTCTCGTGCAGATTATCGGTAAAGTGCGAGCGGAGCATGAAAAACGCGATGCCAGTTCCTGTGCCGAATAAAACGGTCCCGCTCAGGATATGCAGCGTTTTTACGATTAAGTATGTGTCCATAAATCCTTCTAAATCATCACCATGCCGCCATTTACATGGATGGTCTGGCCTGTGACGTATTCGGCTTCATTGCTGGCCAGATAACAAGCGGCGGCGGCGATGTCCTCGCTTGTGCCCATTTTATTCGCCGGAATGGTTGCGTTGATCTTGGCTTTTTGATCGTCAGTAAGCACATCGGTCATGGCTGTGGCGATAAAGCCGGGGGCGATGCAATTGACGGTAATGCCGCGGCTGGCGATTTCTGCGGCCATGGCCTTGGACCAGCCGATCATGCCTGCCTTGGAGGCTACGTAGTTGGCTTGGCCCGGATTGCCCGTTACGCCCACAACAGAGGAAATATTGATAATGCGCCCGTTTCTGCGTTTCATCATGCCGCGCTGTACGGCTTGGGCAAGCTTGAAAGGCGCGGTCAGATTGACATCCAGAACTTCCTGCCAGTCGGCGCCGCTCATACGCATAGACAGACCATCACGGGTCAGCCCTGCATTATTCACCAGAATATCAATCTGGTCCATAGTGTCTTCGGCGCGTTTGATAAGGTCCTTTATGGCATCTTCATTTGAAAGATCAGCTTGCAGCACATGAACGCGCTCGCCCAGTTCTTTTGCAAGCTCGTCCAGTTTTTCCTGATTGCGGCCCGATATGGCGACAGTTGCGCCTTGAGCATGTAATGCCGTAGCAATAGCACCGCCAATTCCGCCCGTAGCGCCAGTTACCAATGCTTTTTTATCTGTCAGATCGAACATAGTTTTTTAACCTTTTTTGTTTACCATTAGGACATATTTAAAGCGTAGATTAGGGCTTGTAAAGTTGAGAATGATTTATAACGGAATGGCCCTTATTTGACATAAAATATTGAGTAAAGGAGAAAAAACCTGCATAAAAATATTGACAAATACGTATAGAGGTATAGTAAATTTATGTACTTTACGTAATTTATTTGGTATTTTGTCCCTATATTACAGGTTATTTAAAAGCATATGGGCTTTTTAGAATTAAGACAGCAATTTGGCAAACATGTCGGCGTGCAATTCGCCGAGGAACGGCCTAGTGTGGGAATTCCGAGTAAAGTGTTGTCAGAGGTATTTGGTCCTGCGGGTCAGGGTATGCACGGTATGTCACAAGAAGTGGGGCATGATCATGAACAATCTTTATGATATGCTCTATACGACGCGTCAGGCCGTTCAGGAGGCCTTTTCCAAGGAAAGCGTGTTTTCGCCCGAGCGCAATGCCATGCTTAATGCACTGCAAGGTATCTTAGAGCGCTGTGAGGGGGAGGACACTGAAATCATCGAGGTTGATTACGAGGATATCTTTAACCTCTATAAACACCGCCATGTGATTAATGATGCTGCCCATATTCATGAGGCTTTTATGGGCAACCGCGCTTTGGCGTCGTCTTTGCGGCAAATTGCCCTGAATATTGAAGTCGCGCAGGGCAATAACTGGATGCCACAAGATTCAGCGGCGAAATCCTAGGATTTGGTGATTTCTAATATAACCCGCCTGTTCCGGTAGAAACGGAATTGGGGCTGGTTTCTGTTCTGGGCTGTTGTTGCGGGTTGTTTGGGTCATAGGCGTCCCCACCGCCGCCATTATTATAGTATTCATTATAATCGTAATTCATCCCATAAGAGGACATAAGCGAGATTCCACCTTCATCCAGAATATACATATCATCACTTGGCTCTGTGCCGATGATAAAGTCTTCCCAGATAATGCGTTTATCTCCGCTGCGCGCGCGCGCTCCTGTATCGGCATTAATACGGACAGAACGCAGGCCCGCTGGTCTGCGAAACGGTGTTGGAGGATCATCGGCGAGCGCTTCTTTGATAAAGCTTTTAAAGATAGGTAAAGCTACAGAAGAGCCTGTTTCGCGGTGGCCCAATGAACGCGGCTCGTCAAAGCCCGTGAAAACACCGACGACCAGATCGGAAGAAAAGCCCATAAACCATGCATCTCGGGATTCATTTGTTGTGCCGGTTTTTCCTGCCAAAGGGCGATTAAGCTCGCGCAAGCGGACACCTGTTCCGCGCTGCACGACACCTTCCATGATTGAGACAATTTGAAAAGTTGTTCTGGGATCGGCAATTTGGGCGCGGTTATCCGGCACATCGGGGGCGGGCTGTTCCTCCCATTTTACCATGTCGCCGCAACGCAGGCATTCGCTTTTATCATGCTTGAAAATAGTTTTTCCGTGGCGGTCTTGTATACGGTCAAAAAAGGTCGGCGTGATCTTTTTACCGCCATTAACCAGCATGGCATAAGCTGTGGTAAGGCGCAGCAGAGTTGTTTCTGCAGACCCCAAAGAATTGGCGAGTAGAGGCGACATGTTATCGGTGATGCCGAAATGGTCGGAATATTTGGCAACTAGATCCATGCCCAAAAAATCAGCCAAGCGCACAGTCATCAGGTTTCGGGATTTTTCTATCCCGACGCGAATAGGTGTGGGGCCATAAAACTCATTCGAGTAATTGGTGGGTTTCCATGTTCCCGCGGTTTCGTCTTCCAGCACAAAGGGCGCGTCCAGCACAAGCGTAGCCGGAGTAAATCCCTTATCCAGCGCCGCCAGATAGACAAAGGGCTTAAAGGCCGAACCGGGCTGGCGTTTAGCCTGGGTTGCGCGATTAAACTCATCTCCTCCATATTCATAATTCCAGCCGCCTTGCATAGCCAACACGCGGCCCGTATGAGGATCAAGGGCAATCAGAGCGCCCTCAATTAAGGGGATTTGTCGCAAATGATAATGTTTTATATCGCTGCTTTCTGGGTCTTCGGAAACTGATTTTTCCTCGACCATAATAATATCACCGATTCTTAGAACCTGTTTGACTGAGCTGATTTCCTTGCCCAGCTCATAGCCGTTATCGAAGGACTTGCGCGCCCATTTTACATCTTCCAGAGTAATCATACCCTGATCTTTATCTTTAAAACCAATAACGGCCTTGCTATCTGTGACATTCAGTACAACTGCCATATCCCAGCTGTCGAGTAAATCTTGCGGCTTGGTCATATCCGAGAGTTGTTTGCGCCAGTCATCCAGAGACTCCAGCTTTTGAAACGCTCCGCGCCAGCCATGACGCATGTCATAATCCATAAGTCCTTCTCGAAGGGCGCGTTGCGCTATATCCTGATAGACAGGATTAACTGAAGTTCTGACGACAAGGCCACCTTGATACAGAGCGTCCTCCCCGTATATATCTTTGAGTTCACGACGGACTTCTTCGGCGAAATAAGGGGCGTCGACTTCTTGGTCAATACGTTTTTCGGCCATGATAAGGGGTTTTAATCTGGCGATTTCTGCTTCGGCCTGCGTGATATAATTATCCTCTTCCATGCGGTCTATGACATGGTTTCTGCGTTCCAGCGCCTTGTCGTGGTTTTTGACAGGGTGATAATTATTGGGCTGTTTGGGCAGTCCGGCCAAATAGGCGGCTTCGGCAGTGTCTAACTCATTAAGGGCCTTATCGAAATAATACTGAGCAGCGGCAGCAACACCATAAGCCCCCCCGCCCATATAAATCTGGTTTAGATAAAGTTCCAGAATATGATCCTTATCCATCGTTTTTGTCATGCGATAGGCCAGAATAGCTTCTTTGATTTTACGCTCATAATTAACGTCATTGGAAAAGAAAAAGTTTTTGGCCACTTGTTGTGTAATGGTCGAAGCGCCTTGAGGTCTCTTGTTTACGCCGGAAATTTTGTTTTTTGCATATTTTAGAGCTGCTCTGGTTATGGCTTTTAAATCGACACCGCTATGGTCGTAGAAATTTTTATCTTCTACGGCGATAAAGGCGTTTTTTACACGATCAGGTATAAATTCTATGGGGACGAAAATACGTTTTTCCTGAGCAAATTCTGCGAGCAGATTACCATCGCCTGCGTATAGCCGTGTAACGATGGGGGGCTCGTAATTGCGGAGCTGTGAGTAATCCGGTAGATCCTTCCCATAGTAATTCAGGACATAGAAAAATCCACACACAGTAATAATTGCGCCGAGAAAGCCCAGTGAGAATAATCCTAAAAATCCGTACCAGAGATATTTCATTTAGCCACTTTTCATTTTTATCCGGATCAGCGTTATTCGCTCCTGGCCTAGTTTTCTAGGCTTCGTCGCTCATGCCGTGTCCGGCCAAAAAGCAAAAGCGACTAAATAACTTTTGTGATGGTTGTAGTAAGTCTTTTACTTATGCTTCGCAAGGTATCATTTTTAGAGAAGCGCAGACAAGGGGAAAGGTTGGCTATGTTGTGCTTTTGCCCTTTTCATCTGTGGATGGATATTTTATTCATAGTTCTATGATTAGAAAACCAGAGACAATGGCTGAGCAAGATAAAGCTTATGATCTTATTTGCCAGCTTCATCATTTCTTGTCCTATCCTGTTTTGGAAAAACCCGAATATGACAGACGTTTGAAGTTTGCAAGTGAAGGTGGATATGAGCAATATTTGCTTTTTGATGAGGCAGATATTGTTGTTGGCCTTATTGGCTTAAGGGTGCTCAATGACTTGTTGCGCCCGAGACGCTTGTTTATTGATGATCTTGTTATTGATGCGCAGCATAGAGGTAAAGGCTATAGCACCGTTTTACTGGATTTTGCTTTTGATATGGCAAAAGAAAAATGTTGTGTGCGTGTTGATCTGGAGGCAGCACTGAAAAATGATAGGGCTATTGCTGTATATGAAAAGAAGGCTTTTGAAAAAGCGGCGTATTTGATGAAAAAATTTGTATGAAGAAAAAAATTGTAAAAAATGAAAATAACAATTGACCCAAGAATCAATTTATGAGATTCTTAGATCATAAAGAAGGTAGCAACTGTTACCGAGAATTTTCCAAAAGGGCGGGTTAATACCTGCCTTTTCCGTTTCCACTATTATTTCTTTCGTCGTAATAGTGTAATTCTGCCAGTTTCATATCAAAAAACTAAAAGCACAATACTCGAAAGTATAAGTTTCAGTTAGGATACAAACTAGTGGTAGCCAATTCCCGAAAACATCATTCACAAAATGCCGTGAGACATCTAAGAATATTAGTTTTCGTCTGTACTGCCCGATTTTAAGGTTTGACAGGACCAGCCGATCCCCAAACACTTAGCGCAGTTTTTACACCTAACTTCGTGTTTTCAAACAATAAAACGGTAACAGTTGCTATGAGAGTTAAGCTATACCGATTCGTTTTTTTTGGCAATATACTTTTCCACAAAAAAACAAAAAAATAATTTTTCTGAGATTTTTTTATAAAATTCGGCGGGTAATCGGGCCTTCGGCGCGGCCATGGATAAATTGCTCGACATATTCATTACCCGAATGATCAAGGGTATCAACAGGGCCCTTCCAGACGATTTTCCCTTCCCAGATCATCGCAACATAATCCGCGATCTTGCGTACGCTGGCCATATCATGGGTAATAGTCAGGGCTGTGGCGCCTAGACCTTGTACACTGTCAATGATCAGATTATTGATGACATCGGCCATAATGGGATCAAGTCCTGTGGTGGGTTCGTCAAAAAAAATGACTTCAGGGGATGTTGCTACGGCGCGCGCAAGACCAACCCGTTTTTGCATACCGCCTGAAAGTTCCGCGGGGTAGAGATTCGCAACGTCTTCTTTTAGGCCCACAGCCTTGATTTTTTCAATGGCTATTTTTCGGGCTTCTTTTTTATTCATACCCTGTCCTTGCACAAGGCCAAAGGCAACATTTTCCCAGATTCGCAGCGAATCGAAAAGGGCTGCGCCTTGAAAGAGCATGCCGAATTTATGCATAAGCTGGCTGCGTTGTTTGATAGAAAACTTTGTTGTCTCTTCTTCATCAATTAGAATTGATCCACTATCAGGGGTCATTAGGCCGAGAATGCATTTGAGCATAACTGATTTTCCTGTGCCTGAAGAACCAATTACGACCAGAGATTTTCCTTCCGGCACGTCCAGATCAAGGTTGCTTAGCACATGATTTGAGCCAAAGGCTTTGCTTACGCCGCGAAGGGAGATTTTTGCTTTTGGCTCTGGTTCAATTTTTATAGCGGCTTGAGTCATGAGAAAAAGATTTGCGTTATAATATAGTTGAAGATCAGGATTAGAATCGAAGCCGACACAACGGCGTTTGTTGTGGCTGCGCCTACACCTTGAGCGCCTCTGCCTGAATTAAAGCCGTGATAACAACCCATAATCGAGACGATAAAGCCGAAGACTGCGGCTTTGACAAGGCCGGAGATCACATCAATATCCTCAAGTGTTTTCCAGGTTTGCTCCATATAGGGGCCGGGGCTAAAGCCCAGATTATAGACTGAAACCAGATAGCCGCCGAATACACCGATAATATCGCCGATCAGTACCAAAACAGGCAGCATAAAGGTTGCGGCGATAACACGCGGAGCGATGAGATATTTATACGGGTTTACAGAAAGTGTTCTCAGGGCATCAATTTGCTCGGTTACGCGCATTGTGCCAATTTCAGCGGCTATGGCTGCGCCGACGCGTCCGGCGACCATAAGTCCGGCAAGGACGGGGGCCAGTTCCCGTGTGACGGAGAGAACAACAACGCCTGCAATGGCACTTTCGGCATTAAACCGGGCCATGCCTGTATAGCTTTGGAGGGCCAGAACCATGCCTGTAAAAAGGGCTGTCAGTCCGACAACGGGCAAAGAAAAATATCCGATATCAATAAGTTGGCGACCAAGCTGCGCCGGAAAAAAAGGCGGCAGGAAACAATTTTTGACACTGCGATAGGTGAAATCTGTCAGGCGTCCCAGAGCGGCCAGAAAATTAAGGGTTCCCGCGCCGATATTACCGAAAATATCCAAAATTATAGTTAGCGGATTAAAACGGCTATGTTTCGTTTGTGTTGTGACCTGAGACATTTTTATCCATATTTTCTTCTAGAGACTGGAAAACATAGCAATAAAACTCTACTCTCGTCTATATGTGTGAAAAAATAAAAACCATAATATCCCCCGATGATCTGGTGTGTATGAACAAATATGCAGGGGCTTGCCATTTTCGCGTCGAACTTGCCTATGCGCGCATCGATAATCTGCTTTTCGGGGAGCGGATTTATCGAAGTGATGCTGCGCTATATCTGCATAGGGATTTGGCAGATGTGGTTCGGGCGGCTGCCCGTCACTGTTTCGAGGCACATAATTTGCGTTTTGTGCTTTATGACGGGCTACGCACTTATGAGGCGCAGGAGCGTATGATGGAAACGCGGCGCGTCAAAGATAATCCGAATTGGCTCGAGGAGCCGCGGCTTCTTTCCCCGCCCGGAAGTGGCGGGCATCCAAGGGGAATGGCGATAGATATTGGGCTGGAGACGCTGGAAGGCAAGCTTTTGGATATGGGCACTCCCTTTGATTATCTGGCAGAAAATCCGGCTCCTGAGCATAATCCGGCGCATCGTTTATATCAAAATCATCCTGATGAAGTGTATAGGAACAGAGCAATATTGGATGAGGCCATAGCCTTTGGCTCGACTGGGCTTGGCGTGCCGATTTTCCCCTTGCCGCAGGAATGGTGGGATTACAGGTTGCCCGTGGATGTTTTTAGTCAATACGCACCCCTACATGAGGGTGATTTGTATGATGATATGAAACTACTTGATGTATGAGCGTTTGTAACGCGGCCCCAAACTGGTCAGGATTTCATAGGAGATTGTGCCGGCGTCTTTCGCCAGAGTGTCAACAGATTGATTGGGACCCAATGCCTCAATCATGTCATAGGGCTTGGGGTAATCGCGTTCCGGCACATTTTCAAGATCGCAGATTACTGTATCCATGGAAACGCGGCCGCGAATAGGAAGAGCATAATTTTTCCAAAAAAGCTTTCCTTTATTGCTTAAGGATCTAAAAAAGCCGTCGGCGTAACCAAGATTTACTGTGACGAGCGCCGTATCATTTTTGAAGCAATACGTTTCGTTATATCCGCATGTCTCGTTTTTTTTCACATTCTTGATCTGTAGCGCTGGGACGGACAGCTTTGCCACAGCTTTCATCGGGTTTGTGGTTTCTGGTGTTGGATTTCCACCATATATCGCAATTCCAGGGCGGGTTATATCTAAATGGTACTCGGTGTCCCGAAATATGCCACTGGAGTTGCATAGCGATGATTTTACATTTAAGTAGGTGTGATATATCCTTTTAAATTTCTCGTACTGTAATCTTGTGGATGGATTTCCAGCTTCGTCGGAGCTTGCAAAATGGCTCATGAAAAAATCAATCTCAAGGGGCTCCAGTATGTCGTGATTATGATCAAGAATAAATGTTTCCTCATCATTTAGGCCCAGCCTGTTCATACCTGTATCAAAATGGATGACAGTAGGCAGTTTCTTTTCCTGCAGCCGTGCATCATGTGTATAAGCCGCAATATCAGACAGGGAATTGAGAACTGGAATGAGGTTAAATGCTTTGTATTCTGAGGATTTTGGGACAAAGCCGTTTAAAATATAAATCATGGCATCGGGCAGAATTTTGCGAAGATTGATGCCTTCTTCGAGTGTGGACACAAAAAACCGTCTTGCGCCTTTTTCAAACAGAGCGGGAGCAACGTGCTGTGTGCCAGTCCCGTAAGCATTCGCCTTAACAGATACGCCCGTCTCGCAGGACTTTGCGCTTAAGGAGTCCAAATGGCGGTAATTCTCTTGCAGAGCTTTGAGATCGATTTGTAATTCACCAGATAGAGCCATAACATCCATATTCCTATTTAAATCGTCATTGCACGCCTTGTGCGTGCAATCTGGGTATGGATTACACGGACGAGCCGTGTAATGACGTTATCTTATCTTAGTAAAACTTGCCACAGTCCTAATCAAAAACATTTGTGTGATGTTCGTCCAGATCGCTAAATCTTGTAACATGCGGGTCAAAGTGCATGCGTATTGTGCCGATCGGGCCATGACGGGCTTTGGACACGATACATTCGCCTATATTATGGGCGCGATCCATACGTTCTTGCCATTGCAGGTGTTTGTCAGTACCGACTTCGGGTTCGGTTCGGGAAAGATAATATTCCTCACGGTAGACGAACATGACGACGTCGGAATCCTGTTCAATCGATCCTGATTCCCTGAGATCCGAGAGAAGCGGGCGTTTATCTTCACGTTGCTCGACGTTACGGGAAAGCTGTGAAAGGGCAAGAACCGGAATTTCAAGTTCCTTAGCAATGGCTTTAAGGCCGCGTGTGATTTCAGAAATTTCAAGGACGCGGTTTTCCGTAGACTGGCGTGATCCTGTGCCGCGCAAGAGCTGGAGGTAGTCAATCACCAGTAGATCAAGCCCGTGTTGGCGTTTCAGTCTTCGCGCCCGGGTGCGTACCGCGCCTATGGTCAAAGATGGTGTATCATCAATATAAAGCGGCACTTGAGAAAGTTTTTGGCTGGCTTGCACAAAGGCCTGAAAATCATTTTCCTTGATATTGCCTTTTTTGATTGCGTGACCGGAGATATTGGCGACATCGGCTAAAATACGTGTGGCAAGCTGGTCAGAGGACATCTCCAGTGAAAAGAAACCCACGCGCCCGCCTTCTTTTCCGCCTGTTTCCGCATAGCGCGCAGCAGCGTTATAAGCAATATTTGTGGCCAAAGCCGTTTTACCCATGGAAGGGCGTCCGGCCAGAATAATAAGGTCTGAGGGATGAAGTCCGCTGAGTTGTTTGTCCATATCGCGTAAGCCAGTGGTAACGCCTGTTACGCCGCCTTGGGTTTTGAAGGCTTTTTCGGCAATTTCTATAGATACCAGAACAGAATCGCGCAAAGACACGAAACCCTTACTGGATATATCTCCGCTTTCGGCCAAAGCAAACAGCTTTGATTCTGCCATTTCTATGGTGCTTGTCGCATGTCCGTCCAATTTGAGATCATGGGCCTCGTTAACGATATCCTCGCCCAGATTAACCAAAGCGCGGCGCAGGGCCAGTTCATGAATGGTCTCGGCGTAATCTTTAACGTTAATAACACTTACGACACTGGCGGCCAGATCGGCGAGATAGCCGGCTTTTCCAAGGTCTTCAAGGTCCTTGTCTTTTTCAAAATATCCTTTGAGTGTGACCGGAGAAGCGCTTTGCCCGCGATCAATGAACTGGCTTATGGCGGTAAAGATTCGCTGATGTACGGGGTGATAAAAATGCTCGGTTCTTAAGAGATCGCCAATTTTTTCATATGATCCGTTATTGACCAGAAGTGCGCCCAGCAAACCTTGCTCGGCTTCCAGATTATGGGGCATCTCACGATAATGAGGGCTATTTTGCCCATCGGCATGTATGCCGTTCTGGTTGGTCGTGTTCGCCTGAATGTCTTGAAAACTTACTGCTTGCGTCATAAAAAAAAGCTAGCATAAGGAATCGACCCTGCGCTAGCTGTAAAAAATTTTATGATTGTGAATAACGGGGATGAAACCCTACTCAGCAGAGTCTTCTTCCTCTTTTTCCTCAGGCTTGTTTTTCGCTTTGGATTTTTTTTCTGCCTTTTCTTTGGCTTTAGGCTCTTCTTCAGGTTTTTCTTCTTCTGTGATAAGTGCCTTACCGGTTTTTTCCTGAGTTTTGGCTTCTTCACTTGATCTTGCAATGTTAATTGTTACCTCGACTTTAACTTCGGGGTGAAGAACGATTTCAATAGGAAATAATCCGATGGTTTTGATGTTGTCATTCAAGCTGACCATAGTGCGGTTAATGGCAACATCACCTTTAGCAGTTTCGCAGATTGTGGCTGCGATATCGCGTGATGTTACAGACCCGTATAGATGACCGGCCTCGGATGCTTGACGAATCAAAGGTGCCTTGAGGCCCTCTATAGATTTCGCCAGCTTCTCGGCTTCCTTCTTTTTCTTCTCATTTTCAGCTTCCAGAGATTTTTTCTGGGCTTCGAAATAAGCAATATTTTCCTTACTGGCGCGCAGGGCTTTTTTCTGCGGTAGAAGGAAGTTACGTGCATAACCCGGCTTTACATCGACGACATCGCCCATATTACCAAGATTTTCAACACGCTCCAAAAGTATAATTTGTGTAGACATAATGTATCTCCAATTCCAATATTATCTGTGGCTCTGTGAATGTGTTGAGTGACCGTAATCACTTTCGGTTTGCACATAAGGCAGCAGACCCATAAATCTGGCACGTTTAATAGCTTTGGCCAGTTCACGTTGCTTTTTCTGTGAAACAGCTGTGATGCGGCTTGGCACGATCTTGCCTCTTTCCGAGATATAGCGGCTTAATGTGCGTGTGTCTTTCCAGTCAATTTTCGGAGCGTTCGGACCTGTAAACGGGCAGGTTTTTCTGCGGCGGAAAAAAGGACGTTTCATTGTTGGTGCTTCTGACATTATGCTGCCTCCTTGCTGTATTTATCATCATCTTTTCTGTCGTCATCACGGGCTGATTTATCCATGACAATAGATGGTCCATCTGAGAGTTCTTCTTCGCGGATTGTCAGGTAGCGCACTACATCTTCGTGCAGGCGCATCTGTCTTTCCATTTCAAGCAAAGCAGGTGCTTCTGTATCCAGTTCGAGCAGGACATAGTGACCTTTGCGGGCTTTGTTGATTTTATAGGCAAAACTGCGAAGACCCCAAAATTCTGTCTTGTGGATTTTACCTTTTCCATCAGTGATGATTTTGGAAAATTGTTCTGTTAGGGCTTTGACCTGACCATCTGTCAGGTCCTGCCGTGCTATAAACACGGTTTCATAAAAAGGCATATTATGCTCCTCTTGGGTTAGCCGATGATCTTTGTCACCAGCGAGGTTATATAAAAGTGGGGCAATATTGCGCAAAACCCAGCGTAGTGCAAGGTTTTTTTATAATTTTTTGATAAAAAGTTCAGCTCTGGACGTTATTATTGACTACGCTGGTCACATAAGAGGCCATAAAGCTGGACCATGCATCAGCCTTGGCATCGGCATCACGGCTGTGATTCATGCCATCGCGAATCAGAAGTTCCAGTGTTTCGCGGGTCAATGACGGGTTGTGCAGAGCCTTACGGAAACGGGCTACAGACATGGCAGCAAATCCTGCAAAATCACAATTGGCCGGTGTGTATTCGGCGAAATCATTATAGGCTGCGCGGGTCTCTTCGATCAGAGTACATAATTCCAGTTCGTTTATATGTTTCATTATTCCCTACTCCAATTAATTTGTTTCGAAACAATTCTCCCACCCACTTAACTTAGAGAATCATGAAGAGGCATAATGCCATAAATTGTAATATTATTGCAAATATTATACGATTTTTGTTTGTAAACGTATCTGAATGGAATTGGGGATTGACAAATTTGAAGGAGTCTTTATGACCGAGTCTTGAATATAGGGTTTGTCTCAACCATTTGAAATATATTAAGAAAATAGGATGAATATATGATGCGTAGTTTTGTTTTTCCCGGACAAGGATCTCAATACATTGGTATGGGTTATGAACTTGCCGAGAGCTTTCCGGAAGCTAAGGAAGTTTTCCAGGAAGTTGATGATTCGCTTTCACAGAATTTAAGCCGGATCATGTTTGAAGGCCCTGAAGGCGATTTGAATATGACAGAGAACACGCAGCCGGCTTTGATGGCGGTTTCACTGGCGGTTGTGCGTGTCATGGAAAAGCAGGGCGGATTTGCTCTGGCAGATAAGTGTTCTTATATGGCGGGGCATTCTTTGGGAGAATATTCAGCTCTGACGGCTGCGGGAGTTTTGGGTATTGCCGATACGGCGAAGCTTCTTAAAATTCGCGGGGTTGAAATGCAAAAGGCTGTACCGGTGGGCATAGGGTCTATGGCGGCTATTTTGGGGATGGAAATGGACGTGGTTGCCAAGATTGCTGCTGAAGCAGCCGGAGATCAAATCTGTGAAGCTGCTAATGATAATTCGGATGGTCAGATTGTGGTTAGTGGTCATAAAGAGGCTGTTGAACGCGCTGTGGCGCTGGCCTCCGAACAAGGTGCAAAACGGGCTGTAATCTTGCCGGTTTCCGCGCCGTTTCATTGTGCCCTGATGGAGCCAGCGGCAAAAGCTATGGCAGAAGCTTTGGCAGAGGTCGAGTTCAAAGCGCCGTCTGTTCCGATTATTGCCAATGTTACCGCACAAGGGGAGGGCGATCCTGCCACTCTAAAATCTTTGCTGGTTGATCAGATCACAGGTAAAGTGCGCTGGCGTGAATCCGTGCTTTGGATGCGCGATCAGGGCGTGAATGAACTGGTTGAACTTGGCGCGGGCAAAGTCTTAAGCGGCCTTACACGTCGCATTGACCGTGATATTAGCTCCCAAAGCATCGAAACACCCGAGCAGATTGAATCTTACTTGTCGAAAATATGAGTACGGGAATATCTTCCTGTAATTTTTTGTATATCTTATGGATTAATTAATTGATGTGTTCGGCGGATATGCTATCATTTTACATCTTTGGCTGCGTTTTTAAGAAAATTCTAGAAGAGAAGTGAGTTTACGATGGCTATAAGCAGCATATCTGGTTCTATTAAGAAAAACGGAAAAAGTTCGAAGGAGATGAAGGATATTCTGGCGGCTTTAGGAAAGTCAAATGCGGTTATCGAGTTTGACCTGAATGGCACTATCCAGACAGCGAATGAGAATTTTCTTAATACTGTGGGATATAGCCTTGATGAGATTAAAGGTAAGCACCATAGTATGTTTGCAGAACCGGAATACGCGGCCAGTCAGGACTATAAAGACTTCTGGGCGAAGTTACGCAAAGGCGAATTTCAAGCTGCTCAATATAAGCGTTTTGGCAAAGGTGGCAAAGAAATATGGATCGAGGCCTCCTATAATCCGATTTTGGATTCAAGCGGGAAGCCGTATAAGGTCATAAAATATGCGACTGACATAACACAAAAACAACTTGAATATGCTGAATTAAAAGGGATCGTAGGGGCGATACACCGCTCGCAGGCTGTTATCGAATTTGAGCTGGATGGTACTATTTTGACGGCTAATGAGAATTTTTTAAGTGTCATGGGATACAGGCTTGATGAGATCAAGGGAAAACATCATAGCATGTTTGCAGAGCCGGAATATGCGGCCAGTCAGGACTATAAAGATTTCTGGTCAAGACTGCGTGCAGGCGAGTTTCAGGCCGGTCAATATAAACGTTTTGGCAAAGGCGGCAAAGAAATATGGATCGAGGCCTCCTATAATCCGATTATGGATATGAATGGTAATCCGTTTAAAGTGATAAAATTTGCGACGGATTTAACGCCTCGTAAGGAAGAGAACAAGCAATTGGCTAGTGATTTCGAAAGCAATGTGGGGTCTTTGGTTCAGGTTGTTGCCTCATCTTCTACGGAAATGCAAAGCACGGCGCAGAATTTGGCGGCAGCAGCAGAACAAACCAGCAATCAGTCAAATACTGTAGCGACAGCGACTGAGGAGCTAGCAGCTTCTGTCAATGAGATTTCTGCACAAGTGGTTAATTCTGTGAAGATAGCAAATGAAGCTGTGGAAGAGGCCAAGAAATCGGAAGAACTTGTATCTGATTTGGTAGAGTCGGCGGCAAAAATAGGCGAGGTTACAGCCTTGATTTCAGGTATTGCAAACCAGACCAATCTTCTGGCGCTTAATGCAACGATTGAGGCTGCAAGGGCAGGGGATGCAGGAAAAGGTTTTGCTGTTGTGGCTTCTGAGGTTAAAACATTGGCATCAGAAACAACCAAGGCAACAGAGGAAATCGAATCCCAAATTGCGGGCATTCAGGAAGTTAGCCGTACAACAGCGGAGGCTATAAAGAATATAACGGAAGTAATTAGTAAAATCAGCGAGATCAGTACGGCGATTTCAGGCGCTGTGGAGGAACAATCAGCGGCAACATCCGAAGTTGCATCCAATATTACAGGGGTTCAGTCAGCGGCAAGTGAGACTGGACAATCAGCGGCAAGTGTGCTGGATGTCTCGAAGGATCTTTCGGAGCGTTCTGAGGAATTGAAAGCCCGCGTAGAGGAATTCCTTGAAAAAGTTCGGCAGATGTGATCAGGCGTTGGTTTGCTTGACGTGACTGCGAGATTGCGATCCAAAGCAGGTGATGTGTTTTTGGGGAGTCTATAATAGGCTAAAATATTGTCATTCCGACCAAGCGGAGCGCATGGAGGAATCTTAAAAGAAAGATCCCTCGACTTCGCTCGGGATGACATGTTAATTACAGAATATAGTCATTCCGCTGCGACCGCCTGAACCTGTGGTTTTTTCTTCCCGATAAGCATGTATGTTGCGCCGATGGCCCCCAGAGCGGTTGTATAAAAGAGCAGCTCCATGCCTGTCGGGCGCGGTGTGTAGCCGATAAGAACGGCCAAAGTCTCTCCGATAAAGCTGTGGCCGGAAATAAAGGCGGATGTGTCCCAGACTTGCGGGATGAGGTCCGGCAGGATGCCTGCGGCGATCAGGAAGTTTGCGCCTTGCGCTGCCATACCCGCTGTTAGAACAATCAACATCCAGCTTGTTACTGTAAAGAGATGTCTTTGGAAAGCTTTGAGCAGGCCGAAATAAAGTGCCGTCCCGATTATTGCACCGCCAACTCCGCCAATGATGCCGCCAAGAACAATCTCGCTTAAAGTAAATGCGCCTGATGCCGTCATGCCATAAGTGAAAAGTACTATTTCTGCGCCTTCGCGGAACGTGGCCAGAGCAATAACGCCGACAATAATATAAAGGGATCTTCGGCCTTCAACGACGTCTTTTCCAACGGCTTTAAGGTTTTGTGCCATTTCACGGCCATGTTTTTTCATCCACACAACCGTCCAGCTTAAAAATCCAACAGCAATAAACATGATGCAGGCATTGAAGATCTCCTGCCCCATGCCGTCAATGGCTGCTGAGATCTTATCGGTGAAAAAGGCGATAAAAATTGACCCGATGACACCTAACGTTAAGCCGGAAAAGGCAAGAAATCCACGTCCCGGAAGGCCGCGCGTAGCGGCCATCACAATGCCAAGAACAAGTGCAACTTCGATAATTTCGCGAAAGACGATAGTAGCGGTGGGGAACATAGGGTTTTCTCCTTCTAATTACTTGCATTTATCTTGTGACATCGTTGCTACACTTCTCATGTAAGTTACTACATTTCGTCGCTTGCGCCTTGTCACAAAATAAAGCCAAGCGATTATTTTTATTCGGCAATAATATAGCCATTTGCGCTGTCCATATTAAATTCACCAAAGTAATGATATTTACCGGGTTTCAATGGGCCAATAAATATAGTTGCTTTTGTGTTTCCGGCAATGATTTTTTCGCGGTTGAAATCATGGCTTTCAAATTCTTCAGGCGTTGCATCCTGATTGTCAACAATCAACTTGATCTTTTTGCCGGCAGGAACTTTGATCTCTTCAGGGGAAAATTTATGATCCTTTATCACGATTTCATAAACGCCTTTTTCTTCGGCAGGTTCTGCCTGAGCCGCAGGATTGATCGAAGCACTCAGTATTTCTGCTACGGCAGGCTCAAGCTTGGCAAACCATTCGCGGGTTTTGGCTTCTTTTTGATTTTCCGAGGCGTGATGCAGGGCTTGGTTAGCTTCTTCCAGAGCATCAATTTTATCTGTGGGAGCTGCCTTTTCTGCGCGGATTTTGTTAATAGAGGATTCCAGTGTATATGTGCTCTCGTGAATGGCTTCCATATCCGTGAACTCTAATTCACCTTCTTTTTTTAGGATTTCAGAGATTTTAGCTGTTTGTGTTTTTAAGGCTTCGAATGCGGCTTCTTTTGATTCTATTACAGCTTCATAATGTTTTACCGACTCTCCTACCATAGTTGTAGAATAAGCTGGAAACGCTAGGGTTATAACGGTTAATCCTAAAAGAGGCGTCAATTTTTTCATCGGTCTGTCTCGTAATTCTAGTTGATAATGATTATTAATTGCTTCTTTGTACCATTAGGGTTTCGAGTATGCAAGTGCGAATCTTTATCAATTAAATATTTTGTAGTAATTATTGGATAATTATATTGATTTTGGTCAAGATAATGCCGGTTATCCTTAAATTTCTAAAAAATCGGTGAGTTCTCTTATATGGCCGATTTGAGATGACCGGATATCGATAGCTTTGCCCGAAGCTTTCTTTCCAGCCTTTGGAATAACGGCACTTTTAAAGCCGAGTTTGGAGGCTTCTTTAAGGCGAACATCAGATTGCGATACGTGTCGTATCTCTCCGGCAAGGCCAATTTCACCAAGGAAAACTGTGTCGCTGGGCAGGGCTTGGTTATTTAATGCACTTATCAGGGCGGCAGCAACGGCAAGGTCTGCGGCGGGTTCAGATATGCGAATGCCGCCTGCTATGTTCAGGAAAATATCATGGGAAGACAGGGATATGCCGCAGCGCGTTTCTAATACAGCTACGATCATAGCTAGGCGGTTATGGTCCCAGCCCAGTACTGCGCGGCGCGGGGAGGCCAAAGTGGATGGCGCGACCAAGGCTTGCACTTCAACCAGAAGTGGCCTCGTGCCTTCAAGAGCGGCCAGAACTGCACTGCCTGCGGTGTCTTCTGCGCGTTGTTCCAGAAAAAGAGCCGATGGGTTGGCAACTTCGCTTAAACCCTCGCGCACCATTTCAAATACTCCGATCTCATCAGTGGGACCGAAACGGTTTTTTACGGCGCGCAGGATTCTGAACTGGTGGTTTCTATCACCTTCAAAGTACAAGACAGTATCGACCAGATGCTCAAGTACGCGCGGACCGGCAATTTGTCCGTCTTTGGTTACATGCCCGACAAAGATAACGGCCATATTTCGGGTTTTGGCAAAGCGGATGATTTCCTGTGCACAAGTGCGGACTTGCGTGACTGTGCCCGGTGCGCTGTCGATGTTATCAATATACATGGTCTGGATCGAATCAATGACGAGAAGCTGCACGGGCTCTGCGGCGGCCCTTACGGATTCAAGAATATCACGCACATTGGTTGCTGCAGCCAGTTTTACGGGGTGTTTATCCAGCTTAAGACGTTCTGCCCGCATGCGGATCTGATCAGTGGATTCCTCGCCAGAGATATAAACGCTGTTCACGCCATTATTCATTAAAGCGCATACGGCTTGCAGCAGAAGTGTTGATTTTCCAATACCCGGATCACCGCCAATCAGGATGGCGGCTCCCGGTACAATGCCGCCGCCTGTGACCCGGTCAAATTCATCAATGCCGGATTTATAGCGCGTATAATTTTTGCTTTGATGATTAAGTAAATCTTCAAAATCAATGATATTGCCTTTGCCTTTGACGCTCATGCCCTTGGGCACGGCGGCAGAAATTGAGGATTCTTCGGTTATGGTGTTCCATTGTTCGCATGCGTCACATTTGCCGGACCATCTGTGTGATACGGATCCGCAGGATGAACAAATATAGGATTTTTGTGCTTTAGCCATGATTATAGCAGAGCATATTTAAACGTGTAAATCAATCTGGCAGGTTAGCTTAACCTTCGCGTTTTAGCGCCCATTTAATACTGGATTGTGCGTTTTGCATGGTTCCGCGAATGACGAGTTGTTTTGTTTTTCTTGGGGTTACACCTTGTCCCATATAAAGAGAGTCCTCCAGTTCTAGCATTCCTGCAGAAAAGGAAAAACGCCAGCCAGAGCCGTCCGGAATACGCAAAAGGGCTTCCTGATCATCATTAATCAAAGAAACTTTGACGCTCGGGTGCAAGTGGAATCTTAGGGCCCCTTCAATAGGGTGAACCAGCGTAATTTCACTTGTAAAATTATCTTCACCGCGCAAGTCATGGCCCTCATCGCCCATATAGATTGAGCGCTCATGGATAATACCGTTTAAGGGCATATAGCCATTATGATTGGCTTTCAAAAGAATAGCTTCTTTGGTCTCTTCGCGTTTGAGTGAAAATTCTGTGACTTTACGGCCGAAATGCCCATCGGCTTTCAATTCACATGCATTGCGGTGGTCAAGGCAGGCTGTGTTGTGACCATTTGTAAAGCGCAGGGCTTCTTGCCAATTTTTGTTTGAAGGGTGTGTGCCGCAGGACGTAAAAATCCGGTTCTTGCCATATGAAAATTCAAAGGCCAGAGGAGAGGCATGGGTCTTGGTATCAAGGCCATGCTCAGGCGATCTGCCGATATCCATGATGAGTAGAGATCGGCCCAAAGAGGCCCGCTCAAACCCTGAATAGGGCAAAGAGTATCGTGCTTTGCCGCGAAGGCCGGCTTGAGAAAGAATCGCGTCCATTTGCGTGGAATTGCCCTCTTGTGTGCTATGGAATAGTGCAAATCTGCGATCGCCGTGACGGAAGAAGCGTATAACGGCGCTTGCGTTTTGGATCGAATCTTCCAGAAATTCCGGTATATCGAGGCCACCCGCGCTCAGGGCTGAATTAATCTCGACCAGTGTTTCGAGGATACCAAGCAATATGGCAGGGGAACGTGAGACGTGACCGCCATCGGCCAGAATTTGTTTTTCAACGGTATTTTCCAAAGAACAAAGAGCTTGTCTGGTCCATGTTTCGTGTTCAAGGGCAAGTCCTGCATAAAGCAGGCCCTTAATGGCGCTGAAATAACCGGGATCGCGAGGATCACCAAGTGTATTGTGTAAGTGCTTGGCTTGCTTGTTGATCGACGTCATGAAGTTTTCGATAAACGCATCATCATTGCCTGCAATAAAGTAATCATAATGGGCAATCCACATGGAAATGCGCTCTCCGGTCAGATCACTGCGCCATGTTGCGGCATTCCAATTCTTATAGGTTTCAATCCAGTTTTCGATCATCACGCGGCCCTGTTCACGGGCTACGGGGCCGCCAAGGGCGCGAAGATCGCGCAACCAAAGAAAGCTGTGCATATGTGTCATCCAGATTTCATCGGTATCATCGGGTGACCACCACGGGCTAAACCATTGGGGACCAGTGCGCTCGTCTTCGCTACCTACATCGGCGGCATCAAGTAATTCCTGTCCTTTTTGGCTATCGCCTTTCCAGGGATCAGCAGGCTTCGTTGATAATCTCTCCGGCGGTGTTTCTGTTAAGCTCCAGTCATACAGGAAACTGCCATAGGTCATTTCGCCGGCCTTGTTCTTCAGATGGCTGATAATATCAACCGGCCTGCGTAAAAAGGGTAATTGAAAAGGCATGTTAAAAGACATGGGGTTTCTTCCTTTCTCTTCCTAACATTATGAATCCCCGCGCAATGATTTTATATGGTCTGCATAGTGAGCGGGTCCGTCTTTGAAAACGGCAGTGCCGGCGACCAGAACATTGGCACCGGCTTTGATAACTTGTTTCGCTGTCTCGGGGTTGATTCCGCCATCAACCTGTAGATCTATATTGCGTCCGGTTGCTTTGATCATTTTGCGGGCATCGGCGATCTTATCCAGTAGAGGGATAAAGCTTTGTCCGCCAAATCCCGGATTAACCGTCATAATCAGGATCAAATCAACATCATTCATAACATGCTTGATAGACTCAATGGGTGTGTGCGGGTTCAGGGATACACCGCATTTCACGCCTTTGGATCTGATATGCTGCAGCGTGCGGTGAAGATGCGGCCCTGCCTCGACATGTGCCGTTATGATATCCGCGCCGGCATTTGCGAAATCATCAATCAGCGGATCAACAGGGGTAATCATCAAATGAACATCGAAAGTTTTTTTGCTGCACTTGCGGATTGATTTTACCACAGGCGCACCGAAGGTCAGGTTCGGGACAAAATGTCCGTCCATAACATCAATGTGAATATAATCCGCGCCTGCTTTGTCAATCGCAGCAACTTCCTCGCCCAGAATCGAGAAATCGGCGGAGAGGATAGACGGGGCAATCAGGATATTATTGGAGGCGGCCATAATTTTACGCTTTACTTTAGTGTGTCACTTTTATCAGATGTTTTGAACATATGCGAGAACCGCATAGTTACTGCAGAAGAAATTTACGTCTCAAACTATAGCAGATAAGCGCTTTTATATCTATAGGAGATTGTAACGCCGCTGTGATTATTTATGAGGCGGATAAATAATAATTTGTACTTAAGGGAAGATGGGGCTATGTTTGGTGTCTTAATGTTAGATGTATAAAGGCAGGTCTTAAGGTCATGAATAACACTCTTTTTTCTCCCAAGTCAATTTTAATGCTGGGCTTTGCGGCGTTTATGTTTGCTGCTGCTCCGGTTGCTGCGCAGGATACGCAGGAAGTTATACCCGAATTGCCAGAGCCAATACAGAATTTGGTCAATGAAGGGGCGCAGATTCGTTATTTGGGGCGTGATTTGGGCGTTGATGGCTGGATTGCGGTTAAAAACGGGCGGGAGCAGTTTTTCTATGTTTTACCAAGTGGGCAGGCTTTTTTATCCGGTATCTTGTTTGACGGTAAAGGCAAAGCGATAACCCATGAGCAGGTTCGCCGTCTTCAGGCTCAGGGCGATGAGACGATCAATGCTCTGGCGGCTGATAATGCTTATGAAGCTGAGCAGGCCGAGGAAAGGAAACAAAAATACGAGTTTAAAACCCCGTCCGAGCAGCTTTATTGGGATGTGGAAAACAGCAACTGGATTCCAGTGGGGCTTGCAGGAACGCCGGTGCTTTATGCTTTTGTCGATCCGCAATGCCCGCATTGTCATCGCATGATGAGTGCGCTGCGTGAGCAGATTGAAGCCGGTAAAGCGCAAGTGCGATTGATTCCTGTGGGTCTAAGGCCGGAAACCAAGTCACAGGCAGCATTTTTGCTGGCATCGCCTGATCCTGCGCAAACATGGTGGCGTCATCTGGATGATATTAAGAAATTACCAGCCAAGCAGGAAATCAGCACTCAGGGCGTAGAGCGTAACTTGATGGTGATGACCACATGGAAGCTGAGCGCTACGCCATTGGTTGTGTATCGCGGTAAAGATCAAAAGGTTAAAATTATTCAAGGTAATCCCAAGGATATTGAGGCTTTGATTAATGATCTGGGCGCGCGCAGCTAGTTTTAGTCATTCCCATTTATCTTTGCACAGCGTTATTCGTCACTCACGTATGTTATATACGCTTCGCTCCTCATGCCTTGTGCAAAAATAAAGCGAAACGACTATAGTTGTTTTCAGTTTGAATCACATCTCCGTCATTCCCGACAAGTGAAGCAAAGCTGAACGCTGATCGGGAATCCAGCATATGAGGTGTGCAAGCTTTGCTTGCATGCTTTACTGGATCCCCGCTGTTTAATCCTCTTACGCTCTTTAGAGCTTCAGATTAGAGCTTCAGAGGACGCGGGAATGACGATAAGAGAAAATATATTTAGATTGCTATGCTTTAACTTATTCCACTTTTGCAATTCTGAGAATATTTGTGCTGCCCTTTACCCCAAAAGGCATACCGGCAGTCATAATAAATCGCTCGCCTTTTTTGATAAACCCTCTTTCTTGCGCAATGGCGGCGGCGTGTCTTGCCGGTCCGGTGAAGTCTTCTATGTCGGCTTCATTATGTATGGCATGAACGCCGTAAGACAGGCTTAGGCGTCGTGCGACATCCAGATTCGGTGTCAGGCATAAAATCGGAACTTCCGGTCTTTGCCGTGCAGTCCTCAGGGCGGTGGCCCCCGAGTTTGTGTAATTGACGATCAAAACGGCTTCGACATCCTGCGCGACATAATAAGCTGCGGTAGTGATAGCGTCAGATGGCGTATTGAGCGCATCGGGTCGGGCTGCTTCCATCATGTCGAGATAATCCTCATCTTCTTCTGTTTTGCGGATGATGCGATCCATCATTTCAACGGCTTGAACAGGATATTGACCTGCGGCGGTTTCAGCCGAGAGCATAACGCAATCTGTTCCATCATAAACAGCTGTGGCGACATCCGAGGCCTCGGCGCGTGTGGGCTGAGGGTTTGTAATCATGGATTCCAGCATCTGGGTGGCGACCACAACAGGCTTGCCTTTGTCACGCACTGTCTTAATGACGTCCTTTTGTACCGAAGGTACATTTTCCGGCGGGATTTCAACGCCCAGATCGCCGCGGGCCAGCATAATTCCATCGGCTAGTTCAATAATATCTTCGAGTTGAATAAGGGCTGATGGCTTTTCAATTTTTACCATGAGCGCTGCGCGGTCTTTTATCAGGTCTTTGGCTTCAAGCACATCTTCGGGTTTTTGGACAAAGCTCTGCGCGATCCAATCTACGTTCATCTCCAGTGCGGCTTCGAGGTCTTTTTTGTCCTTATTGGTCAGGGCCGGAATAGGCAGGATAATGCCCGGGATGTTAAAACCCTTATTATTGCTCAGGCTGTTTCCTGCTGTGACAATGCCTTCCAGGTAATCTTTCCCTTGTTTCTTAATTTCGATATGGACTTTGCCGTCATCAAGCAGGATTTTATTTCCGGTGGACAAAACGGATATCACTTCGGGATGGGGCAGGTAAACGCGCGTCTCATCGCCTTCTTCAGGGTTCGAATCAAAGCGGAAGCTTTGTCCTTTTTCCAAGGCGACCTTGCCATTTTTAAATGTACCGATTCTTAATTTGGGCCCTTGCATGTCGGCCATAATACCAATGGCGTGATTACACTCTTTTTCGATTTTACGAATTATTTCAAGAACGTGCCTGTGATCTTCATGCTTTCCATGAGAGAAATTCAGGCGAAATATATCAACGCCCGCCTCGAAAAGCTTGCGGATCATATCTTCATTGTTGCTGGCTGGTCCTAAAGTGGCCAGAATTTTGGTTTTTCTGTTACGATTCATCTATGGATTGATTCCCTGTTTTTGACTTTGATAAGTTCTAGTGCATTTTTCCTAGGATTCTAGCAGAAATTAAGCAAAACAACAGAGGCTTTTTTGTCATATGCCTGTCAATATATAGCTGTCAATTAATGTGTTTTTTTGAAATAAAATTACTTTTTAAAAAAAGTCACAAGGGGATAAAGAAGCGGATATGTTGCTTTTATTTATAAAAAACAAAGCGTTCGATAGCAGTGAATATTTTTTTAGGAATAAATTCTATTTGGCGCAATATACGAGATATAGTATGTTACTAATCAATTAATCACAACAGATTGTGTTGTGGTCATTCCATAATTGTCATTCCTTTAATTTTCGTTAGAGCGAATACCAATAATATTTTTAGGAGATAAGTCCATGTTTGACGTTGCGCAAATGGAAAGAGGTCACCGTGTCCAGATTGACCGTTCCAGAGATGAGAATCTGACAGAGTTTGGTAAGGCAACGCTCAAGGATCGCTATTTGATGCCCGAAGAGCAATATCAGGATATCTTTGCCCGTAACGCGATGTATTACGCAGATAATAATGAGCATGCCCAGCGTATCTATGATTATATTTCCAAGCTTTGGTTTATGCCTTCAACACCTATTCTTTCTAATGGCGGGACCAGCCGGGGTCTGCCGATTTCATGTTTTTTGAATGAGACAGGTGATTCTCTTGAAAATATTGTGTCTCTTTGGAATGAGAATGTCTGGCTTGCTTCATTGGGTGGCGGTATCGGTTCTTATTGGGGGAATGTTCGTTCCATCGGCGAGAAAGTCGGGCGTAATGGCAAGACTTCCGGTATTGTACCTTTTATCCGCGTGATGGACTCACTGACGCTGGCGATTTCCCAAGGAAGCTTGCGCAGAGGGTCTGCGGCAATTTATCTGCCTGTCTGGCATCCGGAGATTGAAGAATTTGTCGAGATCAGAAGGCCAACAGGCGGTGATCCGAATCGTAAGGCTCTGAATTTGCATCATGGTGTGCTTATTCCAAACCGCTTTATGCAGGCAGTAGAAAATGACGAGGAATGGGCGCTGCGCTCTCCGAAAGATAATGCTGTGGTTGACAAGGTAAATGCACGTGATTTGTGGATTCGCCTGCTAACAGCGCGCATTGAAACAGGCGAGCCTTATTTTGTCTTTATTGATCATGTGAATGATGCGATTCCCGATCATCATAAAATGGCGGGGCTGAATGTGAAGATGTCCAATCTTTGCTCCGAGATTACCTTGCCGACCGGTGAGGACCATTTGGGCAATGAGCGGACGGCTGTGTGTTGTCTGTCCTCGCTTAATCTCGAAAAATTCGATGAATGGCAGGGCCATCCAACCTTTATTGAAGATGTCATGCGCTTCCTTGATAATGTCCTTTCCGACTTTATCGAAAAAGCTCCCGATTCCATGAAGCGTGCGAAATATGCCGCCATGCGTGAGCGCTCGGTGGGTCTTGGCGTTATGGGTTTCCACTCCTTCTTGCAATCGAAAATGATTCCAATGGAAGGTGTGATGGCCAAAGTGTGGAACCGCCGTATGTTTCAACATATCAAGCGTCAGGCTGATGATGCTTCTGTTAAGCTTGCGCATGAGCGCGGTGCTTGCCCTGATGCGGCGGATTACGGTGTAATGGAGCGGTTTTCCAATAAAATGGCGATTGCGCCTACGGCCTCGATCTCCATTATATGTGGCGGTGCTTCACCGGGGATTGAGCCGATTGCGGCCAATGCCTATACGCATAAAACTCTGTCCGGTTCTTTCCCTGTGCGGAATAAATACCTTAAGGCGCTGCTCGCAGAAAAGGGCATTGATAATGACGACACATGGAGCTCGATCTTTACCAATGAAGGCTCGGTCCAGCATTTGGAAGAGCTTACTCAGGAAGAAAAAGATGTCTTTAAAACGGCATTTGAAATTGACCAGCGCTGGATTATCGAGCATGCAGGGGACCGCACACCCTTTGTTTGTCAGGCGCAAAGTGTCAATGTGTTCTTGCCCGCCAATGTGCATAAGGCTGACCTTCACCGGATTCACTGGGATGCGTGGAAGAAGGGTCTCAAATCCTTGTATTACTGCCGATCAAAGTCGATCCAGCGCGCGGAGAGCGATGCTTCGTGGAAGCGTACTCAGGCCGATGATGCAAGAACTGCGGCCGCTGCCGAGGCAGAGGCTAATAAGTATGAAGAATGCCTTGCCTGCCAATAGTCTTTTGTCTTTAAACTCTGGACTGCGTTACTCGTCGCTCACATATGTTTATATGTTTCGCTCCTCGTGCCTAACCAGAGTTTAAATCCATTTGACTATGAATTTGAGTAACTCCTCTTTTTTAAAGGCGCTCTTTTGATAAAAAGGGAGCCTTATGTTTTTTCGGCACTGTCATTCCGACCGACTGGAAGGGAGTGGAGGAATCATAATGGGGTTGGATTTTCTTTATAACCGCAGATGAACACGGATAGACGTAAATTCTCTCTTGCATCCTGACGAAAGTCAGGATCCCTTTACCATCCTTGCCAGATCCTGATTGACATCAGGATGCGTATGCAGGCGTCATAAATGACGGTACTCTTGACAAGGTGGGAATATTATCCTAATATGTCGGCATGTTTATGTTTGCAAACACCCAAGCCCCACCCGAACCCGAACGTTATTACACGCCTGTTATACGCTTTATGCGTGTGACCTGTGCGTGTAATCCATATGCTGGATTTATGGATTGTACGGATTACATGGATAAACCATGTAACAGGCAAGCCGTCAATGACGATAATATTCTAAAGGTGTTTTCTATTAACACATTGAAAAAACACAATAAAATCAAAATAACGAAAATGAAACGTTACGAACAAACTATTGGATTACGGGACGAAAATTCTTTAAAACGCACAAGCAAACTAGACAGAAATTTTTTAAAGCGCGAAAACGAACTATACAAACCGGCAAGGTGGCAGGAATCGGGATTAAAGTGAAGGATATGAATTTATTAAGTAAATCAATGGTTTATATGTGAAAAAGAGGATAGCTTTTATGAGCATGGCTGTTCTTCACTTGCTTTTTTTATTTCTTAATTTACATTCGGGATGTCAAAACAGGAAGAAAAACATGCCGAAATGGGCGTTTAAGATAGCTGTGAAATTGGTTTTGGGGCGTGTTCCCTATCGGCATACTATACTCAAAAAGCTTGGCATATTCAGACATGGGAAAATGGAGGATATCGATTATGCTCTGCGCGTGTTTCAAAAGCATATAAATTGGGCCTATCCGGATGGTATGCCGCCAAATCTGATCCTGCTGGAACTGGGACCCGGCGATAGCTTAGTCAGTGCCCTCATTGCGAAATCCTATGGTGCGGAAAAAATATATCATGTCGATATTGGCGCTTATGCGGAACAAGACGTAGAGTTATACAGGAAATTTGCAGAGCAATTACGCGCGAAAGGCCTTGATTCACCTGATCTGAGCGAAACACAGACAATGCAGGATGTTATGGAGATTTGCGGATCGGTTTATATGGTAAAAGGGCTGGAGTCACTCAAGAAAATTCCATCTGACTCGGTAGATTTTATCTGGTCGCATTCCGTGGTTGAGCACATTCGCAAAAGGGAATTTAGGGCAATTATGCTGGAATTAAGCAGGATCGTGAAGTTTGATGGTAGAGTTTCCCATAATGTTGATTTGCAGGACCATTTGGAGAAAAAGCTCAATAATTTACGGTTTTCAGACAGATTTTGGGAAAATGACATAGTAGCAGATTCGGGGTTTTATACTAATCGCTTAAGATACACACAAAGTCTTGATCTTATGAAAAATTCAGGGTTTTCCGTTTTAAATACAGAAACCGGTAAATGGGAGAGCATACCGACGCCTAGGGAAAAGCTGCATCATATGTTTCGAGATTTTGATGATGAAGAGTTAAAGATTAGAACTTACAGGGTTTTACTCGAAAAGGCAGCTTAGGTAATTATGTAACTTCTTCTATTCATGATCGAATAGTGCAGAGATACCCAATAATGTTTAAGAGGGCGATATGAGGTATTTTATGATGTTACTGGCAGTAGTTTTTACTGGGGCAATCGCGTTTTATGCGGTGATGGCTGTGGGTTCGGTGAAGACTGCGGCTGGTGAGGCGGCGATGAGTGAGCCAATGAAGGAGCAAGACGAGATGAAAAAAGAGCTAAGTCCAATGCAGTATCATGTGACACAAGAAGGCGGCACAGAGGCTCCGTTCCAAAATGAATATTGGGATAATCACGAAGAGGGTATCTATGTTGATGTGGTGTCCGGCGAGCCTTTATTTTCTTCTACGGATAAATTCGATAGCGGGTCGGGTTGGCCAAGCTTTACCAAACCTATTGAAAATAAATCCGTGACCGAGAAAGAGGACCGCGCGCTGTTTATGATTCGCACTGAAGTCAGATCATCTCAGGCAGATTCTCATTTAGGTCATGTTTTCGAAGATGGACCGAAGGATAAGGGCGGCCTGAGATATTGCATCAATTCCGCATCGTTGCGTTTTATACAAAAAGCGGATATGGAGAAGGAAGGATATGGCTCATATCTTTCTTTGTTCGGCGATGGAGAGTCAAAGCAAAGCACGTCTGAGTAATGAACTATACCGCCCCAAAAGCCGCCCACGGCCTATCGTGCCCTTGAATTCCTGAGCGGACATGGCTTTATTCACCGCATCGAATCGCTTAATGCTTATGTTGTGTGCCATGAAAATCACAAGCATGAAGGCGGGCAATTTCTGATTTGTGATTCTTGCGGTGCTGTGGAGGAGATCCATCTTTGCTCTATGCCGTCTTCTTTGCAGGAAAAAGTCAAAGATCAGGATTTTACGCTTCATCACTGGAATGTTGAAGTTCATGGTTCCTGTGAGAGTTGTGCTTAATGATGTTGAAAAAACCTTATAAGTCACAATATATAGTATTTATATAGGAAAAATTCATCTATATATAGATTTATCGCTTTTTGCGATAAGTTCTCATTTATCCCCGTAATTCATTTTTGTTTTTTGATTAGGACTCGCAAAACCAGAAAGGTGGATTACACTTCTATTAACCCGAATCGAAAAACTAAGGAGTAAAAAATGGGCAGTCCAAAAGCTATTTCCGACGATGTTAAAAAATCAAAATCACCCTTGTTGCAAGAACGTCATATTTATAAGCCCTTTTTATATCCGTGGTGTTACGAGGCTTGGCTGACGCAGCAGCGCATTCACTGGTTGCCCGAAGAAGTGCCTTTGGCCGAGGATGTTCGCGATTGGAAGAAGAATTTAACCCCGTCCGAGAAAAACCTGATGACCCAGATCTTCCGGTTTTTTACTCAAAGTGATGTCGAGGTGAATAATTGCTATATGAAGCATTATTCCCAAGTCTTCGGACCTGTCGAAGTGCAGATGATGCTTTCGGCGTTTTCCAATATCGAAACGGTGCATATTGCTGCGTATTCTCATTTGCTCGACACGATTGGCATGCCTGAAGTCGAGTACGAGGCTTTCCTTAAATATAAGGAGATGAAGGATAAGTTTGATTATATGCAAAATGCCTCTATGGCCAGCCGCCGTGATATTGCAAAGACGATGGCTATGTTCGGGGCGTTTACCGAAGGATTGCAGCTTTTTGCCTCATTCGCAATTTTGATGAATTTTCCACGTTTTAACAAGATGAAAGGCATGGGGCAGATTGTCACTTGGTCTGTACGTGATGAGACTTTGCACTGTCTATCGATGATTCGCCTGTTTAACGGCTTTATTAACGAGAATCCTGATATTTGGGATGCGGATCTTAAAGAGGAAATCTCGGAGTGTTGCCGTACGATTATTAATTTCGAGGACAATTTTATTGACTTGGCATTTGAGATGGGAGAAATCGAAGGTTTGACGCCGGGCGAAGTGAAGCAATATATTCGCTATATCGGGGATCGCCGTTTGCAGCAGCTTAATCTTGAAGCTATTTACGGAGTGGATAAAAATCCTCTGCCGTGGATGGATGAGATGCTTAATGGTGCGGAACATACGAATTTCTTCGAAAACCGTGCCACAGAATACGCCAAAGCGTCAACCGAAGGGACTTGGGAATCTGTATTTGAGCGGGATATTTTTGCCGGTAATTACGGGAAGAAAATTGGCGGCATTGATGAGGACGATGAATCCAGCGAAGCGGCTTAAGGGGGCTTTGTTCGGATCAGGCCCGTTTTTTCTAGAGTTCTGCCGGATTGTTAGCTTGTGGCGACATCCGTGTTTGTATCTTCATGTCCCCATTCACTCCATGACCCGTCATACACAGAAGTATTGTAATATCCTGCGTAATGCAGAGCTAGAGCCAGCGCGCAGGCTGTTATACCGCTACCGCAGCTTAAAATGACCCGCTCCGGCGGTTCATTTTGCAAATCGATACCGCATTGATTGACTAATTGTATGATCTCGTTTTTTTCTTTGAATGTGCCATCTTGTTTGACCAAAGAAGAGCAAGGCAGATTAAGGCTGCCCGGGATATGGCCGCTGCGCATTTTTTCTCGCGGCTCCGGTGAGGCTCCTGAAAATCTGGCGGCGGGGCGAGCATCAAGAACAGGGTATGTGCAACCACAAGAAACGCTTCGAACTGTTTCAATATTAGAGGCCAGGTGTTTCCTTTCTTTTTTTATTTTATAATCAGAGGGTTGTCTGTTTTTTGGCTTGTCTGTCTCAAGGGATAATCCTGCGGCTTTCCATGCCGGAAGGCCGCCATCAAGCACTAAAATTTTATCATGTCCGAAATACCGGAACGTCCACCAAACACGGGCCGGTCCCATAATCATGCCATGCTGCCCGTAAATAATCAGCAGATCATCATTCTTAATGCCAAGCTCTGATATTTTTTCTTCGAAAAAAGTTGTGTTGGGGAGCATATGCGGCAAATGGGAGCTTTGATCTGAAATGGCCTCAATATCAAAAAACACAGCATCCGGCAGACGTTCTTTTTCAAAGTTTTCGTGGATATTTTCTTCCGAACCGGGCAAGACAAAAGTAGCGTCAATAAAGACCGGTTTTTGATTGAGGATTTTAATTTCTTGCGCTTTTATAACGCAGCTTTCAGGGAAATTGAGGCTTGAATTGGAGTTCATGGTTGAGGCTTACCCTAATTTAAGTGTATGATATTTTAACGACAATAACATTTTCAGGAAGAATTTGAAATGGATGTAGAAAAAATACAAATTTTGCTGAATAAGGTCATTTATTATTTGGCTGCAGTGCTGATAACGGTCATTATTTTTGCCGGATTGGTTATTGAGGCCGGAAAGCTGCCGGAAGAGGAAAGAAACAAGATTATTGATGAAATGAAGCGTGCGGCGCAAGGGTTGCCCAGAAATGCGAATTTGCCGGTGCCCTGGCCTGCGCAGATGAATACGGAATATCCGGATTTCGAGGTGATTGATCAGGACGGCAGGCAGTTTAAAATTTCTTCGTTGAGGGGCAAGGTTATTCTGGTTGAGATTATAGATATGATGAATCCGGTTTCATTAAGCTATAATGGCGCTGCCGAATATGGTTTGTTTGGTAAGGCACAAGGTGCGGATCAATATGAGATTAGCCTTGCCAAAACAATAGAAAAACAAATGCAGGGTAGTTTTTCTTTGCCCCATGCTGAAGTGATTGTATTAAAATTAATCGTGTATAATCAGGAAGGTACGCAGCCAAATGCTATGGATGCAGAAAGCTGGGCAAATTTTTATCGTTTAAAGAAAGAAGATAATTATTATGTTGTTGTTCCGGCTAAGGACTTTCGTGGTGAAGAAACTGATAGAATTGTCCCTGGATACCAGCTTATAGACAGAGACTTTAATTTGCGTGTAGATGCGGCGGGACCGGCGCCAAAGCATAACTTTAAAATGTCCCTGATTCCGCACATACCCAAATTGGCGAAGTAAGAGAGTAGAAAAGTAATGATTAGAAGTGGCTGGGGAAAGCCGTGTGTAATTCTGCTATTCTTTCTTGTTGCGGTTCTCTTGTATTTTTGGCTGTCCTCTCGTTATCCCAGTTTGAATGCCAAGGCTGTGCTAAATACATCTGCGCCTCTTTCAGCGCTTGGTTTTGATCCGGTTGTCGAGATTAAAGATAGCTTTACTACCTTTGAGAAAATATTCTGGAATACGGTTAACTGGATGAATACAAATCTGAAGGGTATGAGTTTTTCCTTTGTTTTTGGTTCATTTTTTCTGGCGCTTATGCCCTGTTTAAATTTAAGGCAATCCCTTTCGGGATTTAAAAGTGCGCTTTTGGGTTTGGGAATTGGGGCGCCTTTGGGTGTATGTGTTAATTGTGCCGCGCCGATTGCAAGGGCAATGCAAGCCAGTGGTCACACACTACAAACGGCTTTAGCTGCGCTTATCGCCTCACCGAGCCTTAATATTGTTGTGATTATGATGGCGTTTTCCCTGTTCCCGTTTCATATGGTGGCAACAAGGCTGGTTTTTGTTTTGCTGTTTATACTGGTTCTTATTCCGCTGGCTTGTCATTTCCTTTTTAAGCGTGAAGTGATCATACAAAAATCGGGTGAGAAATTGTGTAAAACGATTTCGGCGCAAGGGACTGAGGACATTGTCTTTGATAAAGGGATAAAGGGGTGGGGGCAAGCCGCATTATGGGCTTTCAAGGCCTATATCATAGCATTTCTAACTTTGCTTAAAATTGCTTTTCCTCTCATGATTTTGGCCGGCTTTCTGGGGGGCGTTGCCGTTACGGTTTTACCGTGGGAGATGTTTCATACTCTAAATATGGATTTAAATGCGGGTATGCTGGTGCTGGTGATGTTTGTGCTTGCTTTATTCGGGACGATCTTACCCTCTCCGATTGCTTTTGACGTGATATTGTCTTCTGTTTTGCTGCAGGTCGGAGTGCCTATGCCTTATGTCGCTGTGCTCTTTTTTACGCTCGGGACATTTAGCATTTATGCGTTGTTTATTGTCTGGCAGGCTGTTTCTTTCCGTGTAGCTGCGTTTTTGTTTTTGACGACAGCCGGTTTAGGTGTTCTGGCCGGAGGAAGTGCATTTCTGTCGGAGGAATACTTGCTGACCAAAGCAGGGCAAGAGATCAAGGCGGCTACGAAAACGTATAGCGTGGAGATGCCAAGTACTGCGGACGAATTTGATCCTGTACTGGAAAGGTCTGAGGAGAATATAGTTAATTTTGCTGCACTTTCTTTTGCAATGCAGGAGCAAAGATTTGACTTTGTGCCAATGTCCGATGAGCTTTTGCAAAAGCGGCCCGAGGATATCAGGATTATGCAGCATGATTTTATTGCACCTCCAGAAAATAAACAGAATCGCTTTACAAGACTCTATGGAGAGGAGCTAGGCATAGAGCAGCCTTATCTGGTTTCCTATACATCGTTTTTTCCTGATGATCTGGTTTATGTCACGATGTCGATTGCTTCGGGGGATGTGCATAATGATGGCTGGCCGGATCTTCTGGTAATGGGGGACCATGATGTCATGCCCAATATAATGCTGTATAGCAATTTGGGCGGCGAAGAATTTAAACGTCAGTTTCTGCCGGTGACGGCGGATATGGGTATGGTGGTTCTGGTAAGCTTGGCTGATTTGAATGCCGATGGCTGGCTGGATATTGTGTTTGCGACATATAATGGCACTAATTATGTGATTTACAATGATAAGGGTGAATTTAAAGGCGATCATCTCGAAATTTTGCATGATCGTGAAGGTCAGGGTATTACAATGAGTTTGGGATTTGCCGATATTGACCTGGATGGTGATTTGGATATTTTTGAAGGCAATTGGTCTGATGGTGCGTTGGTGGTTAATCAGGAGCCTTCAAGAGATTATATCCTTAAGGCAACAGAAGAGGGTTATGAGCCTGTAAGACTGGAAAAGGGGGTGACGGGCGAGACTTTAACCAGTATTTTTGGCGATTTCAATGAGGACGGGTTTCCTGATCTTTATATCGGCAATGACTATATTATAGGTGAAATTTCGGATCAGCTTCTGCTGGGTGACGGGAAAGGCGGGTTTGTGCCGTATCAGGAAGCGCAACAGGGCATGGGCATACAGGGCGGTCAATCTACGATGAGCACCGAGTTTACAGATATAGATAATGATTTGAAGCCGGATTTTTATATTGGGCAAATTGCCTATAGCGGCCAATATATGCATGCTATGTCTAAAATAGCGGAGCGGCAGATTTCTTATTCTGATTTTTGTGATGTTCAAGGTATTAAGGGCTTATCAAAAGAGGAGTGCCTCAAGGATATGACATATCGGGAAGCTCTAATCCGTGCTGCCCATTTTATTACAGATGCTTGTGATGTCTTACAGGATAAGGAGCAGCATAAGAAATGTTTGGCGCATATGCTGCATTTTAAAAAGAATTGTTTCTTTATGGACGCCAGTAATGATCAGGATAATTTGGATTTACTAAAGGCTATATCGGAGCGTTATCTGGAAATATGCGCGCGGGATGACCATGAAGAAGATGATGAGGAGGACGAAATCGTTTTTGATTACAATATACCGGTGTCGAATTTATCGTTGCATAATGTTTTGCTGCGCAAAAAAGGTGCAGAAAACAGTTATACGGAAAATGCTAATTCTTCTGGTATAGGGTATGGCGCATGGAGCTGGAACTCGCGGTTTGCCGATGTTAATAATGATGGCTGGAAGGATTTATATATCGCGAATGGTAATTATTTTCCGATGGCTCTGGCGTCCAATGTCTTCTATGTGAACAAAGGTAATGGGAGTTTTGAGGATAAAACCAAGGAAGCCGGACTAGAAGATTATACTGTTTCTTCGGCTTATACCTATGTTGATTATGACCGCGACGGGGATCTGGATATTATCACGGTGCCGATGGACACGCCGCTTACTATTTACCGCAATGAAAATAACGGTACCAATAATGCTATTGTTTTTGCGCTGGAAGATAGGCGCAGCAAAAACATATTCGGATATGGCGCTAAAGTCCTTATTTCCTATGAGGTTGATGGGAATACTATGCAACAAAGACAAGATATTCAAGGCTCCGGCGGGTATAAATCATTTAATGCGCCAGAGGCTCATTTCGGGCTTGGTAATGCGCAGAATGTAACCCGAGTTTCTGTGGAATGGCCGGATGGTGGACAAAGCGTTGTTGAGGGCATTTTTTTTGCAGGGAAACTCTATAAAATTATCAGGGAATAATCTCTTATATGGGCATACGCATGACTTCCTGATAAGCGGCAATCATTTTATCGCGAAAGGTCATGATAGTTTGAACCTGAATTTCGGCTGCTGTGACGGCTTGTACAACATCTGTTATATCGGCTTGACCGGTTACGGCTGCGGCAGACATTTGTTCGCCGCGTTTAAGCGTATCTATGGACTGGGTAACGCTGTTTTTAACAAGGTCTAGAAAGACGCCGTCATCTTGGGTTTTGTTTCCTGCCTTCCCCAATATATCAGTTGCTTTTCCTGCGGCTGATAAATTACTGGTCTGGCTATAGGCATTTATGGCCTGATTTGCATTTATGGTATTTGTCGGCATTGTCTTTGGTCCTTGTCTTCTTATTTTACTCTATTAGCGCCATGTAATCAATCATGAGCGCAACAGGTCAATCGTGCGCGATATCATTGTACGCGATTGCTCTATCATTCCTAAATTTGCCTCATAGGAACGCTGTGCTTCCCTGATGTCCATAATCTCGAGAATTGTATTGACGTTCGGCATTTTTACAAATCCGTCTTCATTGGCTGCTGGGTGATCAGGCATGAATTTAAGCTCGAATGGTGTTTTCATGTCGCGGCTAATATCGTCAACATTAACGAAATGGACGCCCATTTCCTTATCCAGTTCATTTTTAAAGCTGATTGTCTGGCGTCTGTAGGGATCTGCACCCGGTGTTTTCCCTGTCGTGTCCGCATTGGCGACATTTTCAGTTATGACACGAATACGTGCGCCCTGAGCGCGCATACCGTGGGCGGAAATTTGCATGGCATTGAGGATATCGCTGCTCATAATTTAATCTCCTTTATCGTGTTCCAAGGGCAGTTTTAATCATGCCGACATGTTTTTGGTAAATATTGGTCATCAATGTATAATCCATAACCGTTCGCCCGCTTTTCATAAGCTGTTCTTCCATGATGACGGCATTTCCAGCAGGGGCAACTTCATAGGTCTCGCGTTGTTTTCTGGATTGTGTGTTAAGCTCTTCCTGACCTTGTCCCATATGGCTATGAGATGTTTTGACCAAAGAGATATCGCTTACACCTTTATTTGGTATAGCGGCTCCCAGAAATTTTGAAAAATTGACCTCTTTCATGTCTTTTGGACGGTATCCGGGTGTATCGGAATTGGCTATATTTTGCGCAATAACGCCTTGTCGCTGGTTCAAAAACTCCATTTTTGCGCCGATTCCCTGAAAAAGTCCTATATCTTGTATTGTCATTTTATTGTACCTTTGTCTTTCATCTGGTTTTAAGGCTTGCAGGAAATATGCCAATGGACGATGGATTTGACGACGAATATAAAAAGGGCGGCAATTCAGACTTAAGTGGTTTGAATATAAGGAAAATTCCAACCAGAAAAACCGCTGTGGCGCTTAAAGAATCGAATGAGGGGAAAAATATACCCCGTATAGCTGCTGCCGGGCGGGGAAATTTGGCCGAAAAAATACTGGAATTAGCCTTTGAAAACGGCATAAAAGTGCGGGAGGATAGTGATCTGGCAGAAATGCTGGTGGCTGTGGAACTGGATAGCCCCATACCATCAGAGGCTTTTATGGCTGTGGGAGAAATTTTATCCTATTTATACAAGGCCAATGGACAGGATAATCCGTTTGATACGTTAATTGCGGATGGAGAATAAGTATTATGGATATGGATATTTTAAGATTATTATTATCTCTAGGCGTTGTTTTAGGGCTGATGTGGGGGCTTGCCTTTTTTATTAAAAAGCTGGGTCTTGCGGGGGCACAGCCTGTTCAAAAAAGCGGGAAGAAAGACCTTGAGGTCGTAGAATCTCTGTTTTTGGATGCGCGCCGCAGAGCTGTTATTTTAAGGTATAAGGATAAGGAACATCTGGTGATTTTGGGGGCAAATAGTGAAACCCTGATTGAAACAAGAGATGTAAATCCGGATCAAAGCGCCTAAAAACCTTGTGTTTTGATCTGTGTATGTATATTTTCCCGCCATGACTGAAACCAAAATAAATTCCCTTGGCTTTGCCAAGCCTGTTGATGAAACCCGCGTGGTTGTTGCCATGTCGGGCGGGGTTGATTCGTCTGTGGTAGCAGCGCTACTTCACGAAGAGGGCTACGACGTCATTGGTGTGACATTGCAATTGTATGATTATGGCGGAAATGCCGGTGATGTAGTCAAAAGTAAAACCTGCTGTGCGGGGCAGGATATATACGATGCCAAGCGTGTGGCCGAGCAGTTTGGTTTTCCGCATTATGTGATGAATTACGAAAGCAATTTCCGTGAGGCTGTGATTGATGATTTCGCTGATAGTTATTTGCGCGGAGAAACGCCGATTCCGTGTGTTAAATGTAACCAGACTGTCAAATTTCAGGATTTGCTGACGGTTGCCAAGGATTTGGGCGCGGATTGTATGGCCACAGGGCATTATATTCGCCGAGACGTTGATGAAAGTGGCGTAGCGAGCCTGTATAGGGGGTTTGATGAGGGGAAGGATCAGAGCTACTTTCTTTTTGCGACCACTCAAGAACAGCTTGATTATCTTAGGTTCCCGCTTGGGGGTATAGGTAAGGATGTAACGCGCCGGCATGCAGAGCGTTTAGGGCTTCGTAATGCCGAAAAACCTGATTCGCAGGATATATGCTTTGTGCCGCATGGCGATTATGCCAAGGTGGTCAAAAAAATGCGGCCCGAGGCCGAGAAATCAGGCGAGATTATTCATATTGATGGGCGCGTTGTGGGTACGCATAGCGGCATTATTCATTACACGATCGGACAGCGTAAGGGCCTTGGGATTGGCGGGGGTGTGACCGAGAATAACGAGCCGCTTTATGTTATTGCCCTTGATCCGGTGAAAAATCAGGTCATGGTTGGGCCGAAGGAAGCTCTGGCCAGAACTGTGTTAAAAATCAAACAATGCAACTGGCTATTGGATGATAAAGTCATGGGACCGATTTCAGTTGATTTAAAATTCCGGTCAGTGATGAAACCGACAAAGGCCAAGCTACATATTAACGGTGAAGATGCGGAAATCCACCTTGATTCACCACATTACGGAATCGCAGCCGGGCAGGCGGCTGTGTGCTATATTGATGATAAGGTTATTGGTGGTGGCTGGATAAGTGCTGCGAAATAAGGTGTTATCGACCTTTGGCGCGGTCTACCGATACGATACATGGCGTAGCTCTAAGGGCAGCTATAACATTGTTTAAATGCTGGGTGTCGTGGACGTATATATCTAAAATCATCTCCCAGAAATCAATGGAGCGGCTAATGATCTTTAAGTTTGTAATATTCCCTCCATTGCGGCCAATAACGGTTGAGACTGTGCCTAAACTGCCCTGTTCATTGGAAATTGTAAGATGTATTCGTCCGACATGGGATTCAGGCATATCATCTCCGCTGCCCCATGAGATATCCAGCCAACGTTCTGGCGTGTCGGCAAAAGTTTCCAGTGTTTCACAGTCAATTGTATGAACAGTTACCCCTTTGCCAGTGGTTACGATTCCCACGATCCGGTCACCGGGCAGTGGGTGGCAACATCGGGCGAAATGTACGGCCATACCCGGGATAAGACCTTTGATAGGCATTGGCCCGTCTGTATTAAGCATTTGGGCTGCCGATATTCGGTCCATATCCTCTGAGGGGCGTTTGACAATTTCTGTCTTGTGACCCGGGAAAATTGTGTTGAACACATTACGGGCAACCAGAATTCCGGAACCTATTTTTGCATAGATGTCGTCATTTTCTTCGGTCTTATAATGATTCAGGACACCTGATATGGCTTTTTCGCTGAATTCATAGCCTTCCTGACGGAAAACTTTCTGGATCATGGCTTTGCCAAGTGTAACAAATTCGTCGCGCTGTTGGTTGCGGACATAACGGCGAATATGAGAGCGTGCTTTGCCTGTAATAACAAAACGTTCCCAAGTTGGAGAAGGGGTCTGGGTTTTGGATGTGATAACTTCAACTTCGTCTCCATTGGAGAGTTGTGAATTTAAGGGGGCAATCCGCCCGTTGACCTTTGAGCCAACACATTTATCACCAATATCCGAGTGGATGGCATAAGCAAAATCAATAGGTGTGGCGCCATAGGGAAGCTCGACCAGATCACCCTTGGGGGTAAAGACGAATACGCGATCTTGAAAAAGTTCCAGCTTTGTATGTTCCCAAAATTCCTCTGGCTTTTGTTCATGCTCAAGAATATCGAGCAATTCACGTAGCCAGCGATATTTAGTAACATCTCTTTCTTTAGCTTGTCTGCTTTCCTTATAGGCCCAGTGTGCCGCCACACCAAGCTCTGCCTGATCATGCATGTCATGGGTTCGGATCTGGATTTCGATACGCTGGCGTTTGGGTCCCATAATGGTTGTGTGGATCGAGCTGTATCCGTTGGGCTTGGGCGTAGAGATATAATCTTTGAAGCGGCCGGGGACACTGTGATATTTGCTGTGAATGACACCCAAAACCAGATAACAATCCTCTTTTTTATCAACCAAAATCCGGAAGGCCATGATATCCGAGAGCTGTTCGAAGGCTACATCTTTGCGCTGCATTTTCTTCCAGATTGAATAGGGCGTTTTTTCGCGGCCTGTCACAACAGCCTTTATCCCGTTTTCTTCTAGATTATTCTTTAGCTCTGAAATAATTCCTTTAACAAGGTCCTGACCTTCCTGTCTCAGGTGAGTCAGGCGGTTCATTATGCTTTCTCTGGCTTCGGGATGAATTTGTTCGAAACACAAATCCTCCATCTCGGCCTTGATAACATGAATACCAATTCTCTCTGCTAAAGGTGCATAAATCTCTAGTGTTTCCGAAGCAATCCTCTGACGTTTTGCAGATTTTTTGATAGCGCCTATAGTGCGCATATTATGGAGGCGATCTCCCAGTTTTACCAATAATACACGTATATCCTCGCTCATAGCCAGTAAGAGCTTGCGGAAGTTTTCGGCCTGCTTGCCTTCAACGGTCTGGCTTTCGATACGCGTTAGCTTACTAACGCCGTCAACGAGATTGGCAACGTCCTGGTTGAATTCTTTCTTAAGATCCTCAAGTGTTGCATCTGTATCTTCAACTGTATCATGCAAAATTGCTGTTACAATTGTGGTTACATCCATTCTCATGTCAGCTAGAATTTGGGCGACTTCTACAGGGTGAGTATAATAAGGTTCGCCGGAGGCGCGTGTTTGTCCTTCATGCTTCTTTTTTGCAAATTCATAAGCTTTTTTGACAATCGCCTCGTCAAAGTCGGGATTGTAGTCTCTGATAGTATTGAGAAGTTTTTCTAACTGATCCATAAGCATGTCTAATAGAAGAATGATTTAAGCCCCAATGCTACCAGTTTTTTTATAGAAAAGAATATAATAATTCATAAAAAAACCGCATATCAATCATGCGGCTTTTGTTCACGATATCGATTTAAGATAACTATATGCCTGCAATGTCTCCCAATGTTGGCATTTTATCTTCTGCTTCTTCTTCGGAGCTATCTTCGCCCTCTTCCTCTTCTTCACTGATGTCTTCGGCGGCATAAGCACCACCAGTATGAGTTTTGGAAAGTTGGCTCCATTCTTGTTCGCCGTCCATGAGCTCAATATTTTCTTCTGTGTCATCTTGTGGCAAGAAGCGCTGATGATTCGTAATAATTTCTTCTTTCAGGTCCGGAACAGAAACAGTGCCTTCTGCGATTTCGCGCAAGGCAATAACAGGGTTTTTATCATTATCTCTTTCTACTGTAATGCTAGCGCCGGAACCAATCTTGCGAGCGCGCTGCGAGGCGGCCATAACAAGCTCAAAACGGTTTTCAACTTTATCAATGCAATCCTCAACTGTAATACGGGCCATGAGGCATAATCCTTCTTTAGTATTATTATGAATTCTATAGCACCGACTTATAGTTAGGCCGGAATAAAAAATCAAGGATTAATTTGAGCATTGACCTTGATGTTCAAGTGCTTTCATATGGGTTTTATGTTTGAATTGTTGCCAGATAAAAATTGTGGGTTATGCTCGAGGCTTGCCGGGTTTCGTTGTGAGAACCGAAAGAAATTTCCCGATCAGTATAATGCGCCTGTTCCTTCTTTCGGGTTACAGGATGCTCAGTTATTGATTGTTGGTTTGGCGCCGGGGTTAAAAGGTGCGAATTTTTCCGGTCGTCCCTTTACCGGAGATTATGCCGGAGAGCTGCTCTATGCCACGTTATTGGCGTTTGGGTTTGCCAAAGGAAAATATGCGGCGCATAAAAACGATGGTCTTGAGCTTGTAGATGCCAAAATTACCAATGCTGTGAAATGTGTACCTCCGGAAAATAAACCCACAGGCGAAGAGATTAAGGCCTGTCGCTCTTTTTTGAAAAGAGAGATAGAAGCTATGCCAAAATTGAAGGTGATTTTAAGTTTGGGGCTGGTTTCTCATAATGCGGTTATTGTTGCGACCGGACATAAGCAATCAGCCTTTAAATTTGCTCATGGGGCGCGGCATAATCTAGGGGGAGGGGTTACCCTGATCGATTCCTATCATTGCTCACGATATAACACGAATACAGGGCGTCTGACACCGGAGATGTTCAATGATGTCTTTAAGCTCATAGGTGAGGATATTGCTGCGTGATTATCCGCGCAAAACTCCGCCTGTTTTATCGCTCACAGCCTTGATTACTTTTTGCATGATCTCTTCTATTTGTGCATCATTAAGCGCAGCATCAAGGGGCTGGATTGTAATGCTCAAGGCCAAAGATTTGTGATTATCTTCGACGCCCTTTCCGGCATAGACATCAAATATACAGGCCTCTGTGATAAACTTCTTATCGGCGGCTATTGCCGCTTTGATTAGATCATCCGCGTTCACATCATCTTTGACCACAAATGCAAAATCGCGTGTAAGAGGCTGCAAAGGATTAATTTGCAGTAATGGCTTTGCAGTGGCGTTTTTCTTGCGCGGGGCCGGTATATTTTCAAGATAAACTTCAAAGCCAACGGCATCTCCTTTTAGTCCTATTTCCTCTGTGATGGATGGATGGATCACACCGAAATAGGCCAGCACGTTTTTTCCTAAACGCAAAGCACCGGAGCGGCCCGGGTGGTAGTAGCTCGGGGCGTCTCTTGTTACTTGCGCATTTTCGGCAGGAGCACCGCAAGCCTTAAGCACTTCCAGCGCGTCTGCTTTGGCATCATAGAGATCAATCTTGCGCGGCTTTTGGTCTTCTGTCCAGTGACGTTGTGCAGCATTTCCTGTGCGTATGCCTGCAGCAACCATACCCTGACCATCGAATTTTGATGTTCTGAAGATAGGGCCAACCTCACATAATGCTGCATCTTGTAGCCCTTGATCGGTATTGTGTACGGCGGCTTCAATCAGATTGGGTAAAATAGAAGGGCGCATTTGATCCAGCTCTGAAGAGATGGGATTTAAAAGGCTTAGGGCTTCATTATCATTGCTGCCAAAAGCATTGGCCAGAGATTTGGGAATGAATGACCATGTCACGCATTCATCCATTCCGCGCACAGCCATAACCGTTCTGGCTAGTCTGGTGCGCATAAGGGTTAGGGTTTCAACGCCGTGTGATCTGCCATGTTCTGGTGTAACAGATAGGGCAGGAATTTTATCAAATCCGTAAATCCGCACGACTTCCTCGACAATATCTGCTGCGCCGTGAACATCTCCCCGCCAAGGTGGTGGCACTATATCAAGGATTTCTTTTTTATCTTTAATGTCAAAGCCCAAGGATTTTAAAATTTTGACTTGCTGCTGCTTTTCTATGTCTATACCGCATAATTTTTTGCACATATCGGAGTCATAATTTATGTGACGTTGCCATTTTGGCATGTCTCCGGCCTGCACAATTTCGCTGATTTCTGTGTTATCTGTTCCGCATAATTCAAGGATAAGCTGCGTTGCCATTTCTATGCCTGTCTTTGTGAATTCAGGGTCAACCCCGCGTTCGAACCTATAGCGTGCATCACTTTCAATGCCGATATCACGGCCTGTGCGGGCAATGCGCATCGGATCAAAATAGGCGGCTTCTAGGAACACATCAGTAGTTTCTCCGGTGCAGCCCGTAGATGTGCCGCCAATAATCCCGCCCAGACCTATAATGCCGGAGTCATCTGTGATCGCAACGCCGCCTTCGGGTATGTTTTCGTATGTCTTATCGTTCAGGGCTTCCAGTGTTTCTCCGCCCTTTGTTTTGCGCACAATAATATTGCCTTTAAGCTTATTGGCATCATATACGTGAAGGGGGCGGCATTGATCCATGGCCATGAAATTTGTGATGTCTACCAAAGCCGATATCGGACGAAGCCCGATTGAGTGCAGCATATCTTGTAGCCAATCAGGGGAAGGGGCATTTTTGATGTTCTTGATCATACGGCCCAGAAACATAGGACAGCCTTGCTTGTCCTCTATTTTAACACTCACAGGTGATTTGAACGTGCCTTTGACAGGTTTTTCATCTTGAGGAATAAGCGTGCCAAGTCCTGCGGCGGCCAGATCACGGGCTATGCCTCGCACCCCTGCGCAATCAGCGCGGTTGGGGGTAAGGCCTATTTCTATCAGCTTTGCGTCCAGATCAAAAATTTTGGTGATTGGCGTGCCGATTTCGTAATCTTCATCCAGTTCGATGATGCCTTTATGCTCATCCGAGAGCATCATCTCTTTTTCCGATACCAGCATGCCGCATGATTCTACGCCGCGGATTTTGCTTTTCGTTAAGGTTACATCAAGGCCGGGAATATAGCTGCCTTCCGGTGCAAAGATTCCTTTCATGCCGGCTTTGGCGTTGGGCGCTCCGCAGACAACCTGCACATGGCCGTTTTCGGTTTTAACCTTACAGACTTTGAGCCTGTCCGCGTCTGGATGCTTTTCAGCCTGTTCCACATAGGCGACTTTAAAGTTCTCGTAAAGCTTACCTTTATCTTCGAAACTTTCGAGTTCAAGCCCGATATCTGTGAGTTTATCGCATATTTCCGAATCACTTGCTTCAGTGTCCAAATGCTGTTTTAGCCAGTTAATTGTAAATTTCATGTTATAGTCACTTTCATTTACGTTCAGACATCGTTATTCGTTCCTGACGTAGTATTTTCTACGCTGCGTCGCTCATGCCTTGTCCGAACGTAAAGCAAAGTGACTATAAGTTTTTTGTATTCCCGCCAAAATTTTCAAATAATCTAAGCTGAAAACCTGTCTTTTCCAAGGGTTTTCTTAAGATTTTTTGTCTCTTATGTTAATTTAAAATATTTGCTTTTGAGATTTTACGTATGCTATAATTTCAGAACTTATAATTTTAAAGATATCAGGTGATTTTATGGTGGAACAGTCAGCGCAAGAAAATGATGAAAGTAAGAAGGTAGAAGACCTAAAACTTAAGGATGAGGTCTCCAGAGATTTTGTGAATGCTTTCCAAATGCTCTTGGATAAAGATCCGGATAATGCCATTCAGAATATGCGGGATAATATTGATAAGGCTGTTGAAGAAGGAAGAGTCACGTCTAAATTCCAGACAAGTTTGAATGAAATACTTGAAGATGTAGAAAAAGAAGCGCCAGAAAAGAGGGCGCAGACATTCAAGGAAGCTGTTGAGAATAACGAAGATTTGAAGGGAGAGCTGGAAAAAGTTTTATTGTTAAGAGAAAAAGCAGAAAATAAGGCATCCCCTTTATCTGATCTCGGTGGTCCGTTTGCCATTCTTTTTGCCGTGTTGTCTTTGGTCTCAGGCGGCAATGCTGATGTAAAGGAAGCTATGGATAAAATAGCAGAAAAGCTTAATGTTGATCTAAAACCGATTAAAGAGGCCTTTGCTGCTAAAAAAGAGGAAGCCCCGAAGGAGCCGGAACAAAAAGCTGAGGCTGCTCAAAGTGAACCACAACAAGAGCGACCTTCAAGGGAAGAGGCTGTAGCTCTAGGCCGGACACAGGAACCAGGAGCGTCTTCCGGAAAAGAAGTTGTAGCTCGTCGAGATGAGCCGCAGGAGTCATCTCCAAGGGAAGAGTTAGACAAAGGTTACACGAAGGGCGTTAATGGTGGCCCTTATACTACGGAGACTAAAGTTGAGGAATTTGGTGTGCCAGGGATACTTTTTTTTAGTCATACGAGCGAAACCAGCGCCCCCCCGCCTTTTGGTGGCGAGAATACTTTATCCGATGTTTTTAAAGAGAATCATTCTCCTCCGCCAGAGCGGATTGAGCTCGTAGATGCGAAGGTGGACCATGGAGCTTCGCCGGATATTAGAAAGCCGGAAGATAGGAGTCCAGTTAAGGTTGAAAATGGTCGAGTAGAGGCTGAGGTCGCCAAAGTCGGCAACACAACTATAAGCGTTTTTGGGGGGTTTAACCCGCTTGGTCTGTTTAGATAAGGTGACGCCACGGGTGTAACCCGTGGATGTTAACTGTATGATTTTCACGAAATCGGTAGAACGTAGAAGGTAAAATTCAGCTTTACCCCGAAATTTTCGTACATAGCTTTGGCTTCTATGTTATTGTCCTGTGTCAGCCAATACATTCTCGCCCATCTTTCTTTCATGCCAATCAGGGTTACCTCATTAACAAGTCTTTTGCCGATGCCTTTGCGTCTGTGTTTTTGATCAACATATAAATCCTGCATGTAACACACATCATTGAGATGTCCTGTCGTCGGGTGGAGGATATAATGGACAATCCCCATCATCTCGTCATTCATTTCAGCGCATAAACCGTTTACGCCTTTGTATTTCTTGTCGATCAGGCGTTCCCAAGTCTTTTCGGTTACATCTTCATCCCTGATGCCGAGATTATTGTCATCCCACAGGGTAACCCAGCTTGGGAAATCACTATATTCGAAGGGGCGTATGATAAGACGATTTACAGCCACGATTTAACTCTTGACGCCGGAGGCACTATTGGGGCGTTCCAGCGGGTTAAAACCATAATGGCGTAGCCAGCGCAGATCGCTTTCAAAGAATGTTCGAAGGTCTGGAATGCCGTATTTCAGCATGGCCATGCGTTCGATTCCCATGCCGAAGGCAAAGCCCTGATATTTTTCCGGGTCCAAACCGCAGTTTTTAAGGACATTAGGGTGTACCATGCCCGAGCCGCCAATTTCCAGCCAGTCATCTCCTGCTCCGATTTTTAAACCGCCATCTTTGCGCGAGCACCCAATGTCAATTTCCGCGCCCGGTTCTACAAAAGGAAAGAAGCTGGGGCGGAAGCGCACAGGCAAGTCTTCGATTTCAAAGAAGGCGCGCACAAAATCCATAATGCAGCCCTTTAAATGGCCCATATTCGTTTTCTCATCAATCATCAAGGCTTCCATCTGGTGGAACATCGGTGTGTGAGTAAGGTCATAATCCGAACGATATGTCCGGCCAAAACAGATAATTTTGTGTGGGGGCTTGTTATTTTCCATGTGCCGGATTTGTACGGAAGACGTATGGGTGCGTAGCAATTTCTTGGCGTATTCTCCTTCTTCATCCTGAGTTTCAGGCAAGAAGAATGTGTCTTGCATTTCCCGTGCCGGATGTCCGGGGGGGAAGTTAAGCGCTGTGAAGTTGTGATAGTCATCTTCAATATCGGGTCCTTCGGCAACATGAAAACCCATAGCGGCAAAAATGACGGTCAGTTCCTCTATTGTCTGGGAGATTGGATGAATATGGCCCATATAGTCCTGTCTGGGGGATAGGGTAATATCAAGTGTTTCACTGGATAGCCGCGCATCCATTTCTTGTTTTTTTAGAGCGTTTTCCTGATGCTTGATCAGATCGGCAATTTCATCTTTCAGAATATTAATATCACGACCTTTTGTCTGGCGCTCTTCCTGACTCATTGCGCCAAGCGTTTTCATTAATGCGGTAATGCGGCCCTTTTTACCAAGGACACTTACGCGCACATCATCAAGCGCTTTGAGGTTGCTTGCTGATTTAACCTCATTTGCAATCTGGGTTCTTAGGCTTTGTATATCTTGTGTCATAAAGTTGTTTTATAGTCATTCCCATTTATTTTTGCACAGCGTTATCCGTCGCTCACGTATGTTTTATACGCTTCGCTCCTCATGCCTAGTGTAAAAATGAAGCGAAACGACTATAGCACTGGATTTTATATAAATCAAAGCGGCAATTGCCATTTTTTTTCTAAAATTGCTTTTGTCTGGCTCAGATGGGTGATGATGTGATCGGGTTTAGCCTTGCGAAGGCGTTTTTCGCTGATGCAGCCCCCTGTAATTCCTATAGACGTAATACCCATATGTCTTCCAATATCGGGCTCTTCCTTGGAATCACCTATGATAAAGGTGTTTTGTGGTTGATAGCCTCGTTTGATCATAAAATCAGATATACGTTCCAGCTTGCTTGTTGCACTTAAGATGCTTGTACCATCGCAATTATTAGCTGATATGTAGCTGAAATAATTTCTGATTTTTAAGCGCTCCAAATGATGCTCAATTTTCTCGGTGAGATAATTGCTCAGGATCATACACTCTATGTCGTGATTTTTGAGCCATTTTAAAAGATCCCTTGTGCCAGAGCGTGTGCGAGTTTTTCCAGCTAGGCGATTATATTCTCTTTGGAAAATGTCATTGGATTGTTCTTTTGTTGCAAGAACTTTGTCTATGTCACACCCGTTTCGTTTGAAGTAATGCAGGATTGGAAAGTCAAAAGTTTCAAGCTGTTGCTGAAAAGAGATCGGACCAACGCCATAGAATTCAAGGCAGTAATTAGAAGCGATCCAGGCGGGGCGGGTATCAGCAATCAAAGTACCATTCCAGTCGAAAATTGCCAATTTCCTAGATGTCATGAAAAAGCGGCCTTTATTTTTGTGAGCCAGTTTGGATATAGTCAAGTAATCCCTGTAACCGTTTTTTCAAACTTTGATTTTCATTTTCGAGTTGATCAATCTCTTGTTCTTTTACATCTTCGGCTTTGGCATGTATCTCTTCGCAGACAAAGTTATCGCTATTGGCTATTGGTTCTGCTACCCATTTTCGTATGCCTATAAGATCGAATAAAGAAAGTTCGTCATTAATTATAATTTCATCTGCATTTTCCATTTCAGAAACGGTCATAAACACACGAAGTTTTTGCGTGGTAACAGAGTCTTCTGTTTCATATGTAACAGCAAAAACAAAATCAACTTCCCATAGATAACGCTCATTCTTTAGAATTGGAGGTGATATTCTTGGGGCGGTCAGAAGGTAACCTGATACGGTTTGTTTTTTTTCAGTGATTAATTCAATTATTTTTGCAGATTCAAGGGCATTGTAAAAAGATGTATATCCAAGAGTAGTAAAGAACTTTTGATTTTCCTGTTTTCTTTCTTCATAATTTTTATAAGAAAAATCGAAAACATTAGAAGCAGCCAGAGATACCCAGGCTTTAAATTGTGCCTTGGAAACAGGGGGGCCTTCACTCCAGGTTTTTTGATAGCTTTTACCTTGTTTCTGGTCATAGGTATCCGCTTTCCCTATTGAAGGAAAGACTATAAGGGTAAGTAGTGTTATTAAAATTATCTTTTTCATAATCACTTAAATTGGTTCTAATAAAGCAGCTTCGCTAATAACTAGCATAAAAAGCTGCTTTTTAAAAATTTAAATAAATTATGTATTAAAACAGCTTCCTAAGATTTTTTATCTAACGCAGCCTTAGCTGTTTTGGCTATAGCTGCAAATTGTTCAGGTTCGCGTATAGCTATATCGGATAGAACCTTTCTGTCAAGTTCTATGCCATTAAGTTTTAAACCATGCATAAGTCCGGAATAGGTCAAATCATTCAGGCGTGCCGCTGCATTAATACGCTGAATCCATAACTTACGGAAATTGCGCTTTTTGTTGCGGCGGTCTCTATAGGCATATTGACCGGCCTTTTCAACAGCTTGGACAGCAGTGCGGAAACAATTTTTTCTGCGACCGTAATAGCCTTTTGCTTGTTTGATTACTTTTTTGTGACGCGCATGGGCGCGAGGGCCACCTTTAACTCTTGACATTATTTGGTCCCTCCTTCTTTTTTAACGTAAGGTTTGCTTGTCTTGGATTTTCTTGAGTATGGCAGAAAGTTACGTAATACAATGCGTTCATCTGCCTCAGACATCGTATCAAGCGCACGTGCCTTACGTTTCATTGATTTAGGTTTGTTCATCATCATATGGCTTGTAAAGGCACTTTTGGCTTTTACCTTACCTTTTTTGGTTATTTTGAACCTTTTTTTTGCACTGGAGTGCGTTTTCATTTTCGGCATTTTCTTCTCCTTATATAAAGTCGGTTTTGTGTATTTTTTGTGGTCGAGGCATGCCGATTGTCAAAAATAGCCAGACCACCCATTCTTACGAGAGCAGTTTATACAGTGCTCTTGTGATAAAAATCAAGAACTTTTCTTATGAGCTTGGCTGTTGTTGGTTATTCAGGAGTAACAATGCGCGTATTTCTCAAGAAAAACGCCCAGATTGACATTGATCGCTTTTCGGGACGTGGGCTCGAGTAAGCCAAAAGAGCCGTTTTTAATATTAGTGATATCTATGCGATGGGAGCCAAGAGCCTCTCTTATGAGATTTATATGGGGGGAAGAAAGATTGGTATCTTTTGTGCCATAAAAAATCAGGCAGGGTTTTTTGAAATTTTCAAGGAATCTTTCAATATCGTAATGTGGACAGGCTTGTATGAATTTGTTGCAGATATATTGCTGGTTTTCATCAATATTTAATGGTGAGTAGGCTTCGTCTATATTCATAAAGGGATAAACCATAACATTAAAATCTACATATTTGTCGCCAACTATGACTGAAATAAAAGATCCCAGGCCTTCTGAAAACAACCCGACATGTTGAAACCCTTGTTTTTTAGACCATGCAATCATAGTTTTGAGGTCAGCAATGGCTTTATCCAGTGTAAAATCCTGTTCCTTTCCATCACTATTTCCGCAATACGAAAAGTCGAAGCGCAAAGAAAATAATCCCTTTCTTAAGGCTGTTTTCTCGATGTGGGTTAAAATACCTTCTTTTCCATCACAATTACCCGGGAAATTGTGGCACATTATGATCAATGTTCTTTTATCTTTTGGAATTAAATTTTTTTGATCTGGTTCACTAAAAAGTGCGTGGATTTTTGATTTATCCGGTTTTTCAATAAAAAGAGCGTTTGACATTATCACCTCACACAGTAGTACCCTATTGCTATTATACCCTCTGGCGTAGTTATATGAAAAGCTATAGTTTTAGAAATTTATAATATAAAGCGAAACCGCCCCTAGCAGGGAGCTAAGAGCGGCTTCAACTTTCCGTGTGTGGGGAACTTTAACAATTCCTTTTATTTTTTGATGACCTGATGTCTGAATGTGTGTGTGAGGGGGCAGAGCATCAAGTCACGGGCATATTTACATATTAATTTTGGTGATGTCAACAAAAAAATGTTATTTTTTTTGTATAAAAATACATAAATTATGTTTATTTCTTCTTTTCCTAGTGCGCATCCGCCCAATTTTGAGCCTGTCCGGCTTCTGCATCAAGGGGTGTTGATATTTTTATTCCGTTGATTTTAAATGAGTTTTCCATTTCCTGTGTAATGATTTCTTTGCTTTTTTCTAATTCTTTTATCGGAATTTCGAAAATAAGTTCATCATGGACCTGTAAAAGCATTTTTCCTGATAATTTTGCGTTTTTAAGAGCTTTTTCCATTTTACCCATGGCAATTTTCATGATATCGGCGGCTGTGCCTTGCAGTGGTGCATTAATGGCTTGACGCTCGGCGCCGCGCACCCGCATGGGGTTTTTATCCTGTATGCCGGGAATGTAACATTTGCGTCCGTATAGTGTATGAACATAGCCCATTTTTTTGGCTTCTTCTTTGGTGTTTTCCATGTAGGCTTCTATTTCATGAAAGCGGCTCAGGTATTTCTTGATAAACTCATTGGCTTCGCCCGGGCCGCAGCCCAGCTGTTTGGCTAGCCCAAATCCCGATATGCCGTAAATGATGCCGAAATTTACGGCTTTGGCTTGTCGGCGTATTTCGGGTGTAACCTGATCTAGGGGAACATCAAAGACTTGAGAAGCAGTGAGAGCATGAATGTCCACACCATCCTTAAAAGCCTTTTTTAAGGCTTCTACCCCCGCCATTTCCGCGCAAAGCCTGAGCTCGACTTGTGAATAATCGACTGAAAGTAAAACATGGCCTTCTTTTGCGATAAAGGCTTTGCGGATGGCGCGGCCTTCTTCTGTGCGGATTGGAATGTTTTGCAAATTCGGATCAGAGGAAGCAAGGCGGCCTGTACTGGTTCCTGCCATATGATAAGAGGTATGTACTCGTCCGCTTGCCGGATTGATCTGTTCTTGCAGGGCGTCCGTATAAGTGGATTTGAGTTTGGCAAGTTGGCGGTGTTCTAGGATTTTAGTGACAATTTCGTGCCCTTCAAGGCTGAGTTTTTCTAAAACATCTATAGATGTCGAGTAGACGCCCGTCTTGGTTTTTTTGCCCCCCTGCAGACCCATTTCATCAAATAGGATTTCGCCGACTTGTTTCGGGGAGGCAACGTTAAAAGGATGTCCGGCAAGTTTATGAATGTCTTCTTCTAGTGTGACAAGCTTTTTGCCAAATTCTGTACTCATTTCGGAGAGGATTTTGGGATCAACTTTGATGCCTTCGAATTCCATGCGGGCAATTACCGGAATAAGCGGGCGCTCAATGGTTTCATAAACTGTAACCATTTTTTCTCGTGCAAGCCGCGGCTTTAGAATTTTATGCAGGCGCAAAGTGATCTCCGCATCCTCGGCGGCATAGGTAAGGGCGTCTTCGATTGGCACAAGGTCAAAAGTGACTTTCGATTTACCTTTTCCTGCGACCTCTTCATACTTAATAGGTGTATGATCGCAATACATAATGCTTAAGTTGTCCATGCTGTTACTGTGCTGCGTGCCGTCAAGGACATAAGATATCAGCATTGTATCATCGACCGGATGAAGAGAAACGCCTTCCTTATAGAACATCTGCCAGTCATATTTCATGTTATGACCAATCTTTAAAATACTCTCATCTTCAAGATAGGGTCTCATAATTTCCAGAGCTTTACCTTTTTCTAACTGTATGATGTCTAGCTTTGAAGGATCGCCGAACAAATCCATTTTTTCTTGAATATGCCCCAGTGGGATATATGCAGCCTTACCAATTTTTGATGAAATTGAAATCCCAACCAGCTTGGCTTTGGCGGGGGTCAGAGAGGTGGTTTCCGTATCGATGGCCAGAAATCCTGTCTCTTCGGCTTCTCTCATCCATTCTCTTAGTGTTTTTTCATCATTAATAAGTGTGTATTTATTTTCCGATGCGGGGGGAAGTTTTTCTTCTTTAGTTTCTTGTTGCTGGTGACTCTCGCTATGGGATTTGGGGGTAAAGGCTACTGTTTGTCCACCTAGTCTTTTTATAATGGAATTAAAAGCATGCTTTTGTAAAAAGGCCATGAGATCAGGTTTATCCGGATCATGAGCCTTAAGTTCTTCAATCGGTAAAGGCAGGGGGGCGTTATCATCCAGTTTTACAAGTTTTTGCGAGATGCGGGCATTTTCAATATTCTCCAGCATTTTCTCGCGACGGCCTTTTTGCGGGATTTCATGGGCGCGGTTTAAAAGCTCTTCCAGTGAACCAAATTCGTTGATGAGCTGCGCGGCGGTTTTGATCCCGATGCCGGGCACACCGGGGATGTTATCGACACTATCGCCAGCCAAGGACTGCACATCAACGACTTTATCGGGCGTCACGCCGAATTTTTCGAAGACTTCTTTTTCTCCGATCCATTGGCCTTTCATCGGGTCAAGCATCCGAACACCGGGTTGAACGAGTTGCATCAAATCTTTATCAGAGGAAACGATCACAACTTTTTTGCCCTGTGCAAGGGCAGTCTTGGTATAGGCTGCGATAAGGTCATCGGCTTCATAACCTTCCAATTCGAGGGCAGGCATATCAAAGGCTTTTGTAGCTTCTCGAATGAGCGCGAATTGTGGAATGAGATCTTCGGGGGTCTCATCGCGGTTGGCTTTATAATCTGCATAAATTTCATTGCGGTAATTTTCGCGCGCGGCATCGAAAATTACGGCGAGATAGGGCGCGTGATAATCATTTAGCATCTTGAGCAGCATATTAACAAAGCCGTAAACCGCGCCGACCTCGATTCCATCAGGATTGGTCATGCCGGATTGACGGGAATAGGCCATGGCATAATAGGCACGGAAAATAAAGCCGGAACCGTCGATCAGATAAAGTTCGTCCTCGGCTTTGATTTCAGATGTTTGTGCTGTGTCTATGCTCATGTTTTTTGAGGCTATTTTTTGTTTTCTGGCGCAACAATATCACAGTTATCTTGTAATGGAGCGGCACATTTTGATGTTTCTGCAGAGGAATCGCTCAGCGCTATAAAAATGCCAATTGCTATAAAGACTATTCCGATCAGATAGCGTGCTTTAAAGGGTTCTAATAAAATTAGAAAGGCCAAAATGCCTGTAATAACCGGCAATATCATGTTGATCATTTGGTATTTGACCAAAGGTATTTGAGAAATTGCATATAAACTTAAAAAAAAGCCGAAAAAGTTCAGGATGGCAAACAGTAATATCCATAAATATATGTCAATCTGTAATTCTGAAAACACAAATGATTTTTCGAAAGCTATGCTGGAGAAAAAACCACAAAGGCTCAGACCTAACATGGTCAATGCAATAAAAGCGAAAGGTGGAATATCTGCATTCATTTTTTTGGCTATTACTGGTAAGCACGCATAAAAAGTAACAGCTAAAAACGCGACGAGATAAGGAAAAGCATTATGCATGTGAGCATGATAGATTTTAAGTATTGTATTGTAAATTAAAAAATAACTGTAAGGTTGTTTTAAGTATTATCTTACAAAATCACTGTGCGGTGACCTTGCAGGAAGACATGGTGGCGGGCATAGAGGTTCAGGGCGCGTGCCAGAACGCGTCTTTCTGTGTCCTGCCCTAAAATGCGCAGTTTTTCGGGGTCATCAGCATGGGAAATTCTAACGGTATCTTGTTCTATAATTGGACCTTCATCTAAATCTTCTGTCGCGAAGTGGGCTGTTGCCCCTATAAGTTTGACTCCGCGCTCATAGGCTTGGTGATAGGGTTTAGCGCCTTTAAAACCGGGGAGGAAAGAATGGTGAATGTTAATCACGCGGCCCCGATATTTCTCACAGAAATCAGCAGAGAGAACCTGCATATAGCGCGCAAGAACGACCAGATCTGTATCTGTTTCCTCTATAATTTTAGAAAGCTGTTCTTCCTGTTTGGTTTTATTGCTCTTTGTGACCGGTAAGTAGTGATAGGGAAGGTCGTGTGCTTCGACTAGTTTGCGGGAAGTTTCGTGGTTGGAGACCACGCCTGTTATTTCTATCGGCAGGTTTCCTGCGCTCCAGCGGTATAAAATATCATGTAAACAATGATCGTGGTTAGAGACCATAAGCAAGGTGCGGACCGGCGTTCCCCAATCGTAGATATGCCAGATCATCGAAAAGCTTTCGGCAATATTTTGAAAGTTTTTGATGAATACGTCATGCCCGCTTTTATTCGCAGAAGAATACTCAACGCGCATAAAAAACTGGCCCGAAAAGGGGTCATTAAATTGTGAGGACGCTTCTATGTTACAATCAGCATTGCTCAAATACGTGGACACAGTGGCAACAATGCCCGGTTTGTCCGGGCATTGAAGACATAATACATATTTTAAAACTGTATCGCTCATTGATATGGGCCTAGTAACGATAAGCTTCGTCTTTAAACGGTCCGTTCACTTTTACGCCAATATAATCAGCCTGTTCCTGAGAAAGTTTTGTCAGTTTTGCCCCGACCTTATCAAGGTGTAGGGCTGCCACTTTTTCATCCAGATGTTTTGGCAGAACATAAACTTTGTTCTCGTACTCACCGTGATTATTCCATAGCTCGATTTGGGCGAGTGTCTGGTTGGTGAAAGATGCTGACATCACGAAAGACGGATGTCCCATAGCGCAGCCCAGATTTACGAGGCGGCCCTCTGCAAGAAGGATAATGCGCTTTCCGCTTGGGAATTCAATCTGGTCAACTTGCGGCTTGATGTTTGTCCATTTCATATTGCGTGTCGGCTCGACCTGAATTTCATTATCGAAGTGTCCAATGTTACACACAATGGCGCGGTCTTTCATGTCTCGCATGTGATCGACTGTGATGATATCCTTGTTTCCTGTTGTGGTGACAAAGATGTCGGCTTTTGGCGCGGCTTCTTCCATTGTTGTCACCTCGTAGCCATCCATCACAGCCTGCAATGCACAGATTGGATCAATTTCAGAAACCATCACGCGCACGCCCTGGGAGGCCAGTGATTCGGCAGAACCTTTACCAACATCTCCATAGCCGCAGACCATGGCGGTTTTACCGGCAAGCATAAGGTCTGTTGCACGTCGGATAGCGTCAACCAGTGATTCACGGCAACCATATTTATTGTCGAATTTAGATTTTGTAACCGAATCATTAACATTAATGGCAGGCGCTTTTAGTTCTCCTTTTTCCTGCATTTTCTTCAGGAACAATACACCTGTTGTTGTTTCTTCAGATATGCCTTTAATATCATCCATTAGTTCAGGATAATCTTTGTGCATCATGGCTGTGAGGTCGCCGCCATCATCCAGAATCATATTAGGGGTCCAGCCATTCGGGCCTTTGATGGTTTGGTGAATACACCATTCATATTCTTCTTCTGTTTCCCCTTTCCAGGCAAATACGGGAATGCCAGCAGCAGCAATAGCGGCGGCGGCTTCGTCTTGTGTCGAGAAAATGTTACAGGAAGACCAGCGCACATCAGCACCAAGAGCCGTCAGTGTTTCGATCAAAACGGCGGTTTGAACTGTCATATGCAAGCATCCGGCAATGCGCGCACCTTTCAGGGGTTGCTTATCTTTATATTCTTCACGCGTAGCCATAAGGCCCGGCATTTCATCTTGCGCCAAATCAATTTGCAGGCGTCCTGCTTCGGCCAGTTTAATATCTTTTACTTTATAGTCTTGTTCTACTGCTTGTGGGGCTGCGGACATTTTCATCCTCTCCTTTATCTCAACTAATAAATTTGTTTCCTTAATAATCGCTTTCTTTCTTGCGGTCCATGCAAATAAACATTTTTTTATTCAAAAACCAATGCTAATATATAAAATATGAGTGAATTTAACGAAAAAAGTAGTGGAGTAAGCGAAGAGCCGGTTAAAGAACAACCGCGTTTTTCCTATAAACCCAACCCGATGGTCGAAAGGGCTTATCAATTTTTTGAATATAAGGACTATAAAACGGAGCTGGAGCATGTAGGGGATTATGTGCTTATCAATAAAGATGAGGATCGTGAGGTAACAGAGAAAAAAGTTATGAATCTGGTGACCTTGATGAATGGAAAAAAGGACCTGATTGATCTTTCTAATTTGACAAAGATACGCGTTTTGTTTACTATAGTTCCTGAAGCACAAGCGGGTGAGTACAAGAAAGTGATTTTTAAAGATTACGATGGAAGCGGTGTTTCAAAAGATAATGCAGTTTTTACAATAAGAAAAGGGGTATTTAAGGATGATTAATTTAGGAAAACAATTTACAGGAAAAGCTGACCTTACTGGTGAAGGTGGAGATCATTCTTCCATTGGCCTTAAGAGTGCTATGATAATTTTTGCGGAAAATGCAAATGGTTGTGACAATCCAGGTGTAAAAAAGCAAATCGGAATAACAAGTACACCTACGCCGGGTCAGGTATAGTGCAGGAAATTAGAATTTAAGGGAAAGGCGGCTTTGGTCGCCTTTTTTATTGTGTAATACGAGGCTAATTCGCTTTTCTCTCTTGTTTTGTAATGGGCTCGCACTTTAAAATCCCTTTATTGTGGCAAATCAGAAGAAAAAATCACTATTTTCTCCGTTTTCCGGTGTCTTTGGCAACGGTTTAAACTTGCGTGAGGAAAAATCAAGATTAGAGGCGTTTCTGGCGGCTGTGCCGGGGGAATATTGTGGCTGGGATTCTGCCGGAACAATTGCTTATTCTCCGGGTTTTGGTCAGGCGCTTGGTGTTACCGATATTTCCAATATCAAGGATATTTTTGAAAAGCTTGACCCTGATGATGCAGCCGCATTGGAGGGGAGTTTTAATACATTACTAGATTGCGGTGTTCCTTTTTCTATGACAGCGCAAAGCCGTGATGAGAGTAAAAAATTCCGCTTTTCCGGTTCACGCGGGGCTGATAGGGAAAACAGTAACTTTTTTACAGTTCTTTGGCTAGAGGATGTAACCGAGCAAAGCGTTGCCCATGACATCTTTATGGCCGATCAGCAGGGTTTGCGCGGCGAGATGGAGCGTATGCAGGATTCTCTTGATTCTCTGCCCTATCCGGTCTGGTTGCGTGATGCGGAGCAAAAAATTATTTGGTGCAATGTGGCCTATGCCAAAAAAATCGGTGCGCGGCCCAGTGAAGTAACATTAGAGCAACGAGAATTTCTTTTACCGTCCCGAAAGAAAAAAAGCGGGCAGGCGATTCAGTCGGGAGCAGATCTTGCTAAGATCGCAATGGAAAAAGAGGCGCGCCAGAATTTCCAGACCCATATTGTTCTGGGAGGAAAACGTCTTTTGGTCAATCTGATCGAGATTCCTTTAAAAGGACGTAATGTAACACTTGGGATGCTTGAAGATTTAACAGATCAGGAAATTCTCGAAACACGGATTAAGAGTGACAGACTTGCCAATTTGGGACTTTTGGAGCAATTGCGGTCGGCAATCGGAATTTATAATGCGGATCAGGAACTTGAATTTTATAATAATAGCTTTTCGGCTCTTTGGGGGTTGGAGGAAGGGTGGCTGAATACAAAGCCCAAGCTTGGCGAGATTATGGAGCAACTACGCGAAACACGCCGTTTACCAGAGCAGGCGGATTTTCGCAAATACAAGCAAAGCTGGCTGAATATGTTCACCGATTTGATTGAGCCCTATGAAGATATGCTTTATTTACCCGATGGTTCGGCGTTTCGGATGTTGGTTGTGCCACACAAAATCGGCGGATTAATGATGACCTTTGAGGATGTAACAAGCCGTTTGGCTCTGGAATCATCCTATAATACACTTGTGGCTGTGCAGAAAGAGACTCTGGATAATCTCGCCGAATCTGTGGCAGTGTTTGGCGGGGATGGACGATTAAAGCTCTGGAATCCTGAATTTGGACGGCTTTGGAAAATTGATCCCGAGAGTCTTGAGGGTGATCCTCATATTAGTCGTATTGTCGAGCGGATGTCCGGATTTTTTGACGAGAAAAGCTGGAATAATGAACAAGAGCGCCTTTTAGCTCTGGGGCTGGAGCGTCAAGCCAATGAAAGCCGGATCGAACGTAATGATGGCAGTTTGATTGATTGTGCAACGGTGCCGCTTCCTGACGGGCGCATTCTTGTGACTTTTGATGATGTGACGGATAAAGCGCAGGTTGAAAAGGCTCTTCGCGAGAAAAATGCGGCCTTGGAGGCCGCAGAGCAATTGAAGCTCGACTTTCTGGCCAATGTATCTTACCAACTCCGGACACCTCTTAATGCGATTATGGGATTCAACGAAATTCTTGACCAGCAATTTTTCGGTCCGCTCAATGACAAGCAACAAGAATATACCCATGATATCGCCGAGGCGAGCAGTCGTTTGCTGAGTTTGATTAATGATATCTTGGATCTATCAACGATTGAGGCCGGATATATGGATCTTGAGATCAAGGAGGTCAGTATTAAAAATATGCTGGAAAGTGTTGTCTCTTTGGTTGATGGCTGGGGGCGCAAAGAGAAAAATGAAATAACACTATCCTGTCCTGCAAATATTGGTAAAGCCTCCATAGACGAATCACGCATCAAGCAGGCGATTGTTAATCTTGTGCGTAATGCCATTACACACACGCCCGAGAACGGTAAAATCAAAATTTCTGCAAAGCGTAGTCATGATGTTATCGAGATTTCTGTTGAAGATAATGGCTCTGGAATTGATCCGGATAATCTTGAGCGTGTCGTTAAACCGTTCGAAAGTATAGAAAATCCCGAGTCAAATCAGCGCGGAGTAGGGCTGGGCCTAACGCTTGTGCGCAATATTATTGATTTGCATGAAGGGGCGTTCAAAATTGAATCAGAGCCGGATCATGGCACAAAAGTGACTATGGGTTTGCTGAAATCGGGCCCTAAAAAAACAAAGTAAGAATACCTGTATAACCGTAAAGGCGTGCATTACTGATTTCGCCGCCTGCATAAAATCCACATAATGGTAGAGGGCCTATGATTTTTCGTATGATATCTATCTCATTGACGGCATCATTTGGTTCTGTTTGAAAACCGCGTGCGATACAGGAAATATAGATTGCCCCTTTGGGTTTGAACTTGCCTTTTCCTTCCGTGATTCTCTTTTTTAAGGTTGTAAGTTTTGCTTCAAGATCATTAAAAATTGTCTCGTTGTTACGTTCGCTAAAGATTAGTAATTCCCCGTTGCTAACATCTTCTGAGATTGAAATTGAGCCTTCTTGTGCATCAATGCCTATTATGTTGCGGGTCAGATAATCCTTTATATCCGAATTTGACAGGCTTAAACCGACATGGATTTGTCCGCGCGACATGCCCATAGAAGCCTCGTTAATGGTGAACTCATCCTTATCGGGGGGAGCAAAATCAGTTGTAATATGTTCTGGATCTTTGCCAAGTTTTTTTGCGGCTTCCTCTCGCAGAACTTTTTGTAAAACGGTAAAAGGTTTTTTGCCGTCTATTTCCAAGATAATATTACCATCCGATTTGGTGATTGTATGAAAGTCGCTAATCGGTCTACAGCCTTGTGAAACTGTGGTGGCGACTTCTATTTTATCTGAGAAAAAAGCGCCTGTTATGGTGTTTTCACAAATCGTATTGGCTATCTGATAATGCTCGGAGCGCGAAGAAGTCATCCCGCCTACTAGAAATCCGCCTGTCAGATTGGCCAAATTCTGTAAGGTCTGGATAGGGTCTTGCTGAGATAAAGGATCGCCATGAACAAAGGTCAGTAACGGCGCATTATTGTCTAGCCATGTATTAACTTCGTCTTGAGGGATGTTTTCTCCCAAATCGCCTGTTTTGGGAAAAACACAAAAAGAACCTTCCGGAAAATTGCCAACCATAACGGAAATAGCGGGCTTGTCTGTATAGGCCTGATTTCCACCAATGACACCCATGCCAATAGAGCCTATCCAGTTTTCAATATTCGTGACGGACTTAAAAAGATTAATGATACTGACTGCATCATCGGCCAGATGATCCGAGATATAGATAAAGCCGAAATTATAGGGACTGTCGTCTTTTCTGGCTTCGTCAAGATTATCAAGCACATTCTTGGACGTATCGCGCCAGTCTTTTCCCGATGCGGAGGAAGAACAAAAGTGACTGGATTTGATTGAGGTCATTAGTTTTTCGGCTTTAAAAAAATTTGCAGACAAAAGCGATTCTTATGTCTAAAATAGCTCAACACATAGACAAGTGAAAGGAAAAAGACATGAGTATTTGGGTTGTTCTGGGTATTGTCGCTGCCATTATTGGTTTGCTTGTGATTTTGTATAACCGTCTGGTTGCTTTAAGGCAAACACGTAATAATGCATTCTCCGATATCGATGTGCAGTTGAAGCAGCGCTATAATCTTGTGCCTCAGCTTGTTGAAACTGTGAAGGGCTATGCCGCGCACGAGAAACAGGTCTATGAAAATGTGACCAAAGCCAGAGCGCAGGTTGGCGCGGCAAAAGGTGCAACCGGCGAGCGCGTAGCGGCAGAAAATGTTTTGGGCGGTGCATTAATGGGGCTTTTGGCTGTGGCGGAAAATTATCCGGATCTCAAGGCCGATCAGAATTTTCAGAAATTAATGAACGAGCTTTCGGATATTGAAAACAAAATTGCTGCGGCGCGCCGTTTCTTTAATAATGCAACGGCTGAATATAATACGGCAACCGAGCAATTTCCGTCTGTGCTGATTGCGGGCATGTTTGGTTTTGCGAAGGAAGAATTTTTTGAACTGGACGAAGCCGAAGCAGCGTTGGTTCAAAAGGCGCCGGAAGTAAAATTTTAAATCAAGTCTTTTTGCATGGGATAAAATGCGATGGGAAAGCCTGCCATAGGTCTGAGTTCGCATATCTGGAATAATAATGCGCGGTGTATATTGTTGCTGGCGCTTTATCCTGTGCTGGTGGCGGTTATTTTCTGGGTTATCGCGTTTTTGCTGGGGCTTGGCTCGACCAAGGGTATGTTGCCTGGAGCGGAAGTCGATACGTTAGGCGTCGCGCAAGGGGCATTGAATTTAACATTAGAGTTTTTGCCCCTTATTTTAACGGTTGTGGCAATCTGGTTCATAATTGCATGGTTTTCCCATAGCTTGATGATTCGTAAACTTTCCCATTCCCACCCTGTTGCAAGATCAGAAGAGCCGGAGCTTTATAATTTGCTGGAGAATTTATGCATTTCGCGCGGAATCAAAATACCGCATCTCGAGATTATTGAAACCCATGCCCGTAACGCCTTTGCCAGTGGAATTGATGAGAAATCCTACAGTATTACGGTGACGCGGGGATTGATGAATTCTTTGGCCAAGGACGAGCTTGAGGGTGTTTTGGCTCATGAGCTTACCCATATTCTAAACCGTGATGTCAGATTGTTGATTGTCTGTGTGATTTTTACAGGGATGTTTGGTTTTCTGGCGCAACTTGCGTGGAGTAATATAAGATATAGTCTGTTTTATTCAAGGCAGCGCAGAGATAATAGTATGGCAACGGTTTTTGCCATGCTTATTATAGCGGTTGTTTTATGGCTGGGCTATATGGCGACACTATTGATGCGCTTTGCCCTGTCTCGTCACAGGGAATATATGGCCGATGCGGGAGCGGTGGAGATGACCAAAAATCCTGATGGGATGATGAGAGCGCTTATGAGAATCTCCGGAAGAGACAGGATTCCCGAAACGACAGATGATATTGCCATGATGTGTATTGAAAACCATGTGCCGTTTTTAGGTGTGTTTGCAACGCATCCGCCAATAGAGCAAAGAATTATAGCGCTATCTGAAGTGACCAATACCCCAATTCCGGATTCTTTATCCTTGCCGCCTGTGGCCAAGGAAGAACGCATTTCCCGAAATAAAAACCATGATCGCGAACGCGTGAATCCTTGGTTGACCAGGGGGCGGCGGCCTTAAGCGTCTTTTGTTAAACAGAATCATGCAATTCATTCGCAAGATCCTTTGATTTTTGCTATAATAGTGTTTATAAAGTTGATATTCGCATTATTCAAACAGTTATGGAGAAGAATAAAATGCAAACAAATCGTTTATCACAATCCCGTACCCAAGCCGGAGTAGATGCCGGCTTACGTGAGCATATGAACAGTGTCTATAACCGTATGGGTTTAGGGGTAATGATCACAGCTCTTACGGCTTGGGCTGTTTCTAGTTCACCTGATTTGATGATGTTGTTTTTGGGAGGTCCTCAAAAATGGATTGTTATGTTGGCGCCTATAGCTATTATCTGGTTTGGCTTTAATCCTGCCAGAATGTCGTCACAGCAGTTAAAGCTATCATTCCTCGGCCTAAGTGTACTTTATGGTATAAGCTTTTCTGTTATAGCCTTGGCTTTTGCAGGCGCTGATATTGCCAGAGCGTTTTTTGTAACGTCGATTATGTTCGTGGGTATCAGCATTTTTGGCTATACAACGAAAAAGGATTTATCGGCGATAGGCACATTTTGTTTGATGGCATTTCTAGGGGCCTTTGTGGTTTCTATAATTGGCATGTTTTTTGAGTATTCCTCTGGATTTGAGATGCTGATTGATATTGTTGTTGTTGTGGCTATGTCTGGTATGACAGCATGGGAAACCCAGTCAACGAAGGAACAATATAACTCTGCTTATGGGGCTGAGATGAATAGTCGGATGGCGTGGTCTTCGGCTTTAAGTCTATACTTAAGCTTTGTTATTATGTTTTCTCATATTCTGCGTTTAATGTCGGATAGATAACTGGAATTCATATTAAGAAAAAGCCCCGCTAAGTCGGGGCTTTTTTATTGCGGTGTTCATGCGGCTTTGTTCTTTTTGACGGCGCTGCCTTCTACGATATGCAGATCACGCTGCGGGAAGGGGATGGAAATGCCTTCTGTATCAAAAGTCGTCTTGATTGTTTCTGTCAGGTCAAAACGAACATTCCAGTAATCTTCTGTTTTAACCCACGGGCGTACAACAAGATTGACCGAGCTGTCGGCCAGTTCAGATACGGCAATGATTACATCTTTGTCTTTTAAGATGCGCTCATCCGCGGCAACGATTTTAGCAAGAACGTCTTTGACTTTTTTAAGGTCGTCGTTATAGCTGACGCCGATTGTTAGATCGATGCGACGTTCCGGCTTGGCTGAAGCATTGGTAATATTGCCCGCGGTGATCTTGCCATTGGGTACAATGATCAGGCGGTTATCGGCGGTTTTGAAATCCGTTGTGAAAATGGATATATTTTCGACTGTTCCGGCAATACCGCCAGCTTCGACAAAATCTCCGATCTTGAAAGGGCGGAAGAGGATAATCATTACACCCGAGGCCAGATTGGACAGGGAATCCTGCAAGGATAAACCTATGGCAAGACCGGCTGCGGCGATAATGGCGACAAGCGAGGTCGTTTCAATGCCAAGTTGGCTCAGCGCGGCAATAATGACAAAGACAAGGGCGAGACTATAGAGGATGTTGCCGCTGAAATTCACGAGGGTTTCATCGATTTTTGCTTTGGTCATAAGGCTTTTGGTGATTTTAACAAGCTTTTTGGAAAGCCATTTACCGACCACAAAAATGGCAAGGGCGATAATGGCTTTGATGCCGTATAAAGTGGCATAATGGATAAGTGTATGAGTAATTGTTTCCCAGTTCATGGTATGTCTCCCTTTAGTGACCTTGTACAAACCATAGAATGATATAAGGATGAAATACAAGGGTTTAGACGAAAATAGACTTGAAACTTGTTTTGAAAAACGATATTACTCTGGTCTCGTTTCGCAAAAGACGGGCCCTTAGCTCAGCTGGGAGAGCGCTACGATGGCATTGTAGAGGTCAGCGGTTCGATCCCGCTAGGGTCCACCAACTTATACTCCTTACAGACTATTCTTATCATAGATTGATTTTTTTGGTTTTCTGAGATGTTTTTATAAGGAGGGAATTGGTAACTGTTGGGGATCCGGTTAATAGTTTTCAGTAAAGCCTAATATAGATGAATAAATTTGATTCTTTTTAACAACTGATTCGCAATTATTTTTTGAATACTTTAGTTGATTCATACTCGATCTTGAATCTGTGCGTTAGAATTTATGAGAATCCTGCAATAAAATATGCATTTTTATAGACCTGTGGAAAATTATTCGGCGATATGTTGAAATTGATTCATTTCACAGTTAGGATTGTATTACTCAATTGTTACATATTACAAAGGTAGACACATGAAAGTTTCACTATCGAAGGCAGCTTCGATGGCCGGGATTACGCGCCAGACGCTGTACCGCCACATAGAAGAGAAAGGCATTTCTGTTGAGGACAGGGACACAAAACGCCCTAAAATCGATGTATCCGAACTGATTCGCATTTATGGCGATAAGGTCAAGCCGGATATGGCAGAAAATACTGAACAGAAGGATCAGTATAGTAACTCGAATGTTTCGACTGTGGTTCAAAGAACCGAAATCGATGTTTTGAGAGAAAAGCTGAAAATTCTGGAGATCGAGCGTGATCGTGAGCGCAGACAATTAACCGAGCAGATTGAAAATCTGCAAGGAACATTGAACAAAGAACAGGATATGGTCAATCGTGTTACAGCTCAGTTGACAGATCAAAGAAGCGATTCAGAGAAACGTGCCAGCAAGTTAGATGAGCTTGAGGCTATGGTCAAAAATTTGGCTGAGAATCAGAATCGCAGAGGTTTCTTTGGCTTTGGTAAAATAATCGCCTGATTACTAAAAGAGGTTCAGAATTATACGCAATGCTTGATAGGCTTTGTGTATGGGTGCTGGATTATAAATCTGTATTCGGCTATAACCATTTTGATTATTTATCATAAGGCCGGAGTTTAATGTTGTCTGAAGCCATCCTAGTTACTGGTGCCGCAGGGTTTATCGGATTTCATACCGCGGTGAGATTGCTGGAGTCCGGTAAAGAGGTTGTCGGGATTGATAATCTCAATGATTATTACGATGTCACCTTGAAAGAAGCGCGCCTTAAGATTCTTCAAAACTATCCGGCGTTCACTTTTGCAAAAATTGATATTGCCGATATGGAAGGGATGAAAACGCTCTGGGCTGAAAAGGGGCCATTCAAGAAGGTCATTCACTTGGCTGCCCAAGCCGGAGTGCGCTATTCGCTCAAGAATCCGCATGCTTATATTAACAGTAATATTGTCGGTCATTTGAATGTCCTTGAATGTTGCCGTTTCACCGAAGGGTTCGAGCATCTGGTTTATGCCAGTTCATCTTCTGTTTATGGCGGGAATACCAAGCTGCCTTTTTCTGTTCAGGACCGCGTGGATAATCCTATATCCCTTTATGCGGCTACCAAGCGAAGTGATGAATTGATGAGCCATGCTTATGCCCATCTTTATCGTTTTGCGCAAACGGGTCTGAGGTTTTTTACGGTTTACGGTCCGTGGGGGCGTCCGGATATGGCGCCGTTTATATTTACCAAAGCTATTTGTGAGGGCGAAAAATTTCCTGTTTTCAATAACGGGAAAATGAAGCGCGATTTTACCTATATTGACGATATCGTTAGCGGTGTTTTAGCTGTGCTGGAAAATCCACCGGAAGATAATGGTGAAACTGCGCCGCAGCGTGTTTTGAATATCGGGAATACAAAATCCGAAGATCTTATGGATTTTATTGCTCTGATCGAAAAAGAAGTCGGTAAAAAGGCGCAGATTGATTTTCAACCCATGCAAGATGGTGATGTGCAGGAAACCTATGCCGATGTACAGGAAACAACAAAAATTGCCGGCTATAAGCCCACGACCAGCATTAATGAAGGCGTGCCGGAATTTATTGAATGGTATAAGGGGTATTACGGGGCCGGTTAGCAAAGTATCTCTTTAATATGCTCTGCAAAAAGTTTTCCGGCATTGTCACCAAGTGTGTGTGATTCGTATAAATCCTGTCCTGCTTTGGCAATTTCTATTCGCTCGCTATTATGTCTTAGGGCCCAGTCAATCTTATCTTTAATGTCATCTACATCCCAGCTATGAAAGAGGCAGGTTTTACGATCCTGGAACAGGTTCGGCCATGTCTCCATATGGTTCATATCAGGCTTAAGCAGCATGCTCCCGCTTAAAAAACACTCGAAGTCCTTTAAGGTTATTTCGCCCATACCAAAGGGGGAAACGCAAATTTTGCTGTTATCTATTTCTCTGAAATAAGCAGAGCGGGCAATTTTGTCGGTGGAAAGAGTATCTTTTAGAATTGCGCGGATTTTCCTGCGTTGATAGCAGATAGTGTCGTGTTCATAGGAAATTCCCATGCGGCAGGTAACATCCACCAATCGCGGGGCTTTCGCTCTGGAGCGTATGCTGGCGAAGGCGAGCATGGAATCAAGGGGGATTCTCTCCCTGACCTTTATCATATATGGTCCGATCATTCCGTAATGCATGAAGCCGGAATTCCATGAGATGCCTATTTTCTTAAGATCATCTTTGTTTTTTGCTGGCTGATCTGTAAAGGGGGATTGATCCATTATGCCGTATTTTTTGTGGTAATATTCCGTATAAATACGGGAGGCATAATGGTTATTCATATACTCGGAGCGGTTTTTAAGAATTTGCGCCTTAAGATAGCGATGAACATGAGGTAGGATTTGCCCTAGAAAAGTGCCGGTACTATCGCTTTGATCACACCAAATGACTTTGGCTTTCCTGTTCAGGGCTGCTATGGACTTAAGCGTGCCGTCAAAATCCTTGCTCCAGCCTTTTTCAAAAAATTTACTGTCGATGAGAAGGAAGTCGCACTCTGTAACATCGTCATCAATCGCATATTTTATCACAATATCAAAATCATGATCCATTAGGGCCGATTTAAATTTAATCAGCGGGAAAAGATAGGCCGCACTGTTTGGGCTAATAAAACCTGGGCTAAGGACGTTGATTTTTTTCATAGTTTTGAGCTTCTTATAGTGCCTTGTTCCATAAATTCAGCATTGATTTCTTTTAAAGCGGCCCTGTTCTTCAGGACCATACATGATATTTGTAAAAAATATGATAACGACTATATGGTATAAAATCCCTTGTTCATGGATGATATTTTCACCATAGCAATTTTCACGCAAAAGCAAATAAAGCTTTTCTTTTTACCTTAAAATCTGTAGAAGTCTGCGCTGGATTAAAATTTTATAGACCGCGGAAAAAGAACAATGACCAGAGATTTACGCAATATTGCAATTATTGCCCATGTGGATCATGGAAAGACGACCCTTATTGATTCAATCATGAAGCAAAGCGGCATGTTCCGCGATAATCAGGCTGTGGAAGTCTGTGTGATGGATTCTGGTGATCTGGAAAAAGAGCGCGGCATTACGATTTTGGCCAAGCCGACATCTATTCAATGGAAGAAAGATGGCAAGGAAACCCGCATCAATATTATTGATACACCGGGCCATGCTGATTTTGGCGGCGAGGTGGAGCGTGTGCTTCACATGGCTGATGGTGTGATTTTGCTGACCGATGCGGCGGAAGGCCCGATGCCGCAAACCAAATTCGTGCTGGGTAAAGCTTTAAAGCAAGGCCTGCGCCCGATTGTGATTATCAATAAAATCGACCGTCCCGATGGTCGTCCCGAAGAAGTGGTGGATGAGGTTTTTGATCTATTTGTATCTCTGGATGCGAATGACGAGCAGCTTGATTTCCCGATCCTTTATGCCTCGGGCCGCGATGGCTGGTGCGTTACAGATTTGAACGATCCGCGGGAGAATCTCTCGCCCTTGCTGGATTTAATTCTCGAGCATGTGCCCGCGCCAAAAGTAGAAGAGGGCAAGCCATTTGCGATGCTTGCGACATTGCTGGATTCTGATCCGTTTTTGGGGCGCTGCCTGACGGGCCGGGTTTTGCATGGGTCTGCCAAAGTGAATGATACGGTCAAGGCGATAGACCTTGAAGGTAACCTCGTTGAAAATGGTCGTTTGTCAAAGCTCCTGATGTTTAATGGTACGCAGCGCGTTCCGGTTTCTGAAGTCCATGCAGGCGATATTATCTGTATCGCCGGTCTGACCGAGGCTTCTGTTGCCGATACGATCTGCGCGCCTTCTGTGACGCAGCCTTTGGCTTCGACCCCTATTGATCCGCCGACTATGTCCGTGACGATTAGCGTGAATGACTCGCCTTTTGCGGGTAAAGAGGGCAAGAAGGTAACGTCGACTATGATCCGCGAGCGTCTTTTGGCCGAGGCTGAAACCAATGTGGCCATTACCTATAAGGAAAGCGCGGATAAGGATTCCTTTGAAATTGGCGGACGCGGGGAGTTGCAGCTTGGTGTGCTGATCGAGACGATGCGCCGTGAAGGCTTTGAGCTAACGGTTTCGCGCCCTAAAGTTCTGTTCAAGGAAGAATCGGGGCAAAAGCTCGAGCCGATCGAGGAAGTCATTATTGATGTGGATGAGGAATATTCCAGCGCTGTCGTGGATGCGATGAATCGCCGGAAAGGGGAGATGCTTGATATGCGCTCTAGCGGAGCGGGCAAGATTCGCCTAACATTCCTTGCGCCCTCACGCGGGTTGATCGGCTATCAAAGCCGTTTCTTGACGCAAACACGCGGCACAGGTGTTATGAACCGCCTGTTTCACTCCTATGCGCCGTTTAAAGGCGAGGTTGCGCAGCGCAGGAATGGCGCGCTGATTTCTACGGATCAGGGAACGGCTGTGGCTTATGCGATTTTCAATTTACAGGATCGCGGTGCGATGTTTATCGAGCACCAGACGCCTGTTTATGAAGGTATGATTGTGGGCGAGCATAACCGCGAGAATGATCTGGAAATTAATGTTCTTAAAGGGAAAAAGCTGACCAATATGCGCGCTTCCGGCTCGGATGAGGCTGTGACGCTTACGCCGCCGCGCAAAATGAGTCTTGAGGATATGATGGCTTATATCAATGATGATGAGCTTCTCGAGGTTACGCCGCAATCGCTACGCCTGCGCAAGAAGTACCTTTGCCCGCATGAGCGCAAAAAAGCGAGCCGCGAGGCGGGGTAATTACCTGCTCTTTCTGTCATGCCCGCGAAGGCGGGCATCCGGATCCCTGCCTTCGCAGGGATGACAATAGGGAAAATGATTTTCTTTAGTTCGTTCGTGAAATACGGAATTAAATTCTTTAAACCATTGTTTTTCAATGATATTCCTTTAGTTCGTTTGTTGAGGGGTTTCTCGGATTTGTATAGTTTGAATTGGCGTTTTAAAAAATTCCCGACCCGTAATCCAATAGTTTGTTCCGGCGTTTTCATTTTTGCTTTTTCTGGTTTTATATTATTTTTCAATGATTTAAGAAAAATCACCTTTAGAATATTATCGGCACCCCCGCAATGAGCGTTTATCTGCGCTGTGCTTGTCGGGAATGACGTTTGTGGGGTCTGCTGTGTGGATGACATAAACATGCAGGCATAATAGGATAATATTCCTTCTTTGTCAAGATTCTGTTGTCATCCCCGCGAAAGCGGGGATCTGGTGGATAAGGGAAAGAGATCCCTGCTTACGCAGGGATGACAGTCTTTTTTCACCACGAAGGACACAAAGAACACGAAGGTTTTTTGCTTTTGTCATTCCGACTAAGGGCACAGCCCGCTTGGAGGAATCTTTTTTGTGACCCTCCCCCTTACCCCCTCCCTAAAGGGAGGGGGAATAGTGTGAGAGCTTCCCTAAAGGGAGGGGGATGAGTTAAAGATAATTCCCTCTCCCCTTAGGGAGAGGGATTAAGGGAGAGGGGAATAAATGTTCATCTGCGTTTATCCGTGGTTTTAAAACTGAATCGCCTTAGAATGTTTTCGACATTCAGTTGATGACGAAGGGGCCTGTATTTGCATCCTGATGGCAATCAGGATCTAGGAATGATAGTATGGGGATCCTGACTTTCGTCAGGATGCAAAGGGGAGTGTGTTAGAATTTGAGGAGGGTATTCTCGCCTTTCTTAACTTGTTGTTTGACACAAGAATATTGCTTATGTATAATCCTGCAATCTTTAATAAAAATAAGGAAAAGATTGTGGGGTTATTATGAGCGAAAAAGTATATTCAGGTCAGGAAATTATAGACATTCAAAATACGCTTGTAGCTTTCTTTAATTCTTCAAATGGAACAGAGAGTCGCTTCCCAGAAGGTCGAAGTCTGGAGGGTGAAGACAATTACGATGCATTGGAACTGAATTTCGGTCTGTTGAAAGGGGCTATCGGTATTATGTTAACTAGAGCAATTAAGTTAACTGGAGAAGACGAGCTGCCTGATTTCTCTCAGGGGGCGGTACTATTGCAAGATGTTTGCTGTAACATAGAAGGAAATCCTCTATACTATCAAATCAAGGGAAAGTCTCAATCTGAACCGGCTGCCGGAGGTATGGAGCTTACCAACTAATAAGTGTCTTTGTTGTTCCTAGCCCCGCATCTCCTCAAGCTCCAGCCAGCGGGTTTCATAGCGCTCCAGCTTGCTTTCCGCTTCGGCCAGCGCCTTGGTCATGTCGTGAAAGGCGGCGGGGTCGCGGGCGTAGAAATCCCCGTCCGAGAGTTGGTCATTATATTGCGCGATATCGGCTTCGACTTTCTTTATTTTTTCGGGGAGCTGCCCTAATTCGCGTTCCAGTTTGTAAGAGAGTTTTTGCGGCTTTTTCTCTGGTACGGGGGGCGTGATGTCGGCAGCTTTGCTGCCGTCTTTTTTCGGATCCCGTTTGTTGGTGTTCGGCTTTGCCTCACCAACGGGATGACATTTAGTGTTCTTTTTCTCAAGGTAATCGCTATAACCGCCAATACAGCTCTCGATCTTGCCGTTTCCTTCGAAGGCTAAAATCTTGCTGACGGTCTGATCCAGAAAATCACGGTCATGGGAGACAACGATCAGCGTGCCTTTATACTGGCACAGAATTTCCTCGAGCATATCAAGGGTCTCCATGTCCAGATCATTGGTCGGCTCGTCCAGAATGAGACAGGTTTTTGGATTGGCCAGAATCTTGGCGAGCATCAGGCGGTTTTTTTGCCCGCCGGAAAGCTGCGAGACTTTATCTTGCGCGCGGGACGGGTCGAACATGAAATCCTTCAAATACCCGCAAACATGGCGCTGTTTGCCCATTACATCGATATAATCCCCGCCGCCGGGGCACAGGGTTTTCTTTAAGGTATCTGTGGGGTTGAGATCGCTGCGCTTTTGGTCAAAATAGGAAAATTCCAGTTCCTTTCGCACTTTCACGCGGCCCTGATCGGGCTGTAATTCGCCGATCAGGAGTTTTAAAAGCGTAGATTTGCCAGAACCGTTTTTCCCCAGAATACCAATGCGATCGCCGCGCTGGATACGAAGGTTGAATTTATCAAGAATGGTGATTGTCTTGCCGTCTTCTTCGAAGGCTTTGCAGCAATTATAAAATTCCGCAACAATTTTGGATGAGGTTTCTATATCTTTCGGGGCTTTGATCTCGATCTTTTGCGTGGCGCGTCTATAGGCGGATTCATCGGCTTTGAGCTTATCGCGCATCTCTTTCATAAGCTCCAGGCGCCGCATATTGCGCTTGCGCCGTGCCTTTACTCCACGTGAGGCCCATTCAACCTCTTGTGTGACCAAGGTTTTTCGGTTTTTGAGTTCACGTTCTTCCTGCTCCAGCAGCATCGTTGACCATTCATCGAAATATTTAAAGCCGCGCGGGGAGACCTTTAAAGCGCCCCGATCCAGCCAGAAAACCTGCGTTGTGATATTGGCAAGGAAGGTTCTATCGTGGCTGATGCATAGGAGCGTGCCGCGATAGGCATTCAGATACCCCTCCAGCCATTCAATGGCCTCAAGGTCGAGGTGGTTGGTTGGCTCGTCGAGCAGCAGGATATCCGGTTCTTCGACCAGAGCGCGGGCCAGTCCAGCGCGGCGGAGCTGCCCGCCTGAAAGTCTGGTCATTTGTGCTGTTACATCCAGATGCAGGGCTTCGGCGACAATATCGACCTTATAGGCGTGGAGTTCCTTTTCCTCGTCTTTGATCTCGGAAAAGATATAATCAAAGACGCTTTGGCCTTCTTTGGGGGTGATGTCCTGCTGCAAGTACCCAATCGTCGTGCCGATTTCCTCCCAGCGCTCGCCGTCATCCAGTTCCTGGCTTCCGGTGATAATATTCATCAGCGTAGATTTGCCCGCACCGTTCTTACCGACAAGGGCGATGCGGCTGCCTTGATGGATGTTAAAGGACAGGTTTTCAAAGACCGGTTTCTCGGAGAAGCGGACCAAAGCATCTTTTACTGACAGTAATAATGGCGGCGGCATAATATTTTCGTATTCAAACTCTTAATTATGTTTTATGTTCATTCATAAGCTACGGGGTTTTGATATCCGAGACTGCGCCAGCCTGCAATGAAAAACAAATTTATTGTTGTTTGTAAGTACTCTTATGGTAAAGGGTCACGGTAAAAAAGCGAAACAAAAAGGTAAGTAACCCTTAATATGACACCCTATGATTTCCAGATGCCCTTAGAGTCTAAGGACAATAGCGGTCTGTGTATGAATTCTATTTTAGAGCATTGTCGTTCTTATCAGGGCGCAGATATAAAACGCAGCATTATACAGCTTGTCACGACACTGGCTCTGTTTGCCGCTATTTTGTTGGTGATGGTTTATTTTATGGCTTCCTATTATTTATTGACGGTGGCTTTGATGCCGATTGCAGCTGGGCTGCTTACGCGGATTTTTATCTTTCAGCATGATTGCGGGCATGGCTGTTTTTTCAAGACAAAAAAGGCAAATGCAAGGATCGGGCGGGCTTTATCCATGTTGACCTTTACGCCCTATGATTTCTGGCGCAGGGCTCATAATATGCATCATGCAACGTCCGGCGATTTGGATCGGCGCAGTATTGGCGGGATTGATACGATCACCGTATCGGAATATGAGGCACTTCCTTCTCGTAAAAAAAGCATTTATAGACTATATCGCAACCCATTTTTTCTGATAATTTTGGGAACGCCAGTTTATACTATGCTTGGGCAAAGACTTCCTTTCAATGCGCCAACGAATTTCTATGAGGGGTATAAAACTCTTTCTGCCGCATCTATCCGCGATAGTATCATGCTGACTAATCTGCTGCTGATAGCTTTTTATAGCAGTGCGTGGCTTTTATTCGGTCTGGAGGCTTTGTTATGGGTGTATTTACCTGTTCTGGTGATGACAACATGGATTGGTGGCTGGTTATTTTATGTACAGCACCAGTTCGAGGATACGTATTGGGAGAAGAATCCCAATTGGAATATTCATGAATCGGCATTAATGGGGAGTTCCTATTATAAATTACCGAAAATCCTGCAATGGTTTACCGGAAATATAGGTTTGCACCATATTCATCATCTTTGCAGCCAGATTCCCAATTACAAGCTGCAAGAGTGTATGGATGCCATGCCTGAACTGGCCGAGATAAATGTTCTGACTTTGAAAGAGAGCTTTAAATGCGGCGGGTTGAAGCTTTGGGACGAAGATCAGGGTAAGATGGTGACTTTTTAGGCATTCTGTCCGGCGACATAACCCGAAGACCATGCCCATTGGAAGTTAAAACCGCCTAAGTGCCCCGTGACATCCACGACTTCACCGATGAAATATAGGCCTTTATGCTTTGTGCATTCCATAGTTTTTGAGGAAAGCTCGTTTGTATCAATGCCACCAAGTGTGACTTCGGCAGTGCGATATCCTTCCGTGCCGGAAGGGCGTACATGCCAGTCATTGATCGCAGCGCCCAGTGCTTTGAGCGTTTTGTCGGGGAGATCGGCAATGCGGCCCTTAATATTATGTACTTCGCAAATATTATGGGCCAAATTTTTAGGCAAAAGAGCGGCAAGGATATTTGAGGCATCTTGTTTGGAGTTTTGCTGCTTTTTTTCCAAAATATAGGCTGTGACGTCCTGAGCGGGACATAAATTGATAATAATGTCCTGTCCTTCCTGCCAATAGGATGATATTTGCAGGATAGACGGGCCGCTTAAGCCCCGATGGGTAAAAAGCAGCCCTTCGGCAAAACTTTTTTTGCCGCATGAAACAATTGCATCAACTGAAAGGCCGCTTAAAGACTTGCAAAACTCCAGTAAGCTGGCCTGAAAGGTCAGGGGCACAAGGGCAGGGCGCGTGGGTATGACTTTCAAGCCGAATTGCTTTGCGATGTCATAGCCGAATTTACTGGCTCCGATTTTCGGGATGGATAGACCGCCAGTTGCTATCACAAGGGATTCGCATATATATGTGTTTGTGTTATGGGTAATTGCATATCCCTTATCCTGATTTGTAACGGTTTCAATTTCAATGTCCTGATCATATTGGATGCCGGCTATTTTCATCTCTTTAAGCAGCATATCTATAATGGCTTGCGCAGAGTGATCACAAAAAAGCTGGCCGAGCTTTTTTTCGTGATAAGTGATGCCATGTTTTTCTACCAGAGCTATAAAGTCGTGCTGTGTATATTGTTTGAGCGCAGATTTGCAGAAATGCGGGTTTTGAGAGAGATAGTTTTCAGGGCTGGCATATATGTTGGTGAAGTTACACCGTCCGCCTCCGGATATTCTTATTTTTTCTGCCGTTTTGCGGGCATGGTCAATCAGCCAGACTTTGCGGCCACGTTTTCCGGCTTCGATGGCGCACATCATCCCTGCGGCGCCTGCGCCTATAATGATAACATCGTAATGGGAAGTCATGTTTGTACTATATATCGCAAGGGCGGAGATCGAAAGCGCTATATGATTTGTTCTCAAATCAAAAATTATACCGCCACATAAGTGAGTATCATAGAACTCATATTTGTCAGGAATATTAAGTCAGCATAGGCTGTTTCTGCAAGTATTAGGGTCGTGTAATAAGTATTTTTCTACCTCTGATTGATGGTATGATTGGGTAGGTAAAAATTGCTGATTATGTCTATAACCCTTTAGTATAAGGGTAACCTATATTTTGGAGAAATCTAAATTTCTATTTGGGTGCATATTATAGTAGTTCTATTTTGGAGAAAAGATATAAACTATTTTCTAGTTATGGCAGTATCAAAAACTATGAGTTTTATGTGTGGGGGGTAGTGATGAGCAAAATAAAAAAGCTTAAGGAAACGGCGGAAGCTTCTGTTTTTATACAGACAAATGAAATATTGAAAAGAAATATCAAATTAGGAGAAATGCGCACAAGTGTTACTTTGGAGCCGCAAGTCTGGAATGTTCTTAATGATGTTGCTGCCGAGCATGATTGCGACATACATCAGCTTTGCGAGATGATTAATGAGAGGAAAAGTCCGAAATCATCTCTGGCTTCGGCGATCAGGGTTTTCCTCATTTCCTATTTGCAAATAAAAGCCACCCGAAAATAAAGAGGTGTATTATGAAACGTGTAATGATTGTAGATGATAATAAGGATTTAAGTGACATGATCTGTGAAATCCTAAGGCGCGAGAATTACGAAGTGACAGCTAAATATGACGGAGAGCAAGCTATTGAAAGTCTTGCTGCGGGGGATAAGTATGATTTGGTGTTAACTGATATAATTATGCCGGAGCAAGACGGGTATGATGTCCTTAATTATATCAGGAAGGAAAAGCTGGGTATTCCGGTTATTGTCATGTCTGGCGGGGGCGCGGTTGTTGCGGTAGATGAAATACTACTCACGGCGAAAGCATTTGCCTGCGACATATTGAGCAAGCCTATTCAATTTGATGAATTGACAGATAAAGTCAAAAAATGGGCCTGATTTAGCACTATAGTCATTCCCTATTTGTCGCTCACATATGTTTAATACGCTGCGGCGCTAGCGCCTTGTCCGAAACTATCCAAATGACTATATATGCTTCTCTTCTCATGCCTTGTGCAAAAATAAAGCGAAACGACTATATGTGCGCTTAGGAGCAGTCATGCTTATAAGGATTATGGCGCGGAGTTTTTCCGGCTTTTAAAAAAAATTGGCAATTTAAAGTAAAAATATTGCATAATAAGCAGGGTTTACAGAAAAAATAGAAAGAACGAGTTGTCATGGTTTCATTTGAAAGAACAAAATTGCCTGATTGGGGCATCATAAATGCGAGTAAGGAAGAATGGGATGCTATTAAAGATTTAATAGCGCATGTGGCACAGCCGGAGATTTTTGGCGGTAGTGGTTTAGATATTATGTCAGGTATGGAGTATGAAGATTGGTTGTCATGGAACATGAAATTTTCTGAGGATAGGTATAAGGATGTACCACCGCAAATAATTCATAGGAGTGAGTTGCATGTTATTTTTATGACGGCCTGTAATGCAATAGATGCCAAAGTTCAGGGGTTAACTGAAGAGCATTGGGGAATCATAGGTGAAATTAATAAGCATAAAATGAGCGAAGCGGTTGAATGTGGTCAGGAAGATTCAGGGCAATATTGAATATGATATGATGATTTTAGGATTATTGTGAGAAATAGATGATTGAATTTCAGACAAAAGCAGATGGAAGATCATTTGCAGGTTTAAATGCCACGCAGGAGGAATGGGATGGTATTAAGCGCATCGTCGATACTGCCGCAAAGCCTGAGGTGTATTATGGTTCGGATTACGGGCAGTGCACAGGAGGCAGATTCTCATTAGAGCAGATTCAGCTTTTGTCAGAAAGATTGAATTCATTCGAGTTATATAATGCGCCGCCTGTCACTATGTTTAGAAAAGATGTCGTAACATTATTGGCGATATGTCAAAATATCACAGATTCTCGTGCTGATTTTTCGGCTGTTAATGATGACAAATTGGTGAAGGACATTGAACAGCAAATGTTTCGTATAGATATGGATGAAATATTTACGGGCCCCGCAAAATAAAGGCGTGTGAGTGAGGATATGTAATGCCGGATATAAATGATGTTATTGCTGCCGTTTCTAATGGACATGCTTATTATGGGGCTGATAATCATGCCGGACATTTAGATGAATTTCGTTCTGCCGGATTTCAAGTCAACAAACCCGAAGATGTGGCCAAAATCATGCAGGAAACGCTCAATCATCCTGATACCAAGGCCGCTATGAATGTTGATAATGGCGATGTTATTATTGTCAATAGCAAAACTGGCGTTGTTATTGCACTTTCCCCTAGTGATCATTTTCATGATCCGGGTTCAACTTATCCTACTAATAACCCAGATAAATATGATAATATGCTTAAAAAGCTTAAATCTGAGGGGATGGTTGTTGAAGCTACGAATCTTGAGCAAGTGAATGCTATGGTTGAGAAATTTACAGAAAACACAGAGTTTTCCAAAGAAACCATAGCAAAAATGGAAAGTGATGCGGTTCAAGATATTAAAAATGAATTAGATGCGAATGCAAAAGTCAAAGGTTATATTATTCCAACTGCAGATGACGTTGCAGCTCTGGATAGTTTTGCCGAGAACAATGTTGCGGAACAACGCAAGCAAATAGATGCAGAAAAAACGGCACAAGCGGAAAGAACTGTTGCTAATCAAGAAGCGGCAGAGTTAAGGAAAGACGTTAGTCATACTATAGATACTCCAGAAAATGCCATTATTGAAGTTGCCGAAGATGGGAAGTCCGCACAAATTATAGATAAAGATGGAAATTCTTATGATCTTGAAGTTAAGGATGATGGCAAAGTTTCCATGAAAGGCGAGCTTGCCGATGGACGGAAAATTGATGTGGAATTTACCGAGAGGCAGTCAAGAAAACTTCTGAAAAATATGCCTGACTTCAAGGGTGTTATGGGAGAGCTGATTGGGCCGGCTCTTGTTTTTGGTGCAGTTCTGACAACGGGGGCTTCGCCTGCAGAAGCGGCGGAGGCGGCTGTGGATTCTGTTTTCGGGAACACAAGAGAGGCCCTCCGGAAAGATAATGTAACCGCAGGCGATATTGCGGTGGGCGTTGGATATGATGCGGCTTCTATGGTTGCTTCGGAAACAGTGGAAGCCGTTAAGGAAGGTAAAAGTACTTTGGCGATAATCGGGGCTGCCGCCGAAGATGTAGCGGAAGGGGCTGGTTGTGTTGTTGGAGGGGGCGCCGGTGCGGCTTTGGGTGCTACGGTTTCTTCACCAACTGTTATAGGTGTGCCTGTCGCGACGGGGGCGGGGGCTGTCGGGGGATGTGCGATTGGCTCGGCGGTTGTTGATAAAACGATTGATGGCGGGAAAGCGGCTGTTGGCTACGTGATTGAAAAAACACCCGAGATGGTTGAGGGTGCCAAAAATGCAGCGTCTTATGTTGCACATTCTGTTGCAGATGGGGCAAATGATGCAAAGGAAAGTGCTGTGGAGGTTGTTCGTGCAATCAGTGAAGGAATTGATGCGACTATAGCGTATTACTCAGGAGATCAAAGGCCGAGCCCTTTACCTGAAGGCGTGATCGACCGGACATCAGACATTGCCGATCTTTTTCAGCCGGATGCTAGTTACATTGCACAATCCAGTACCGGGGGTACTGATTTGCTGCTGAGTGAAATAGCTAAGAGTGATCGGGTTCAGTTTATGATAAATGAGAGTGAAGAGCCAATGACATTACTTGCGCTTGAAGAGAAAAGAGCATCAGTGCAAAATGAGCAAAACAGAGCAGCGGCTCAACAAGCCGAGCAGCAAAGATATCTGGATCAATGGCAGATGAATAATTCAGCCCAGCCGCGTTAATATCGGATGATTTTCTTCATAGGGTTTGGTATTCTACGCGGATAGCCGGAAATAACAGCGGAGTGCCATGTCTGAAGAAAATATACCTTTACCATCTGTTGAGGACATGCCTGTATTGCGTGATGCAGCCGAGGGGATGCAACTGGATCTGATTGTTGGTGATCGGGGTGAGGTCTATATTTTACATGCAAAACCGCTGCCTGAGCCTGTGAACTGGGTTGAGTATGACCGCGAAGTTTTAAAGCTCTATTTAATCAGCGATAAGGGCCGGATACAAGGCGTAGGACTTAAGGTGAAAAAACGACTGGATGAAATAATATCAGCAGCAAGGCAGGTTTGTCTTATTCACTGTAAGAACGGGGATATTGTGCATGCATATGAAATGCCTCTTGTACATCAGGTAAAATAAGCAGACACTATATAGTTAGATTGTAGCTTGCGTATTTTAACCAGTAAGGTGTCTAGATCCATAGGGGCTATTCAGTTTTTCAAGGAAGGCGAGATTATCGTCAGTAAAACCGACCTTAAAGGCCGCCTGACATATGCGAATAAAGTATTCCTGGATATTGCGGGTTTTACAGAAGAAGAGCTTTTGGGTGCGCCGCATAGTATTTTAAGGCATCCTGATATGCCCAGATGTGTTTTCAAATTTCTGTGGGATACGATAGAGGCAAAGAAAGAGATTTTTGCCTATGTTATAAATCGTTGCAAGAACGGCGATCATTACTGGGTATTGGCGCATGTCACACCCAGCATCAGTGCGAAGGGCTCCGTAGAAGGTTATCACTCCAATAGGCGCGTTCCAAACCCGCAAATAGTTCAAAGCGTTATTGCGCCCTTATATAAGTCCTTGCTTGAAATCGAGAAAAGCGAAAGTAACGCAAAAACAGGTATGAATAAATCATTTGATACCCTTGTTGGTATTCTTAAAGAAAAAGGTATGGGATATGATGAATTTATCTTTTCTCTCAACAACAAGAAATTTTAGTATTTTATCCGCGGTTTTGACTTTAGGGATCGTAGGGCCTTTTTTTGCGGGACATGCTACTCTCGCGGTTATTCTAGCGGTTATTCTAATGGGCAGCGTAGGGCTTTCCCTTTATGTACAAAGTCGTATGAATTCAGAGATATTGCGCGTTAAAAATATTTGCCAGAAATTGGCAATGGGGGATTTTGAAAAGCGCATTACGCATATCAAGGATAAGGGCGCAATAGGAGAGATGGAGTGGGCTATTAATGCGATGATCGATCATGTTGATGCCTTTATCCGCGAAGCTGCGGCTTCAATGGAATATACAAGCCGCAACCAGTATTTCAGAAAAATTCTGGAATCGGGGTTGCATGGTTCGGTTTTATCTGCTGCGCAAACCATTAACCTTGCGATGGAAAGTGTCGAAGAAAAAATGGATGGCTTTGGGAAAATTGCTGATAGTGTTGATCATTCCCTGAAAGAAGTGGTCAGTGAGATAAAAATCTCGGTTTCCAGTCTTAAAGACACGACGGAGATAATGGAAAGTGTCGTAGATTTGACACAAAAAGGATCCAAAGAGGCCGTGCAGTTTTCGGAAAGTGCATCTTTGAGTGTTCAGGCAATATCTGCTGCGGCGGAAGAAATGTCGAGTTCGGTCTCCGGGATTAGTAAACAGATGAACCACGCCTCCGAAATATCCCGTAATGCTGTAGAAAAGGCGGAGCAATCTGCCGATATGATCAAAGAGCTTGCCGAGACAGCGCAAAAAATCGGGGATGTTGTTTGCCTGATTGAGGAAATTGCGGAGCAGACAAATCTGTTGGCTCTTAACGCGACGATTGAGGCTGCGCGCGCCGGAGATGCCGGCAAAGGTTTTGCTGTGGTTGCCAGCGAGGTTAAGGAACTGGCCGGCCAGACCTCTCAGGCGACAGAGGAAATTACAGTGCAGGTTCAAAGTATCCAGAGAGCCACAAAAAATGCGGTTATTGCCTTTGATGAGATTGGGAATATTGTAAAAGAGATTAATGAAGCCTCGACGGCTGTGGCTACGGCAATTGAAGAGCAAAGCGCGGCGTCGAACGAGATTGCTTCGAATGCCGAGAAAGCTTCGGGCGGGACAACGCAGGTGGCTTCGAATGTCAATGAAATGGGCCAGAGCATTGGTCAGGTTGATGAGGCTTCCAAACAAGTTGGCACTATCACCAATAAATTGGCTGATTTTTCTTCACAAAAGGTCGAGGGATTGCTCAAGGAAATGAGCGCCTTCATGGAAGAGCTTAAGAAGATCGCCTGAGATCGACGTGTCCGGTGATGGGTAAAATTTGGAAAGCTTAAAGAGTGGGTTTTATGAGTGGTTCACTATTTACAAGCTGATCTAAAATGTCCTGTTCAGATTCAAAAAGATTTGAATTTTGTTCACAAAACGTAGATAGGCTTTTAACTCTAAAAGCACCTTCTCCCATAAATGGATTGTTCAGGGTTCCTTCGCTTGCGGGAAAATACGCTGCAGTAGACCCTTTTGCCCCCATATTGAGCAATATACGAATATTTTCAGCGGTCGAGGGAGCATTAGATTTTGCTTCATTTCCCAGATCGATAACTGCTGCATTTACTCTGCCTGCACCGCCAAACTGTTCTAAGATAGGTGATATATGCTCTTTGATCTGGCTTGGTAATATTTCTTCTTTATACATATCGGCATATATATCAGCACGTTTTTCTGCGACATAACGCATAACGGCAATGTCCAAGGGTGTATGTTTTTTGGCATCTTCATTTCTCAAATCAAAATTACTAGCAGGAATTGCTGTGCGGGCATTAATATCCATTGCTAAATTATGTCGAGAGTAAGCCTTTTTTAAATTTTTAAGTGCAATATCATGATTGGACAAGATAGCCCAGCATACATCGTTACCACCTTCAATTATTAAGAGTGTGCCCAGGCTTTCCGAAAACTGCGATATCGCGGTATAGTTATTTTTAGGAACTTCTGAAACAACTTTGTGATCTCTTTTCATATCTAAAAACAGATCAAGGCATTTTGGCTTGCTGTGATATACAGTATGCAGATATATATCAAGCGGGTCTTGAGCCATGACGTGCATGCCTGCTTGTTTATGTGCGTTTTCGGGGATCTCAATAATCCGTTTTAAGTTTAATAGATTATAGTCACTTCTTAATGCTTCAATAGTAACGCTTGCATTGTTATCATTTGTTACGATGGCTTCAAAAAGAGAATTAATAGTATCCTGATCTGGATTTTCCATTACTCAACCCCGAATATTCAATTTTATTATTGATAAACAATAGTATTATAGAAAATATTGGTCAAGTTTATTTTTGAATGGGAATTATATTCAATGGAGGAGAGGATGGGATTCGAACCCACGTAGGGCTATGAACCCTAACACGCTTTCCAAGCGTGCGCCTTAAGCCACTCGGCCACCTCTCCTTATAAGCGCATACCCAATCTTTCAGATTATGCCCGCGCACCATAAACTTATCTGTTTGAAAATTCAAGTCGTACCTTTTCCTTAACGGCATGTGTTGTTACAATAAATTAGGTTAGGATTCTCATAGGCTTATTTAGATGCGCAAAATTATATATTTCCTTCTTATTATTCCCATATTGGCTGTGTTGGCTCATGATGTTTTTCTGTTTACCCAAAATCAGGACAAGGGTTTTATGCTTTCTGATGCGGGGTGGATCTGGTCGAAATACCATCCCGAGACTCATGATCAATGGAAAATCAAGCTCAAGGAATATGAGGATGCATTCGGGGAGTCTCTTCCTTTGGAAAAAATTGCGGATTTAGTTCCGGTTAAGCCGATAGAAGAAGAGGAACAAGTCACGCCGCTTGATGTTTCTCCGGTTGATGAAGGGCAGGAAACAGAAGGGCAAGCTATACCGGATGAGGAATCTTATGCGGAGGAATTTACCCAGAAATCCGGAAAAGAGGGTAGCGAAGTCATTCCACCAAAACAGCATGCCGAGCAGATAGCCAGTGAACGTGCCGTGTTACAGGACCATGTCGGATTTTTGCTAGAGCAAAAAGCTGTTTTTATCTTCTTCGGGTTTCTTGTTCTGGTGTATTTGATTGACCTGATCTTGTTCCAGATGATTTTCGGGTTTTTGCTTTTCCTGAAGCCCAAATCAAAGAAGAATAAACAATATGGAAGACGTCAGAATTACTAGCGAAGTGCCATTGCTTTTACTTTTGTATCAATGATGGCTAAATCTTCACCCCGTGAAAGGCTGTGACCGCCGTCTTCTATATAGACAATCTCTACATTTGAAGGACCGAAGCAGGTCTTGATGCGTTCGGCTTTTTCCCACGGCACATCGGCGTCAAGCTTTCCTTGTATCAATGTGATGGGGGTGGCTGTATTATAAGTGTCGTGCAGTAAAGATTGCTGCTCGCCGTCATCCAGTAAGGCTTTGGTAAAGATATAAGGCTCGTCACTATACTCATTGGCTTCTTCCAGACGGCCCGTTTTTTCAAGGATGTCATATTGATCGGGTGTCATTTGTGCTTTGATATCGCGGGTAAAATCAGGCGCGGCGGCAATGCCGACAACGCCTTTTATTTTCTCTTGATTTTGCAACAGTAACTTTAAGGCAATCCAGCCTCCCATAGAGGAGCCAACCAGAATAATTTTTTTGCATTTGACAATTTGATCAATCATATTTTGTGCATCTGCCAGCCAGGACCCAATAGTCCCGTCAACAAAATTGCCTTTGGAAATGCCGTGACCGGAATAGTCAAAGCGCAAGAATTCATGGCCGCGCTCACAGCATTTTTCTTCAAGGTACCGAGCCTTTGTGCCTTCCATATCCGATTTGAATCCGCCCAAAAAAACAATGGCAGGCAGGTCTTCATTTTTACTTAAGCTATGGATATAGGCTAAAGACGGTCTGTTTTCTATTTCCAGATATTGGATTTGTGTCATGGGAGGTTCCGATTTTATGATTTATGATGATTCATTGATAAATCATTTGAAAAAGACTTTCCAGAGCTTAAAAAGCGGACTAGTTTGTGAGAAGTATGAAAAATTTATCATCTTCCAAAAAAGCTGTGATTATGCAGATTATTCCCGAGCTTGGGGCCGGCGGTGCAGAGCAGGGCTGCATTGATGTGGCGGCTGCGATTGCCAAGAGCGGGGCGCATAGTATTGTTGTATCCAATGGGGGATACCGTGTCTCGGAGCTTGCCCGCATCGGGGCAGAGCATATTAATATGCCTGTTCATAGTAAAAATCCGGTTGTGATGTGGCGCAATATAAGGCGGATAAGAAAGATTATCAAAAAACGTAATGTTGATATTGTCCATGTACGTAGCCGCGCTCCTGCGTGGAGCGCATGGCGGGCTTGCCAGAAAACCGATGCGCATTTTATGACGACGTGTCATGCGCCTTATAATATAAGCGGCGAGATTAAACGCACCTATAATAGCTCGATTGTGCAAGGTGAAGTTATTATTGCGATATCTGATTATGTTGCGCAGTATTTGCGGGATAATTATAAGATCGAGCCGGAGCGCATACGGGTTATTCACCGCGGTATACCGCTTGAGCGATTTCATCCTTCTGCAGTAACGCCGGAGCGCATTATTGATATTGCCAAAGAATGGCGTATTCCGGATGGGGCGAATGTTGTGCTTTTGCCCGGGCGGTTGACGCGATGGAAGGGCCATTCTGTTATGATTGAGGCCATGAGTCTCTTGAATCGTAAGGACGTGTTTTGTGTGATTTTAGGGTCTGATCAGGGGCGCATGGAATATCGTCAGGAATTGGACGCTTTGATTGAAGAGACAAATCTGGGAACGCAAATGCGCATTGTCGATCAATGCCATGATATGCCCGCAGCATATATGCTGTCTAGTGTCGTAGTTTCGGCTTCGACTGATCCGGAAGGATTTGGCCGCGTTCCTGCCGAGGCGCAGGCTATGGGCAGACCAATTATTGCAACCGATCATGGCGGTGCGCGTGAGACAATTATGCGCGGGTATACAGGGTGGCTGATTCCTCCTGCGGATGCGCATGCATTGGCGCAAGCGATGGATGAAGTTCTTATGCTTAATGACGCGCAGCGCGTTGTTCTGGCAACTCGGTCTATGGCTCATATAGCAGAAAACTTTTCCAAAGAGGGGATGATTCAAAAGACACTTGATGTGTATGCCGAGTTTTTGGGAAGCGGAATATTAGTGCCTTTAAAATCGGAGCCTTTCGGGAAAACAGAGCAGAAAACTTTGGAGCCGAAACTTTTAAATTCAGCCGAATAAAATAGGGGATTATGCAGCGTCCGGATAAACAGGCAAAAGAGAAAATTCTTGTTATCAAGCTGAGTGCTCTGGGGGATTTTATGCAGGCTTTGGGCGCGATGAAGGCCATTAGGCAGCATCACGAGCATGCTCATATAACTTTGATGACGACTAAAGCCTTTGAATCTCTGGCAGAAAAAAGCGGATATTTTGACGAGATTATTCTGGATCAAAGGCCGGGTCTTCTTAATCTTAAGGGCTGGCTGGATTTGCGTAAAAGATTGATGGGCGGTGGGTTTGCCCGTGTTTATGATCTTCAAAATAGTGATCGCACGGCGCTTTATTTTAAATTATTGCCTCAAAAGAAAAAACCGGAATGGGTAGGGGCGGTGCGAGGGGCTTCTCATGCGAATTTACTGCCAGAGCGCACTAAGGGGCATGCTTTTGATGGACATGTGATGACTTTGGGCAAGGCCGGCATCGAGAATGTGGAGGTTGATAATTTAAGATGGATAAGGGAAGATGTCTCTCGGTTCGGGCTTAAAGAGGGAGCCTATATGCTATGTGTGGCGGGATGTTCTCCGCGGCATCCGCAAAAAAGATGGTCTGCCGAGAATTATGCGCAAGTCTTGAATTATTTACAGGAACAGGGCATTCAAACTGTTTTGCTGGGGACGCAGGCAGATAGGGCTGTGACCTCTGAAATCAAGAAGCTTTCGCCAGATAGTCTGGATCTGACAGATCAGACATCATTGTTCCAGATTATCACTTTGGCGCAGGGCGCAAAATTTGCTCTTGGCAATGATACGGGGCCGATGCATATGATTGCTCCGACGGGGTGTCCGTCACTGGTCCTGTTTTCAGGGTATAGTAATCCGGTGCGTCACAAGCCGTTAGGAAAAGCGGTGGAGATTTTGAAAAAAGACAATCTGGACGATTTGACGGTTGATGATATTATAAAAAAGGTCGAAGCTTTTATTTAAAGTTCTTATTTTGATTGTCCGCCGACTCACAAATATCACAGAGGCATTCTAGTATAGATTGTGACCCCATATGGTCTAGTGAGTAATAAATTGTCTGTGCCTGACGGCGTGTTTTGACAATATTATCCTTCCTCAAACGTGCAAGATGTTGTGATAAGGCAGACTGGCTTAAACCAATAATGTGTTCCAACTCTCCTACGGATTTTTCTTCTTTATATAAAGCGCAAATTATAGCTAAGCGCTTTTCATTAGATAATGCTTTTAGTAAAGTAGCTGCCTTACTCGGGTTTTTTTCTATTGCTTTAATGTTCGTCATAGTTATCAACCCCTTAGCAGTATAATATTATTTTTATAATTTAGCTTATTGTTGTAATATTATTGTGTATACAAGCGAATGTAAGACATAAATATTTCTTCTGTTTAGATTGGTTTTTTTGTGAAATCAACCCCTTTTTCTCAAAAAATGGCTTTTTTGTGTCATTTTATGATCATTAAATGTGGACCGTCTGTCCATAATAATGCGGCCTTTATGTCATGATCGGGGTAAATTTCCCGAATGATGTCCTTATAGGATTCGATCTGTTTTCTATATATTTCCGGAATGTTTTCCGGTTTTTTTGGGGAAGGACGGTTTGATTTATAATCCAAAATCCAGATAGTATTATCCTTAATAACAAGTCTGTCTATTTGCGCGTTCATAATATTTTTTTTATCAGAGGTAAAACCTGTGGTAGATATTTCAGCCAGAGAGTTTTCGGAAAAGAAGGCCTGATATTCAGGATGCTCTAAAATATTCATGACTTCTTTTACGATATCAGTTTGAATGTCTTCGGGTAAATCACTTGCGTATTTTTGGGTGAAGAGATGTGCAGCCTCACGGCGCTTGGCAACGGGAAGTTCAGGCAGGAATTCAAGTAATTTATGCGTGATATTGCCGCGTTTGAATCTAAATTCCTTTTTCGCTTGTAAAGGCGACATCATAACGGCGTAATCATTCTTATGCGTGGTATCAGCTTCTAATGTTGAAGGTGTCAGGCTTTTGGCAGTCTGTTTCACGGGGCGGGCTTTTTTTCTGATCCATTGAGGAAGGCCTTCCTTTTTTCTTCTGATCACTGTTTCTTTGGTTTTTCTATCCGGCTCTTTTGTTTGCAGGTTTTCCACGTATAAAATATTGTCTTCACAAGCGATGTGCGTTTCATCATTTTCCATGGTTTTACGGATGAGGTGATACCAGGAATTTTCATCGCTGCCCCGCGTGCCTTCATGGCCTGTAATATAAAGACGATCTTCCGCCCGTGTCATAGCAACGTAAAGCAAGCGTAAATCTTCTTCGCTGTGCAGGGTTTTGTAATTTTCAAAAAGTTTGGAATATTCCTCCGGCTCACAATCTTTGCGGGGTGCCCATAACGGAATATCAATTTTAGTCTTGTCAGGCCATAAGAGACGGGATGTTTTTCTGTACGAAGCGTTTTGGATAGTATCAGGCAATATAACAATGGGGGCTTGAAGGCCTTTTGAGGCGTGAACGGTCATAATTCTGACTTGCGATTTGGCTTGATCCAGCTCTCTCTTGATTTCAATTTTTTCTCTATCCTGACTATCCAAAAAACCTTGCAGTGAATCAGTTGCGTTTTTCGAGTAATGCAATGCGACATTCAAAAATTCATCAAGCGGGTCAAGCGCATCATTTCCAAGACGTGATAAAACGGCCCGTAAACCACTCACCGGATCGGCAGGGCAGGGCCGGTTCATAATATAAGAGTAAAAATCGAAAACATTGGCACTGGACTTTTCTATAATGTCATTGAGCCATTGAAGGGTTTTCTGTCGTTTGTCTTCCGATGGTACCGTGATATTTGAACCTTCATCAGAAAACTGTTGAAGGCGCGAAAGGTCAAATTTTTGTAACTCATACCATAAGCTTTTGGTGCGGTTGTAGCCAAGCGAGAAGAGTTCGTCTTCGTTCCAGTTCAGGAAAGGCGATTTTAAAGCACAGGCCAGTGTCAAATCATCATCCGGTAAAAGTGTAAAATTTCCCAGTGCCAGTAGATCCTGAACGGCCAAGTGATCACCAAGAATCATTCGATCAACACCATTTACGGGGATATTTCTAAATTTTAGGCTTCGTACCAGTTGGTCGACAAGTTTTGATCTTGTGCGCACAAGAATTAATATATCACCGGGATTGATTGGCCTGTCATGGGATGGGAGAATTTCTTTATTCTCTATCCATTGTGCGATTTTTTCTGCAACATAATTACTAAGCAACGCCGCACTATTTTCCTGTTCCATGATCTCTATCGGGGGGTCCCAGAAATTTCGTGGCTCTTTTTTTTCTGATTTGAATAAGGGCCATAGCTCAACGCGGCCAGACTGCCCTTCCCGATAGGCACTGTGTCTTACCTTTTCACTTCCGACGGCTTTACGATGTTCCTCTCCTTCAAAAACCGCATCTACAATTCTCAATATGCTTTGTGTAGAGCGGAAAGAAATATCAAGCGAGACAGACTGGCTGGGTTGTCCGCTTAGTATGATTTTCTCATGCAGAAATTTTTGCATCCTTATAAATTCTTCTGGTGCGGCGCGCTGAAAGCTATAGATGGATTGCTTCAAATCTCCGACAACAAAGCAGGTGCGTTCCAGATCATCCCGCGCAGAGTATCCTGAAAAAAATTCGTCGCAAAGCGCGGCTATGATTTTCCATTGCTCCGGATTTGTGTCTTGCGCCTCATCAACCAAAATGTGGTCCAATCCCTGATCTAACTTGAACATGACCCATGATCCGAAGTTTTGACTGCCTTGTAATAATTCTAGTGTCTTGATGATAAGGTCATCAAAATCCAATGCACCTGATTTTAGTTTTAAGGTTTTATATTCAGAAATAATTTTATGCCCTATATGAAGCAGGTCACGTGTGGCTTCAGCGGAGTGGAGCTTCTTTAATCTGGCAGACGCACCCAGAATCCGTTGCGCCTCGGCTTGGAGCGCTGCACTACAGCCGGGATTTTCACTTTCTGTTGACTTTTTTGGGAAGCCTTGTTTTCTAATGGTTTCCGATCCGGTTATAAAAATATTACGGTACGCCCCGTACAGATTTATCCGGTTTTTTGTCGATGCATTGAGCCATTCCAGTATTGTCGCACCATATTCAGGTTCTTTTGCTCCTGAACCATTTATCAGCGCTGTTGCAGCTTGTCTTAACTCGGCTTCTTGATCTGCATTTAAGGCAGTATTGATCTGCGTGATAAAATTATCGGCGCACTGGCCGGGCTCTATTCCGTAAAGCTCACAGATTTTAATATAGAGTGTATTTATGTCCCAGTGCTGCTCCAGAATTCTTTCAAATTGATATCTCTCCGAGCAAATGGACTGAATGAGCGTCTGGAATTGTTCCTCATTGATAAATTTTGATATGTTTTTTAGAGGCGCTGCGTATTCGGAGTCACTTTTTTGTGCATCGGCCAAAACAATTTTTTGCGCCTGATTTAACAATGTTACAGTTTGTTGATCCTCCAGCAATGTAAAGTTGGGAGAAAGACCTGCTTCTAAGGGGAAACGACTGAGTACGGATTGACAAAATGAATGAATAGTCATGATTTGAAGGCTGGAGGCAGAATCAATTACTTCGGAAAAAAGCCTTTGTGCTGCTAATAGTTGCTGCTCGTTAGGCTCATCACCTAGAAGTTTTTTAAGCACATGATATAGGCTGTTTTTTGTATCATTGTCATTCCGGCTATTCATGATTGCCCATTGGCCCAATGTCTTTTTTATGCGTATTTCCATTTCGCTTGCTGCGGATTTGGTAAAGGTCAGGCATAGAATTTTGTGCGGTTTAGTCGCAGGCAAGCCGTTACTTCGCGGCAGTAATAATCTTAAAACCCTGTCGGTCAGGACCTTGGTTTTACCGGAGCCTGCCGAGGCACTCACCCAAATGCTTTCATGCGGGTTAGAAGCAAGACGCTGTAACTCATCAGCGCCAAATTCATTGGATGTCTGTTTATCGGACCTGCGCTGTGCGGAAGGTACACTCATTACGCTGCCTCCTCTGATGTATTATCGAGCACTGCCCACTCCTTAAGACGCGATAATTGTTCGTAATCATCAAAACGTGGTGCATTCAAAGTGTCTGGAATTGCATAATATGGGATTGTTGGATCATCAAAGATTTCGATAAGGTTGACCAAGCCTTCCTCTACGATTTGAAGTGTCTGATCTATGTTTTTTCTAGTTTCTATGATTTGGCCCGCGTCCTGCCCGCCGCTCATAACCCAATAGGAAAGGCTGAGTGTCGGGGTTGTAGAGGACAACATGCCGGTAAAGCCGCTTTTAGCTAATATCAAGGCTTCCAAAGGTAATTGAGGTAGTGAGCCGCCCTCAATTTTCTTTGCTGTTAGTTGCTGATTGCTGCTTTTATAATCAATTAGCGCATAGCCGCCTGATAGTAAATCTACGCGGTCAGCTCTGCATTCTAATTCGAAATTACGGTTATTGCTTGGGAATATGGCTGAACCTTTAGCTTCGCTGCACTGGAATTTTGCATCTATACGCCAGCTTTTTTCATGATCGAGAAACCACTGAGAGATATTCTTAAACCGTGCGAGCCAAAAAGGAATCTCTGTTTCTGTGATGCCAAAATCGATCAGGGTTTCTTTTGTATGATTTTCTAGAATCTCCAACGCATTTTCAGGAATTTTAAGAGGGTTGTTGCGCACAAACTGATCCAGAATGCTGTGGAGTATGCTGCCGTAAAGGGCCGCATCATGTTTAATCTTAAGGGGATTTACGGGCTTTAGATTAAGTGTGTAATAGGCATAAATCATATAAGGATTTTTTAGCCAGTTTTCAATTTTGGTTACTGACATTTTGGAAGGGCGCGCAGATAAAGGCGGTCTTGGCTCTGGTCTGGAATAGGGACGAAACTCTGATGGGCTATCCATTTCCTCCAGCCAGTGCATATAGGGCTTAGGGCTTAAATCATCTAAAGATTTGCCGCAGCCTTGCAAGACTGTATCCAGACGCGCAAGCCAACGTGCCGGAACTGTGGGGGAGCCATCTGTTTGCTCGGATCGGGTTATGATAGTATTTGCTGCACAAAATCCCTGCACAAAATCATGTGCGGCAAGTCCTGTGAATTTTTCAGGAGCTGGAAGACCAAAGGTTTTCCTCATAGGGCGGGACATCCACGGGTCATGTCCTGCGGGCGGAGGCCATGTTTCCTCGTTCAGGCCGGATATGATAATAAGATCGGCACTAGTCATACGGCCTTCGAGTTGTCCTAGAATACTGACCTGCGGATGCAGGTTGTCACTTTTTCTGATAATAACTTGTTCCATAAGATGATTGAGAAGGTCTTCATAATCAGTATGGCTGATATTGCCGAGCAAATAGGCATGGTCCTGTAAGTCGATAAATAGCTCTGCGGCTTTTTCACCTTCATCTTCGCGCCAGAGCAATATCTCACCGCTTTGTTTATCCGTATTGGCCAGTGTATGTAGAATTTTGAGGTGTTCCTCTATGAGTTTTGTAACTTCCGTATCGTCACGTATTTCCTGAGCGTTTAGTACAGTGCCAAGTTTTTCTATAAAGGGCAAAAGAGCCTCGTTTCCGTGTTCATTTTGTGCAACAGATTTAATGGCCTCAAAAGAAAAAGGAGGGCGTTTAGACCGCAATATTCCGAGTTCTAATTGCCGGATCAGTTTTTTGTAAGTTTTCTCATCATAGCCAAGGCGGCAATAAGGATGTTTTAAAAGGGCGAGCAGTGATACCGGATCAAAAACCGGTTTAAGGTTTTGCAGTGTCAATAAAATGAATTGCCCTAAGCTTGTATGAGAAAGCTTTGTTCCTCCTGAATCATCGAGCTCTATATCCCATCGCTTACACGCGGCGATAACACGTTTGGCAATATTACGGTCAGGAGTGATAAGCGCTATATTTTTATCTGTATTTTCCAGAGTTTCACGAATGATAAGCGCAATGATTTGTGCTTCTTGCTGCGGATTTTTGCAGGGATAATATTCCAGTCCTTGCAACATTGATTCAATATCGGCTTTCTCAGGAAAGTTTTTCCATTGATCAGAAGTCGCGGCAGGGCGCATAAGTTCACTCGCTAAAATAGCTCTTTCATTATTACTTCGCTTTAATGTTGCAACATCTTTTCTTTCAATGCCTATAAATTCAATGAGATTTTTAAGCCCATGTTGCGGGTGGGATTCTTCCAGTGTTTTCCAGCTTTGTTCATTCATATGTTGATCAAGACCGGGTATAATAATTTCGCCTTTGGGTAAGCTAGCGATAACTTTCATCAAACGGCGGGTTGCCGGAACCGAACCAGTTGATCCAGCGGCTATGATTGGTGTGTCGGGTGGATTGTCTTCCCAGAATTTTGCCAGATGATCCATCAGCAAGTTACGGCGGGTTGCCGGATCAACCATATTTTGTTCTGCCAGAATTTTGGGCCATTGTTCGGAAATGATTTTGAGGAAATCCAGTGTGATTTGCCAGTGATCGGCGAATTCCTGCGGGACGATATCTTGCAAATTCTTAAAATCAAGCTCTTCGATAATGACTTGATCGTGCAGGGATGCGATCGCATCGGCAAGCTTAAGGGCGTGTTCTGTACCTTGAGTGAATTCGGGGATGCGCTGAATAAGTTTGGCAAGTAATAATTTGCGCCTGATCGCGGGAATAGCAGGCGGGATATCAAGAAAGGCCGAATGATTGCCGAATGTCAGCAGTGATAAATCCTGTTCTTCAACATCTCCCAGCGTCGTGATTCGTGGTAGTAAAATCGGTTTGCCTTTTTTCAGATGTAAAAAGGCTTCTTGTAACGTCCGGCAAGCGCGCCGCGTAGGCAGTAATATTTTATAATGGGCTATGGATTCAGGTGATCCGTCACTTTGATCCAGAATATGACCTGCCAAAATATGAGCAAAGTTTTCTCCTGCGGGGATGGTGCTGACTTTGTGAACCGGTGCACTCATAAATCATCTTTCTCAAAGGCGGTATTAACGGCCTCCAGATCATCAGGGGTGCTGATGTGATGCCAGTCGGCGTCATGCTCTAATGCACAAAGTCGTCCTGCTTTTTCACAGGCATCCAGAAGTGGAAGGATAGAAAATTTTTGATTTTTTTGAATTTCGGGTTCGTATTTTTCGAATAGTGACGGATCGTTAATACGGATATTCGTCCACATATGTGTGCCGGATTTATCAAGGCTGCGCTTTACGTGACGCTCATCCTTGAAACTATAATCGCCTATACCTTTTGTTAAAACCATCTCTTTAAGTGGTTGCATTAACGTTAAAATATCCATCTTGGTCGAGTCCCAGTTTTGGGCAAGACGAGTAAGGGCCGGAACGTCGCCATCCGTCCAAAGAGAATCGCCTGCGATGACATAAAACGGCTTGTCTCGAAATTCAGACAGGATATTTTTAATTCCTCCGCCAGTATCAAGTATATCTGGCTCATGGGATAAATGAATGCTTATATCATGTTGTTTCTCATAGGATTTTAGATGATCGGCCAGAACATCAGCCAGATAATGCGTGTTCACATAAGCGTCCTTAACGCCGGCTTCTGTGAGTTTATCCATAATACGGGTTATGAGGCTGCGCCCGTTAATCTCGACCATTGGCTTGGGACGATCATTCGTATAGGGACGAAGGCGTGTTCCAAAACCGGCGCCAAGGATAAAGGCTTTTTCGGGCGGTGTGTTACTCATGGCGGATAATCTCTATCTTTCTTGTATCGGGTGGTGTCTGAGGCGGTTTGGATAAGGCGATTTCTATATAGTTTTTAGGCAATAACCTGCCAAGTCTATCCGGCCATTCGACCAGAACTATGCCATCTTCCAAAGCTTCTTCCCAGCCTATTTCATAAATTTCGCTTGGGTCGGAAAGGCGGTATAAATCAAAATGCCAGATGATCCCTTTCTCATAATTATATTGCTGTAATAATGTAAATGTCGGGCTGGGTACTTCCATGGAGTCATCTTGACATAGGGCTTTGATCAGGTTCCGGCAAAAGACGGATTTGCCCATACCCAGATCGCCGTAGAGCAGAATCACTTCCCGGTCTGATAATTCTCTGACCAAAGAGCGGGCAGCTTCCGCAGTCTGCTGTTCACTTGTGCTTATAATCTCCATGGGATTGATAGTAAACAAGATGTGACTTGGTGAAAAGACATCAAAAGTGATATAATGCCCGGGTGAGGTATGTTCTTTTAATTTTGGTATTTTATATGGGATTTATATCTGAATCCAAGGCGCAGGAGATCACTTCTGAGCCGATATGTTTTGTTGTTCGTAATACTGCTGATTATAAGGTATATGGCAGTTTTGTTACAGATTATTATACAGCAGAAGATGGATCGCGGGCGCGCCATAGTTCGAATTTTCGTCTTGAGCCCAAAGGGACGCTTCATGAAGAAAAGGGCTATCCACTGGACGCGGCGGAGTTTTGTTCCTACGGACCGTTTTTTGAGGGTCGCAAGCTGGACATGGTTTTACGGACCCTTATCCCGATTTTCGAATGCAGAACCAGTGTGGAGCTGGGAGAAATCGTGATTAAAGGCCAAAGAAAACCAGATGATAGCGGTGTTAAAACCTGGGCGGAGTGTTATTAAAGCTGCGAGTATTCTTTTGATTGTTAACTACTTTCGTCATTACACGCCTTTAATGCGTGCAATCTATTGTATATGGATTGCACGGATAAACCGTGCAATGACGTTAAAGAACTATCGCACATATCCGCAATTTTCAAAAATCCATGAACACTCGCCGTCAGCATTGCAAACGCATTTGGCATTTTCCTTTTTACAGCCCAAAGGCGGGATCGGCATAATACCACAGCCCAAACATATACCTTTGGTGGGCATGATAAAAAGGGTGGGCAGAAAAGCCAGAGAAAAAATGGACAGAGTATATAATAGCTGTTTGCATTTATTTTGTGTCATCGTTACTTCGCTCCTCATGTAGGTTACTACACGTCGTCGCTTGTGCCTTGTCACAAAATAAAGCCAAACAACTATAAAATTTTTCTTTTCAAGGTTTTTCCTTAAAATGATATAACATCAATGCTTTAAGCTTAACGCTTGATAATTTCTCTTAGCTCTTTGAGCTCCTGTAAAACATCTTGTAGGGCGGCGCGTTGTTCCGGTGATAATTTTTGAGCCACAGCCGAATCAGGCATATCGGGATCATCGATTGTTTCTGTTTTTGTCGTTGGTGTTGAGGGAATAGGCGCCTCGCCGTTTTGCTCGCGTAAGGCCACTTCGACAAGGTTTACGATTTTCTTCTTGCCGACTTCGCGCAAAAGTTTCTGAACGCCTTTAATGGTGTAGCCTTCTGTGTAAAGCAGATAATGGATAGCTTTGAGCAGGGAAATATCTTCGGGGCGGTAATAACGACGACCACCGCCACGTTTCAGGGGGCGTACTTGTGAGAATTTTGTTTCCCAAAAACGAAGAACATGTTGCTGTATGTCAAGCTCGTCGGCGACTTCGCTTATGGTGCGGAACGCATTTGTAGCCTTTTTATCATGTCTCGAAATACTTCTACTGGCACCTGCGGCCATATCCGAAGCTGCGCCGTGATTAATCGAAGCTCTTTTTGTTTCGGATAATTGTGCCGTTTTTGATTGCTGACTCATCTAACGTCCTTTTTCTAAACAGGAATTTCTATTTTCTATTATTAATCCGGTCCTTCAAAACATGCGAAGCACGAAATACCAATACCTTACGGGGCATGATAGGTACCTCAACGCCTGTCTTCGGGTTACGGCCTACGCGTTCACCTTTTTCTCGGATGGTAAAGCTGCCGAAAGACGAAATTTTTACATTCTCGCCTTTGATCAAAGCTTCAGACATTTCGTCTAATAGCGATTCTACTAAACTGGACGATTCGTTTCGTGAAAGTCCAACTTCTCTATAGACCGCTTCTGCAAGGTCCGCGCGTGTTATTGTTACGCCACTCATAGTCACTCTCCATTATTTTCAGATATTGTTACACTAACGTTATTGTAACGCTTCGTCAATCTTGCTGGTGCATATTTAAGGGAAAAAATTGATTCAATTCAATGGGTAAGGGGAGGTTTTTAAACGCCTGATCTAATAACGGATCAGTGCCGATCCCCATGTTAATCCTCCGCCAAGAGCTTCGAAAAGGACAAGATGACCTTTTTTGATATCGCCTTTGGTTACGGCCTCATCAAAGGCCAGAGGAATTGAAGCGGCCGAAGTATTGCCGTGATGATCGACTGTCATCACAACTCTATCCATTGAAAGGCCGAGTTTTTTAGCGGTTGATTCGATAATGCGGCTATTGGCTTGATGGGGCACCAGCCAGTCTATATCGGAGGCTGTAATATTATTCTCGCGTAGGGCCTGCTCGACTGCGGCGGCCATAAGGTTAACGGCATTTTTGAAGACTTCGCGTCCCTGCATGATGATATGTCCGCTTTTACCCGTGGAGCTGACCCCGCCATCTGTGTAGAGCAAATCAGCCATCCTGCCATCTGCATATAAATGCGTGGAGTAAATGCCTGAATTTCCATCACTTTCTTGGCTTTGCAAGATAACTGCTCCGGCGCCATCACCAAACAGGACGCAAGTAGTACGATCTTCCCAGTTTAAAACGGAACTCATTTTTTCTGCCCCTATTACAAGCACATTTTTTAGCTGGCCGTTTTTTATGAAATTATCGGCGATGCTCAGCGCATAGATAAATCCCGTACATACGGCCTGAACATCAAAGGCAATGCCGGCAGGGATATCAAGTGCAGCTTGCACTTTGACGGCAACAGCCGGAAATGTCTGGTCGGGGGTAGTGGTTGCGATAATTACGCCGTCAATATCTTCGGGTTTTAAACCTGATCTTTCCAGAGCCTGACGCGCTGCCGATATGGCCAGATCTGATGTGGTTTCATTTTCAGCGGCGATTCTTCGCTCTTTAATGCCGCTGCGCTGGGAAATCCATTCATCCGAGGTATCAACGATTTTTTCCAGATCGCTATTGGTCATAACCCTTTTAGGGAGGTAACTTCCGGTGGAAATAATATGTGAGCGCAGTGGCATGATGTTTGTGAGCCTTTACTTAAAAATGAATCAGTTACCGGATGATAGGAAACTTTCCTGACTGGTCAAGTGGCTAATCTCCTGTGCCACATGTTCGATATAACCAAGGCGGGCTAAACGCACGGCTTTGATCACGGCATGGGAAAAGGACAGAGCGTCCGCACCCCCATGACTTTTGATGCAAATTCCGTTCAGCCCCAAAAATACGCCGCCATTATAAAGACGGGGGTCAGTTTGCCGTTTAAGTTTACGTAAGGAGAAAAATGCGAATAGGCCGCCTAACATAGCCAATGGATTAGAAGTAAAGGCATCATTGATGTAGTGTTTGATATATTTGCCAACACCTTCTGCTGTTTTCAGGGCTACATTACCTGCATATCCGTCGCAGACAATGACATCGACTGTGCCTTTGGTGATGTCATCGCCTTCTACAAAGCCGTAATACTCACCGGGGAAATCCACGCGGGAGAGAATCTCGGCAGCGCCGCGAATATGTTCCGGCCCTTTCATATCCTCAGAGCCAATATTAAGGAGACCGACAGAGGGTTTGGTATCTTCCATCTTATTATAGGCTCGCGCAAATATGCTGCCCAAAATAGCGAATTGCACAAGGTTTTCCGAATCAACAATCAAATTGGCCCCAAGATCCAGCATGATGCTGTCTTTTGCAAGGCCGGGCATGACAGAAGCGATTGCGGGACGGTGGACTCCTATGGATGTTTTCAAAACCATTTTTGATAAAGCCATGAGCGCGCCTGTATTACCCGCCGAGACTATGGCTGCGGCTTCTTTGTTTTTGACGGCTTCAATGGCAAGGCGCATGCTTGTGTCTTTGCTGTTACGAAGGGCATTAGATGGTTTTTCATCGTTTTTAACCATTTTATCCGTATGACGGATCTCACAAGCCCCTGCCAATGATTTGTATTTGTGCAAATGAGGTTTGATTTTTTCCTCGTCACCAAATATCAGGAAAAACACGTCGGGACGTCCCTGTATAACCAGACCCAGCGCCGGAATAATCTCCGCCGGCCCGAAATCTCCGCCCATAGCATCAATGGCGATGACAATTTTTTCACTGTTTTCCAGATCGGACACTATTAAACATCCTTAAATTTATGTTCGGGCTTTATAAAAAACAAGGTCCGCATATTATGTATACGGACCTGCTAATATTTCACTCAAAAACAGAATTACACCCTTAGTAATCTGTGTATCAGTCTTTACTTATTGTTCTGCAATAACCTGACGGCCTTTATACGTGCCTGTTTTCAGGTCAATATGGTGGCGGCGCACAGGCTCGCCAGTGTTTTGGTCTTCGACCCAGTTTTCAGTGCCAAGAGCATGATGCGAACGGCGCATGTTGCGCTTGGATTTTGTTGTTTTTCTCTTTGGTACAGCCATGACTTTTCGTCCTTTAATAAACTTTCGTGTTGAGGGGTTTAACGAAAAAATAAGGGAGATGCAAGTAATTTATTGCGATTTTTGTTATTCTGATCAAGCGAAGCGCATGGAGGAATCTGATATTTAACAAAAAGATTCCTCGACTTCGCTTGGAATGACAAAGTCCTTACTTTTACCCATTCGCCTCTTTTTTCTCATCCTGCTCAATAGTTTCGCCGGTTTCCTGATCCACACGCTTCATGGAAAGCTTAATTTTACCGCGATCATCAATGCCGACAAGAAGGACTTTCACGTTGTCACCTTCATTAACGACATCTGTTGTTTTAGCAACGCGGTGATCAGCAAGTTCGGAAATATGGACAAGGCCGTCTTTGGCGCCCATAAAGTTTACAAAAGCACCGAAATCAACGCATTTCACGACTTTACCGTCATAGACTTTTCCGACTTCCGGCTCGTCTGTGATGTTGCGGATCATCTTCACGGCTTTTTCGATATTCTCCGCATTTGTTGCCGCAACTTTGACTGTGCCGTCATCTTCGATGTCGATCTTGGTTTCGGTCAGCTCGATAATCTCGCGGATAACCTTACCGCCTGTGCCGATAACTTCACGGATTTTGTCCGTTGGAATAGTCAGGGTTACAATCTGCGGCGCATTGGCATTTAGCTCGCTTCTGGCTTCGGACAGGGCTTTGGCCATTTCACCAAGAATATGGATACGACCGTCTTTGGCCTGAGCCAAAGCTGTTTTCATGATGTCTTCAGTAATCGAGGTGATCTTGATATCCATCTGAAGGGCTGTGATTCCTTTTTCCGTTCCGGCAACTTTGAAATCCATATCGCCAAGGTGATCTTCATCACCAAGGATGTCTGTTAGAACAGCAAAGTCCTTGTCTTCCTTGATCAAACCCATGGCAATACCGGCAATTGGTCTTGGCAAAGGAACACCGGCATCCATGAGAGCCAGAGATGTTCCGCAGACCGTTGCCATAGAAGAAGAGCCATTGGATTCGGTGATTTCGGATACTGAGCGCATTGTGTAGGGGAATTCTTCTACTGAGGGCAGAAGCGGATTAATCGCGCGCCACGCCAATTTTCCATGACCGATTTCACGGCGGCCCGGAGGACCCATACGGCCTGCTTCACCGACCGAATATGGCGGGAAGTTATAGTGTAGCAAGAAGCGCTCTTTATATTCGCCTTCCAGAGCGTCAATAATTTGTTCATCCTGACCTGTACCAAGTGTGGCTACGACCAGGGCTTGTGTTTCGCCGCGTGTGAACAAGCAAGAGCCATGTGTTCTTGGCAAAATGCCGACTTCGGCAACGATCGGGCGGACAGTTTTAGTATCGCGCTCGTCAATACGTTTGCCTGTTTTCAGGATTGATCCGCGCACAACATCGGATTCCAAAGATTTGAAGGCCGAAGTAATGACGGCCTGATTCAAGCCGTTTTCTTCATCCAGAAATTCAGCCACAGCCGCGTCTCGCGCTTCCGATACAGCCGCTTGACGTTCCATTTTATCTGTAAGACTGTAGGCTTTGGCAACCTGACCTTCGTATTTCTTTTTCAGGGACTCGGACATCTTTGTGATGTTTTCCGGTGTTTCCGGTACATCCCAAGGGTCTTTGGCACACATCTCTGCCAGATCGATAATGCCGTCAATGACAGGTTGGAAAGCTTTCCAGCCTTCCATTACTGCGCCAAGCATGATCTCTTCGGTGAGTTCGCTGGCTTCGGATTCAACCATCAAAACGCCTTCTTTTGTTCCGGCAACGACCAGATTAAGATCAGTCTCTTCGACTTCGTACATTGGCGGGTTGATCAGATATTTGCCGTCTTTATAAGAAACGCGCGCGCCGCCAATCGGCCCCATAAAAGGAATGCCGGAAATAGTTAACGCTGCCGAGCAGCCGATCATGGCAATCATATCCGGATCATTTTCAAGATCGTGCGATACCACAGTTGCAACAACCTGAACTTCATTTAAGAAGTTTTTCGGGAAAAGCGGGCGAATCGGACGGTCGATCAAACGGGAGGTCAGTGTCTCTTTTTCGGAAGGTCTGGCTTCACGCTTGAAAAAGCCGCCTGGAATCTTGCCTGCGGCATAGGTTTTTTCCTGATAATGAACGGATAGGGGGAAGAAATCCTGACCTTCCTTTATGCTTTTTGCTGCTGTGACACAGCACAGCACGCTTGTTTCGCCAATAGTGGCGAGTACAGCGCCGTCAGCCTGACGCGCTATTTTTCCTGTTTCGAGGGTCAGTTTCTGGCCTGCGAAATCAATTTCTTTTCTATAAACATTAAACATTCAAATATTTTCCTTATTTATATTTGTAATTATACAAACCGGTTTGTCCCGTGACAAACCGGATAACTCATATTCATCAAAGCTCTTTCGGGGAGGTCTTCGGTGGACTGTTAAAAGCAGTTGATCTTATATTTCAGATGCTTTTAATGGTCAACCGCGAGGCCTCTTGCTTTAAAAAGCTTAACAAACAGGAATAGACATGGCATTATCCGCCGCAAATGTCAAAAAGAATATAAATTTATGGAATAAATCATGAGTCAAAAAAAGAAACCGGTCGTGTTATGCATCCTTGATGGATGGGGAATTGGTGATGGCGGCGAGTATGATGCGATCGCTTCGGCCGATACGCCGAATTTTGATTCTCTGATGGCTAAATATCCGAATACAACGCTTACGACGTTCGGGCTTCAAGTGGGATTGCCGGAAGGGCAGATGGGTAATTCCGAGGTCGGGCATATGAATATCGGAGCAGGGCGCATCGTCATGCAGTTCCTGCCGCGCATTGATAAGGCTTTTGCCGATGGGGATGTGGCTCGGGATGAAAAGCTTATTTCTTTGGCGGCAGAGCTTAAAGCTTCGGGGAAAGCCTGTCATATTGCGGGGCTTCTTTCCGATGGCGGCGTGCATGCCCATATGGACCATATAGTTAAACTTGCGCAGATTATGGTGGATCACGGGGTGCGCGTGCATATCCACGCCTTTACCGATGGGCGCGATACACCGCCCGAAAGCGGAGGGGATTACCTTTCCAGAACTCTTACGGCTATTAAAGGGCAGGATATGATTTTGCTGTCCACGATCTGTGGGCGCTATTATGCGATGGACCGCGATAAGAGATGGGAGAGAGTGCAGCGTGCCTATGATGCGCTTGTCTTGGGGAAGGGGGATCAGTACAGCAAAGATGTGTTCCGCGCGATACAAGGTTCTTATAAGGGCGGGGTTACGGATGAATTTGTCGAGCCTGTGATCTTGCATGGCTATAAGGGGATGGAAGAGGGCGATGCGTTGATTTTTGCCAACTTCCGGAGCGACCGTGCGCGCGAGTTGTGTCAGGCGTTGCTACTGGACGAGTTTGATGGGTTCAAGCGCGAAGGCGGCAAGCCAAAGCTTTCCAAAGCTATTGCGATGGTTGAGTATTCCGACGAGTTGAACGAGGTGATGGAGATTCTCTTTCCGCCGATCAAGCATAAGAATATCCTTGGTAAGGTGGTTTCAAAGGCTGGTCTTAAGCAAGTGCGCATGGCGGAAACCGAGAAATACCCGCATGTGACTTTCTTTTTTAATTGCGGGCGTGAGGTTCCTTATGACGGGGAAGAGCGCATTTTAGTGCCCTCGCCGAAGGTCGCAACCTATGATCTGCAGCCGGAAATGTCCGCGCCGGAGCTTTCGGAGAAGCTTTTGGCGGCCATCGAAAGTGATGCTTTTGATATGGTTATTGTGAATTTTGCCAATACGGATATGGTGGGGCATACAGGATCCATTGCGGCGGCGCGTCAGGCAGCGGAAACAGTAGATTTAACGCTGGGCAAGCTTGAGAAGCTGGTGCTGGAAAAAGGCGGGGTTCTGTTTGTGACGGCGGATCACGGCAATGCCGATCAGATGTTTGATCCCAAAACCAACGGCCCGCATACCGCGCATACGATGAATCCTGTTCCCTTTATTGTGGTGGGTGCAGGGGATGTCTCTGTGAGACCCGGCAAGCTCGCCGATATCGCGCCGACAATGCTGCGGTTTTTGGGTCTTGAGAAACCCGAAGAGATGGACGGGGAATCTTTGGTGGGGTAATAACTTCTTGTCATCCCCGCGAAAGCGGGGATCTGGTGAGTAAGGTAAAGAGATTCCTGCTTATGCAGGGATGACAGTCTTTGTTTTTCACCACTAAGTCGCTTACACAGATCTCTCCACTTTGGTCGAGATGACAGGGAGGTGACGTTATTATTTTCCTATAGTTACTATCCAATTGCCTCAACGGCTTGGCGTGTGATATCCGATTTATTGAGCGTATAATAATGAATATGCGCCACGCCGTTTTTCACGAGGTCCTCGGTCTGGGAGACGAGCAGGTCGATGGCGACTTTGCGGGCTTCTTCGGGTTTGTCTTCCAGCCCTGCAAATTTTTCGTGTAGCCAGTCCGGCACATTGGCCTCGCATCTTTTGGCAAAGTTGCACATGGATTTGAAATCATGGATCGGCAATATACCGGGGCATACAGGCATTTTTATTCCTGCGGCTTCACATTTTTCAACAAAGTTGTAATAGATATCATTATCAAAGAAAAACTGCGTCAGGCCGCGATGCGCGCCCGCATCACATTTAAGCTTGAGCGCGCGGATATCATCTGCTAAAGAGCCTGAGTCGGGATGCTTTTCGGGATAGGCACCGACAGAGATTTCAAAATCATGCCAGCCAAGCAGCCCTTCGACGAAGTCGGAAGTGTATTGAAAATAATCGCCGTCATTATCCAGCGGCCATTGAAGGTCGGCGGGCATATCTCCCCTCAGGGCGACAATATGTTTTACGCCCTTATCCCACAGCCCGTCTGTGTAGTCCTTCAAATCTTGCTTGGTGGTATTTAAAAACGTCAAATGAGAGCCGATCGGGATATCCGTCATGCCCATTTTTTTGGAGATCGTATCAATCGTGCCATCCTTGGTCGAGCCGCCCGCGCCATAGGTTACGGTCATGAATTTCGGGCCTAGATCGATAAGCTCTGGAACGGCTTCCCATAGGCTTTCAGCGGCTTTTTCGGTTTTTGGCGGGAAGAATTCAAAGGAAAATGTTGGTGTGCTCACGGGCGCTTACTCCGGCATTGTTGATTTAAATGAAATGTCATCATGGGAAAGCCGAATGCGTTTGTAAACACAAAAGTGAACTTAGGCCATTGTCAGCGCGCCTGTGCCATTGTAAACCATTAAATAACGTCACATTTAACAGTATTAGAGATTCTATGAAAAACGCAAAAGCAAAAGAAGAACTAGGTATTACCCTTAAGCACGATCATATCCTTATTCTGGATTTTGGCTCGCAGGTCACGCAGCTTATTGCTCGGCGTTTGCGTGAAAGCGGTGTGTATTGTGAGATATGGCCGTTTAATGATGCGTCCGAGGCGCGGATCAGGGCTTTTAATCCGCGCGGAATTATTCTGTCTGGCGGACCGAAGAGTGTTTTGGAAAAAGATGCACCAGCCGCACCGGATTGTGTGTTTGAGATGGGCCTGCCGGTTTTCGGGATTTGTTACGGCCAGCAAACCATGGTCAAGCAATTGGGCGGTAAGGTCGAGGCCGAGCAATCCCGTGAATTTGGCCGTGCTTATGTGGATGTGGTTGCGGAGTCTAAAGTGGCTAAGGGTGTTTGGGATCAGGGAGCGCATGAGCAAGTCTGGATGAGCCATGGTGATCACGTTGCCGAGATGCCCGATGGTTTTAAGGTGATCGCAAAATCCGAAGGGGCGCCTTTTGCTTTTATCGCGGATACGGATCGTCGTTTTTACGGTACGCAATTTCATCCGGAAGTTGTGCATACACCGCATGGCGCGGATTTGCTCAAAAACTTTACCCATAATGTTTGCGGCTGTTCGGGGGATTGGACGATGGCGGCTTTCCGCGAAGAGCAAATTGCCAAAATCCGCGAGCAAGTGGGCGATGGCAAGGTTATTTGCGGGCTATCGGGCGGGGTGGATAGTTCTGTGACGGCTGTGCTGATCCATGAGGCGATTGGTGATCAGCTCACCTGTATTTACGTGGATACGGGGCTGATGCGCGCCGGAGAAAGCGCGCAGGTCGTGGATTTGTTCCGCAATCACTATAATATCCCGCTGATCCATGAGGATGCGAGCGAGAAATTCCTTGGCGGGCTGGAGGGGATTTCAGATCCCGAGATCAAGCGAAAGCTAATCGGCAGTATGTTTATCGAGGTTTTTGATGCGTGTGCGGCGCGGGTTGCCAAAGAAGATGGAAAAAAGGCTCAGTTTCTTGCCCAAGGTACGCTCTACCCCGATGTGATCGAATCGGTAAGCTTTACGGGCGGGCCGAGTGTGACGATCAAGAGCCACCATAATGTCGGCGGTTTGCCTGATGATATGGAGATGGAGCTGGTCGAGCCGATGCGCGAGCTGTTTAAGGACGAGGTGCGGGCTCTGGGCCGCGAGCTGGGCATGCCCGAGGATTTTATCCGCCGTCATCCTTTTCCGGGGCCGGGTCTGGCGATCCGCATTCCGGGGGAAATTACGGCGGAGAAGCTGGAGATTTTGCGCAAAGCCGATACGATTTATCTGGAAGAGATCAGGGCTGCGGGGTTGTATGATGCGATCTGGCAGGCTTTTGCAGTGCTTCTGCCTGTCAAGACTGTGGGGGTGATGGGTGATGCGAGGACGTATGATTATGTCTGCGCGCTGCGGGCTGTGACCTCCACCGATGGGATGACGGCGGATTTCTTTCCCTTTGATCATGAATTCCTCAGCCGCGTGTCGACGCGCATCATCAATGAGGTCCATGGGATTAACCGCGTGACTTATGATATTACGAGCAAGCCGCCCGGGACGATTGAGTGGGAGTAGGATATGGCAAAGAAGTACGGTTATTGGACGATCTTTGGAGAGTTGTTTTGGGCGGCTTTTAAGGCAACCGTTTTGTTTATTTTATTTTTGGAGCTCAGGTTGTATAATTTTTTTATGAGCGAGTTTTCAGAAAGCTCTAGTTTAATTGACTATCTAATTTCATTCTCAATGTTATTTTTTATGGGATTAGTAGTGTCCTTTCCAATGTTGCTTTTTGTGGTTGGCCTTTTGGGTGCACCTATATGCATAATTATATATAAAATGAGTTGGGATAGAATTGAATCTTTCGTAATATTGGGGGCAGTTTTTTCGTTTCTAATACTGAATTATGTCTCAATGATTAGTGGTCCTTTTGGAGTTAAAGAAGACATGAGAGTTTCTTTTGATCTTATGATTTTTATTCCCGGGGCCCTGACAGGATTATTTTTTCATCTGCAAATGTATAAGAGGCAGGAAAAACTTACATAAAAACACCCCCGCACTGTGTGTGAGTGGGATTATTGCGGGGGTGTTTCCTGCTTGGTTCTTCTATAGAAGCGTTGATTGAAGCCTACAAAATATGTTGGCAATTGCCAATGGTTTTTTGTGGGTTTTCATCAACATAATGAAGGATGTGTGATTTTGAAGCTATTGGGAAAAATATTGTCCGTTTGAGGGCTGAGCGAAAATTATCGCAAGAAGACTTATGCGGTATGGTTGAGATGGACCGGAGTTATTTGTCCGAAATTGAAAATGGCCATAAGAATTTTTCGGTCGGCATATTGTTTAAAGTAGCTAAAGCATTAAATGTTAAACCGGAAGAAATTTTGAAAACAGAGTGATATGTATTTCAATTTTATCATTCCGAACGGGGTAGGAGCGCTGGAGGAATCTAAATCATAAGATAACGGATTAGATTTCTCGGCTGCGCTCGAAATGACAGGGGAGGAAAACGTCATTACACGGCGTGTCCGTGTAATCCATAAAAAGTTTGGATCACACGCATTTTATGCTAAAAGCGTGTGATGACGATATTAAAACCACATATCCTGAAAACCCGATAAAAAAGCACCATGACCAAAATCATAACAATATTTGCGGTGTGTTTTATTCTGGCCTTGGGGGTGGCTCACGCCGAATCCGCGAACCCGCCGAGTGAATATACGATCCCGTCGAAATACGGAGCGCAAAAGGCGAGTGGGTACAAGGCCGAGCAAGAGGGGCGGCCTTTAGTGGTGAATTTGCATACATGGGATTATGATTATACGCAGCAAAACCCGTTGGGCTATCTGGCCTTTGATAAGGGCTTTAATTACATTCATCCTGATTTTCAAGGGAAGAGCAATCATCCGGATGCGTGTTTGAGCGATAAGGTGATTACCAATATTGACGAGGCGATTGACTGGGCGCTTGAGAACTGGAAGGCCGATCCCGAGAAGATTTATCTGGTGGGTTTCAGCGGCGGAGCGTATACGGCGCTGGGCTATTACTTCAAGGGCAAGCATAAACTGGCGGGAACTTTTGCGTGGGCACCGATTTCCGATCTGGAGCGCTGGTTTTATGAATCGCTTTATCGCCGCAATCAATATGCCAAGGATATTTTGGAATGCACATCGGGAAGCGATGAAATTCTGGAAGAGGAGATGAAACGCCGCTCGCCTCTTTATATGGAATACCGCGAAAACGGGCCGCTCAAGCTTTATGCGGGGAGTGATGACGGCATGGATGGTAATAGCGTGCCGATCAGTCATTCACTGGAGTTTTACAACAAGATCGTAGCGCAGGAACACCGGATACCGGATGAAACACTCCGTAGTTTGCTCGTGCGCGGCGTGCCGAAAACAGGGAAGATGATGGGTAACAGGGATATTTTCTACGAAGCCATAGCGCCAAATGCGCAAATCCTGATTTATCATGGCGGGCATGAGTTTTTCCCCGATATTGCTTTGCGTGATTTGATTGAAACATCTGGTGAGCCTTGAGTAGCTGAATTCCGGATTATTTGTTTTACCAAAGCCTTTGAATCAAAAAAAGGACCGAAAAAATCCGATCCTTTTGAAATCTTTAGTTGGATGCCGATAAACTAGGCGGCTTTTTCCTGCTCAATCTTGGCACGCATACTTTTTGCAGCCGCTACCATGTGCTCGAGAGCAGGCTTGGTTTCTTCCCAGCCTCTGGTCTTCAGACCGCAATCGGGATTAACCCAAATCTGGCGGGCATCAAGTACGTCCAGAGCCTTGGTCAGGAGCTTTTCCATCTCATCCTGACTTGGGATACGCGGCGAGTGAATATCATAAACACCCGGCCCGATCTCGTTGGGATATTTGAAGTTCACGAACGCATCCAAGAGTTCCATTGCACTTCTTGAAGTCTCGATAGAAATCACATCCGCATCCAGAGCTGCGATTGAGTCAATAATGTCATTGAACTCGCAGTAGCACATATGCGTGTGGATTTGTGTTGCATCCTCGATACCGCTTGATGAAATCTTGAAGGAATCAACCGCCCATTTCAGGTAGGCATCCCAGTCAGATTTACGAAGCGGCAGACCTTCACGAAGAGCAGGCTCGTCGATCTGGATTACGCGGATATTGGCTTTTTCCAGATCATGCACTTCATCACGAATCGCCAGTGAGATTTGCTTGCAAGTTGTTTCGCGCGGCTGATCGTCACGAACGAATGACCATTGCAAAATCGTCACTGGACCGGTTAGCATCCCCTTTACAGGGCGCTTTGTCTGGGCCTGCGCATAAGATGACCAACGCACAGTCATGGCTTTCGGTCTTGAGACATCACCGAAAATAATTGGCGGCTTCACACAGCGTGAGCCGTAAGACTGCACCCAGCCATTTTTTGTGAAGGCGAAACCATCGAGCTTCTCACCGAAATACTCGACCATGTCATTACGCTCGAACTCGCCATGCACAGGCACATCAATATCGATTGCATCTTGCCATTCCATAGCTTCCTTGGTTTTTTGCTCCAGGAATGAATCATAGTCTGCGCGGGAAAGCTCGCCTTTTTTGAACTTCGCACGGGCTTGGCGTACATCTTGTGTTTGCGGGAAAGAACCGATTGTTGTTGTCGGCAAGATCGGCAAGCCCAGCAATTCTCTTTGTGCTTCAATGCGCACATCGAATGGAGAGTTGCGCTTCGCGTCCGCATCTGTCAGACCGGAAACGCGGTCTTTAACGGCTGGATTATGGATACGGCTTGAAGAGCCACGTGAATCAAAGGCGGCCTTATTGGCTTCAAAAGCAGCCTCATCCTTATTGCCATTTACTGCATCGGTGATCAGTTTCACTTCCTGCAATTTCTGCTTGGCAAAGGCCAGCCAGTTTTTCAATTCGTCATCAAGTTGATCTTCGACGTCCAGATCAACGGGGCTGTGCAGCAGGGAACAAGACGGCGCAACCTGTACGCGGTCACTTCCCAGAGCGGCAACAGCCTTCTCGACTTTCGCCAAAGCTTTGGCAAGGTCTGTTTTCCAGATATTACGCCCATCAACAACGCCAACAGATAATGTCTTGTCATTGAAAATCCCATTGGAAATTGCCTTAATAACATCATCAATTTGCTCTGGTGCACGCATCAAATCAACGTGAAGACCCGCAACTTTTAATGTTTTGACTACATCGAGATTATCACGAAGATCACCAAAATATGTTGCGATCGTGATTTTTAAGCCAGATGCCTCGGCAAGTTTATCATAGGCTTTCTTAAAGGCCATTTTTGCTTTTGGCTCAAGATCAAGAACAAGAACGCCCTCATCAATCTGGACTTCTTTCGCGCCAGCTGCTTCCAGCTTTTGCAATACTTCTTCATAAACCGGTAAAAGCCTGTCCAGAAGTGCTAAGGCATTCATATTTTCATTGGTCTTGCCTAAAAGAAGGAAAGATACAGGACCCAAAAGCACGGGACGTGTTTCAATGCCCAAAGCTTTGGCTTCTTCGAATTCTTTTACGGCTTTATCGCGTGAGTATTTAAACTGTGTATCAGCCTTAAATTCAGGAACAATATAGTGATAGTTCGTATCAAACCATTTGGTCATTTCCATGGCGACCACATCTGTGCTGCCTTCCTGACGGCCACGTGCCATGGCAAAAAACAGATCCAGATCAACTTGACCACCATCCCAGTTATAACGCTCAGGGATTGCACCAACCATCGCGATTGTGTCCAAGACCTGATCATACATAGAAAAATCATTGGACGGAATAACTTCGATTCCGGCATCTTTTTGAATATTCCAGTGACGGGCACGAAGTTCCTTGGCAGTTTTCTCCAGTTCTTCAAGGCTTGCTTGCCCTTTCCAATATGCTTCCTGAGCTTTTTTCAACTCACGATTCAAACCTACACGGGGGAATCCCAAATTTGCTGCTTTTACCATTTAAAAAATTTCCTTCTTTGGTTACGTCACTTAAAAACTAGCTTAATCACTATCTTCCGGCTCGGCGATAACCACCATTTCACCACCGCGCACGGCATTATAAAAACAATTGTGCCTCATTGTATGGCAGGCTGGGCCGCTCTGGTCAACCATTAAGAGCACACTATCCGCATCACAATCAAAGCGCATTTCAACCAGATTCTGGACATGTCCAGAGGTCTCGCCTTTCCTCCAAAGAGACTTTCTGGAACGTGACCAATAATATACGCGCCCTGTTTCAAGTGTCTCTTTGATCGACTCCGCATTCATCCACGCCAGCATCAAAACCTCACCCGTATCATGTTGTTGCGCAATAGCAGGAATTAGGCCATCGGCACCAAATTTCAGTTCATTGATAATTTTTTCGCTCATCTTTATATCCAAATAGTCTTTGCTCTTGGGAATAGAAGCGCTATAAAGCTTTTTTGTAAAGGTAAGAAATGACAAAAACAGGAAAAAATGTCATTTCGACTAACCCCGTACAAAATACGGGGGCATGGAGAAATCTTTTAGACCCCTCGACTACGCTCGGGGTGACGACAGGAATGATGGTAAAATTAAAGCTACATAATACGCTGAGCGGCAAAAAAGAGGATTTTAATCCCATAAACCCTGACCATGTGCGGGTTTATGCTTGTGGTCCGACCGTTTACAACTATGCCCATATCGGGAACGGGCGCATGGCTGTGGTGTGTGATTTGCTCTCGCGAATCTTGCGTGAACTTTACCCGAAAGTTACTTACGTTTCGAACATCACCGATATTGACGACAAGATTATTGCGGCTTCAAAGGAAACCGGAGAGAAAATCGATTCGATCACACAGAAATATGCCGATATCTATAATGAGGATATGGCGGTTCTTGGTGTGGCGAAACCGGACATCCAGCCCCGCGCTACTCAGCATATTCCCGACATGATCAAACAGATCGAAGCCTTGATTGAAAAGGAGCATGCTTACGAGGCCGAAGGCCATGTCCTTTATCATGTTCCCTCTTACGAAGCTTATGGTGTTTTATCAGGGCGCAGCCGCGATGAACAAATTGCAGGGGCGCGTGTAGATGTGGCGCCTTATAAAAAAGACGCCGCCGATTTTGTCTTGTGGAAACCAAGCACAGACGATCAGCCGGGCTGGGAGTCGCCATGGGGACGCGGACGTCCGGGCTGGCATATTGAATGCTCGGCCATGTCGGAAAGCACACTTGGTCTTCCTTTTGATATTCATGCAGGCGGCAGTGATTTGAAATTTCCGCACCATGAAAATGAAATTGCACAGGCTTGCGGCGCGCGAGGGGCTGAAAACGCCCCTGAAGAATACGCAAAGTACTGGGTGCATAATGGTTTTGTCGTGGTCGAGAATGAGAAAATGTCCAAATCCATCGGCAATGTCCAGCTTGTCCATGATTTGATCAAAGATCACAAAGGTGAAACATTACGGCTTGCGCTTCTTTCTGCTCATTACCGCCAGCCTTTGAACTGGACTAAAACACTTTTAGAACAATCACAAAACACTTTGGATAAGATGTATCGGGTCATGAAAAAAATATCCGATATTCCTGTCGCAGAAGGAGAAGATAATGATGAAAGTAATATTATGGACGCACTCTGCGATGATATGAATACACCTAAAGCCATTGCGTCTCTTATTAGTCTTATCACAAGTGCTGATCGCACAGAAGATGAATTGGTATTATCCAATATTAAACGAGAAGTATTGAGATATTCAAAAATCTTTGGCATTTTGCAGGAAAATCCGGATCGTTGGCTTGGCTATGACGGCGCATCTCCAGAAAACGCCGAGGAGATCGAATCCCTGATTGCACAGCGAAAAGAAGCGCGGGCCAATAAAGACTTTGCCAAAGCCGATGAAATCCGTAATAAATTACAGGCTATGAATATCGAGATCGAAGATACTGCCGAAGGCACGATCTGGCGAAAAATTGGATGAACCCATTATACCCTCTCCCCTATGGGGAGAGGGTTAGGGAGAGGGGCTAAACTCAATATAACCCTCCCCCTTACCCCCTCCCTGAAGGGAGGGGGAGTGAAAGGACAAAAGTGAAGTAAGGAAAAACAAAGATGAGCAAAGCAGCCGCATCAGCAAAAACCATCACCGTTACTATGCCCGATGGCAATAAACGTGAGTATACGCAAGGCGTAACAGGAATGGAGATTGCGAATGACATTTCCAAGTCACTGGCTAAAAAATCGGTTGCTATTGAAATCGATGAAAAACAATGCGACCTCAGCCTGCCGATTGAAAATGATGCAGCGATTAAGATCATTACCCGCGATCAGGACGAAGCTCTTGAGATTATCCGCCATGATTGCGCCCATGTTCTGGCCGAAGCCGTTCAAGAGTTGTTTCCCGGCACACAAGTGACTATTGGCCCCTCAATAGAAAACGGGTTTTATTATGATTTTTACCGTGAAACGCCATTTACTACAGAAGACTTGTCAAAAATCGAAGCCAAAATGCGTCAGATCATAGAGCGCGGCGATGCTTTTATTCGTGAAGTCTGGGACCGGAACGACGCGATTAAGTTTTTTAAGGATAAAGGCGAGGCATTTAAGGCCGAATTGATTGAAGATTTACCGGAAAGCGAAACTATCACGATCTATAAGCAAGGCAAATGGGTGGATTTATGCCGCGGCCCGCATATGCCTACGACAAAACAAGTCGGCACAGCCTTCAAGCTTATGAAAGTAGCGGGCGCGTATTGGCGCGGTGATTCTTCGAAGCAAATGCTCAGCCGGATTTATGGTACGGCATGGCGCACTCAGGAAGAACTTGATGCTTATCTTCACCAGTTGGAAGAAGCCGAAAAGCGCGATCACCGGAAATTAGGCAGGGAAATGGATCTTTTCCATCTTCAGGAAGAGGCCCATGGTTCTGTCTTTTGGCACCCGCAAGGCTATATCATATATAACGAGATGGAAAACTATATCCGCCGTCGCCTTCGCGCAGCCAATTACAAGGAAGTCAAAACCCCGCAACTTATAGATAACAAGCTCTGGGAAGCTTCCGGTCACTGGGGTAAATTCCGCGAAAATATGTTTGTTGTGCCGGACGAAGTACCCTCAACCGAAGAAGGTGCGCCGGTCTTTAAAGGAGAAAGCGAGAAGCTTATGGCGCTTAAGCCCATGAACTGCCCTGCCCATGTCCAGATTTTCAAGCAAGGTATTACCTCTTATAAGGACCTGCCTATTCGCATGGCGGAATTTGGCTGTTGTCACCGTAATGAAGCGCATGGCGCGCTGCACGGCTTGATGCGCGTTCGCCAGATGACTCAGGATGATGCTCATATTTTCTGCACACCCGAACAGATTACACAAGAATCCATTGCCTTTTGCGGACTTCTCCAGAATGTCTATAAAGACCTTGGTTTTGATCAGCTTGATGTGAAACTGGCCTTGCGCCCTGAAAACCGTGCAGGATCTGATGAGACTTGGGATAAGGCAGAAGCCGGATTGCGTGATGCGCTGGAAGCTGCCGGATTGCCTTATGAGGATTTACCCGAAGAAGGCGCGTTTTACGGGCCAAAACTGGAATTCCACCTGAAAGACGCCATTGGTAGGACGTGGCAATGCGGCACGCTTCAGCTTGATTTTGTCCTGCCGGAACGCCTTGATGCTTCTTATATCGGGGAAGACGGGCAAAAACACCGCCCCGTCATGCTTCACCGCGCGATTTTAGGCACATTAGAGCGCTTTATCGGCATTATGATCGAGCATTATGCCGGAAAACTCCCGCTTTGGCTGGCCCCGACACAATGTGCGATTGCCACGATTACCTCGGATGTCGATGAATATGCCGAAAAACTTTATAACGAGATGAGAGAAAAAGGCCTGCGCCCGATCCTTGATCAACGAAATGAGAAAATAAGTTATAAGGTGCGTGAACACAGCACAGGCAAAGTGCCTGTAATCTTTGTCATTGGTAAAAGTGAAGCTGAAGACGGTACAGTTTCTATTCGCCGTCTAGGTGATAACAAAACCGAGAGCGTGAAGGCCGATAAAGCGATTGCCGACCTTTTGAAAGAGGCAAAGCCGCCATATTGACCTTTATTGTCATTCCGTTGAAAAACGGGATCTGGTTGCTTGGAGATTCAAGATCCCTGCTTTCGCAGGGATGACGGTTTTTGTTTTTATTTATACAAAATATCTTTTATGTTAGCAGCATGCTGAAAAAACTGCTGATAGTTCCAATAAAATTATACCAATACTGCATTTCACCCATGCTGGGCTGCCATTGCCGTTTCCAGCCGACATGCTCGGCTTATACGATCGAGGCCATTGAAAAACACGGCGCAGTTAAAGGCCTATGGCTTGCTGCCAAGCGTATCCTCGGCTGCCACCCTTGGGGTAAATCCGGTTATGATCCCGTGCCTGAAAAACACCGATAATTTAAAAAATAGAAATATAGTCATTCCCGATTTAGTCGTGCATACGGCAATAAAAAAACAGACCCCCGCCTGCGCGGGGGTGGCGGGGGTGGTTTTTGGGGGTGACGGGAAGGTCAGCGCTGTCGGGGGCTGTAATTGACACATCGTATTGCGGTCTATAATTTTTGAGGAAGCCACATAAGTTTAAGCGGCTTGTTCCTGATCTTCCTTGAAAGGTGCGCGGGGCTTGATGCCAAGTTCTGCGAGCAGCCCGTAATCGGCGTCTTTTTCGGGGTTTGGTGTGGTCAGGAGTTTTTCACCTGTGAAGATCGCATTGGCTCCGGCCAAGAAAGCAAGGGCTTGAGCTTCTTTCGAGATTTCAAGGCGACCAGCCGACAGGCGCACCATGGTTTTTGGCATCAGGATGCGGGCTACGGCAATGCATCTGATCCATTCGAAAATATCAAGGCGCTCATTATTTTCCATGGGCGTTCCTTTGACGGGCACAAGCATGTTAATGGGCACGCTTTCAGGTTGAGGATCAAGATTTGATAAAGTGTGGAGCAGGGAAATCCTGTCTTCTTCTTTCTCACCAAGCCCTAAAATACCGCCGCAACAAACAGATATTCCTGCTTTAACAACGTTTTCTATGGTCTCAAGGCGTTCATCATAGGAACGGGTCGTGATGACTTTATCGTAAAATTCGCGGGATGTATCAAGGTTATGATTATAGGCGCTAAGCCCTGCTTCTTTAAGCTTTTGGGCCTGCTCTGCGTTTAACATACCGAGTGTGCAGCAGGCTTCAAGCCCCATATCGCTGACGCCCTTAACCATGTCGCACACGCGGTCAAATGCCTTGCCGTCCAGAACGCGGGGCCAAGCCGCGCCCATACAAAAGCGTGTCGAGCCTGATTCCTTGGCTTTGCGGGCCTGTTCCAGAACATCATCTGTTTTCATCAGGATTTCTTTATCAAGCTCGGCTTCGTTATGAAGGCTCTGGGAGCAATAACCGCAATCTTCTGTGCAGCCACCCGTTTTGATCGAGAGCAATGTGCACATCTGCATTTCGGTCGGGTCGTGATTTTCACGGTGGATGGAAGCGGCCTCATAGATTAAATCGAGAAGCGGACGGTGATAAAGCTCTGTGACTTCATCAAGGGTTTTACGGTCTATTTTATTCATGGGCGAGAGAGTAGCAGCGGGATTGAGAGTGGGCAACCGGAATTTGATAAAAATATCAATACCCCGAAGAGGATCGCATATAACTTAGCAATTCCTGTGTCGGGACGCCATTGACATCAAGATTGGCGGCAGTCTGGAATGACCTTATAGCATTTTCGGTCATGGGACCGTTTACCCCGTCTACAGGCCCGGGATAAAGGCCTCTGTTCATAAGTTCTTTTTGGATATTTGAAACTAGGCCCTGATAGTCATTACTACTTGGTGGTGGTTTTGGGGATGCGGCGCGGAGTTTGTCAACAATGCGCGAAACATCTTCGAGACCAATTCCCAGATTATCGGCGAGTTGCTGGAGCGCGGCTTTGGCTTCGGGGCTGCCTTGGTCGGCTGCATTTTGATACCACATGAGTGCCTGATCTGGTTGTGGCTGGCCTAAAAGCCCGTTTTCATAAATAAGGCCAAGATTATAGGCGGCTTCGGTAACACCTTGATTAGCGGCACCTTCAAAATAACGGGCTGCTTTTTGCGGATTATAAGGCACGCCGATTCCTTCTATATTGGCGATGCCAAGATTATAGGCGGCTTCCGGATGTCCCATATCTGCAGCTTCGCCGTATAGCTTCATCGCCTCTCCGAGGTTTTCATCCACGCCCATGCCTTGGTGGTACAGGACCCCCAGATTATATTTTGCATTGGCTACGCCGTTTGAGGCCGCTTCTTTGAACCAGAGAATAGCGCGGTCCAAATTTTGTTGGATCTGTCCATGACCGGAGACATAAATTGCGCCCATATCATGCTGGGCTTCGGGGACACCGTCAAAGGCCTTGTTCTCTATTTTTTTGGCAATTTCCGGTAGATTCGGATCGGGCGATATGCGCCGCTTCAAAGAGATTTTATAATCAGATTTTGAATTTTCGAGGGGGTTTGTTGTTGGTTTTTGGATTTGGACGGGAGGGGTGGGCTCGATTTTCTCTTGCGGCGGCGGGGCGCGGGTTGGCTCGATCCTGTTTAAACGCTCGGCGAGCGCTTTTGGGTCTTTTTCCAATACGGCCAGCATTTCTTCCTCATTATTAATATCAATGGCATCGATGTCATTTTCTTTATATTCAAGCTCTTCTGTGCTTTTGATACCCTTGTGAATTTTAATGCCGAAATCTGGCTCTTGAGTGAAGGATACGACATTATTGCTCTCAGAAATATTTTCATCTTTCTGAGGCGTTTTTATTTGTATTTGTTGTGGCGGCGGGGGGAGGTCCTCTTTCACAGTGGCAAAATCAATTGATGCTGTTTTTGTTGTTGGCGGTGTATCCAGAAGGCTTTCTCTTTGATCAGCTTTGGGAGAGGTAGTTTCGGGGATGACCTCAAAATTAATTTTAGGTGTCGCTTCTGCCTGTCCGGAGCTGATTTCGGGTTGTATCCGGGTAACATAATCGGGTGAACGGATTTCACCGATAATCCAGCCAATAAGAAGGCCTATCAGGACCAGCATAGCCAGACTGTAAAAATTCAGCTCGACAGATTTTTTCCACCAGGGCAGAGCATTTTGCGCGTCAAGTTTTTGTTGCAATTCTTCGGGTGTACTATTTAGGGTTTCCTCTGAAATTTTAGGGAATTCGACGCCTGCTACGGCACCTTGCTGGGTCAGCAATACCATGGCTTTGGCATTCAGGGCGTCGCGGGTTTCAACAACCGCATTTTCAATGCGCTCGATTTTTCTAAGGATGCGGTTGCGATCTTCCATCGCTTTTTCGATTTTTCGATCCAGCTTGAGGAATTCGCTTGCTGTTTCTTCAAGTTTATTGTCCAGCACCTCGTTACGGGCTTCTGCTTCGCTCACTCTTTTTGTCAGGGCAACATAGGCCGCAACGTTATTGACCATCTTCTGGCCCTGATCTTTTTGGATTTTCTCCAGAGATTTCTGCCGCTTTAACAGAGCTTGAGCGCGCGCTTTCTGGAGGTCCTTCTCTGATGCTATTTCTTTGCCATGTTCCTCGACCAGAGTTTTTTGTTTATCAATGGCATCCTTAATGACATCAAGGGCCTCTTCCCGTCCGGTGGTTTTGTCTTCCAGTTTTCTCACCAGAGTGCGCGCATCTTCGATTTGCTTTGTGACGTCTTTCACGCTATCGGAGACACGGGAGGTCTTTTTGCCGATTTCATTTTGTTTGCTGGCAACTTTTTGTTCGAGATCGATATAATTTTTCTCGTAATTCTCGGCCTTTTTCTCAATCGCCTTGAGCGCGGTTTTATAATGCTCCAGTTCTTCCTTCATGGCCGCTTGAGAATCGTGCGATTCTTTTAGCTTGCCATTAAGATTTTTCAGGAGCATTAAAATCTGCATCTGGGTCTGATTCTTTGTGATCGGTGAGTCAGAAGTTTTCTTCGGGGATGGCTGGGGAGTCGGCTTGCTCATATTATTTGTCAAAGGCTTGGGCTTTGTTGCTTCGGGTGATATTTTCTTCGTTTCTACCGGCAGATCGTCATTATCAGCATTTCTAAAAAAAACGCGGCCTTCTGTTGTCTGTTCAAAACCCATGATTGTTCGCCTTTGTTACTCAAGAGTGTATATAGTCATTCCCATTTATTTTTACTATCGTGTAACTATAGAATTTCCGTATTGAAAAGCCAATAAAATCAGTGTCTTTTGCTAGATATTCTTTGGATAAGTTTTGTGTATAAAAGGGTGCTTTTACGTGGCTCGTTTTTTTAATTTCTTCTGGATTATATGCAGTAATTTGTTATGGCTGCCTAAACATTCATGTATATGAAGCGTAGAATAAAAATCAGAAGCATGTTGGATATCTTAAAAAACACAATCTGGACGTGGAGTGAAAACTCGCCATTTACGCATGGCGCGGCGGCGGCGTATTATGCTGTGTTCTCATTGCCGGGATTGATGATTATTATCATGTATATCACGACGTTTTTTTTGGATGAGGAAATGGTGCGCTCTCAGATTCAAAATGTTATCGGAGAGTTTCTTGGCGATAGTGTTGCTGTTACAATTCAAAATATTATCGACAAGGCAAGGCTTGCAGGCGGGGGCTGGTCGCTTATTGTCGGGGGGG
>JAOUOR010000022.1 GCA_029880245.1 Alphaproteobacteria bacterium
TATTAAAATATTCTCTTTTGCCCGGAATTTTACCACGAATTATCGGTATTTTTTCTTCGGGTTTTTCTCTGGTTGCAAACTTAATTGCTGTTATCTATTCGAATTTTGGGCTTATTCCTCAAAACCATCCTTACTTACGTCCAGAAAACTATGGTAAGTACTCCATACGTAATGTTATGGCAGTAGCTTCCTCAAATCTTGTAATTTCAAGGCAGAACATTGATCAGGTCGTTATTTATTTTACAATATTGGCAGGATTTATCTTGCTGATTGTCCAGTTTATTCTTTTTGGGCTATCGCTTGTATCTCATCCGGCTCTGGCATCAACATTGTGGTGGCAGGTTTTTGAGCTTCAAAATTATGGAACGCCCCCTTATCAGGATCTGGCTCTTGTGACTCTGGATCGTGTATTTGGAGTAATGTCATTCAATGGTGCAGGAAGTTTTTTTGAGTCTTGTTATGCTAATGTACCATGTAGAGACATCAATGGTAAGGAAGTACTTTATGATTCTGCGCCAGTATTTCCCGGTCCCTTTCATATTGCCTTACATCGCCTTCTGGAAATATATTCAATGGGAATTGCCTTTATTTCCATGATCATCATTATTTACTACGTGATTGCAATTATAGGAGAAACCATTACATCTGGCACGCCTTTTGGGAAGAGGCTAAATCGTGCATGGTTTATACCACGATTAATCCTGTTTTTTGCTTTTATCATACCTATGAATTTGACCCAGGATGGAGCCGCGGGAACATCTAATACAGGTATTAATGCGGCGCAGTTTATTACTTTTTCTGTCGCCAGATGGGGATCGAATATGGCATCTAATGCCTGGTATAAATTTCATGATACGCTAACAGCAGGTCTGGATACATATTTAGGTGATAAAGAATCACTTATAGCTGAGCCAATGATTCCTGAGGCCGGATCTTTTTCCCAATTTATGCATATTGTTTTAACGTGTATTATTGCCGAGAAATTGATGCATGACAAAACGATTTTACCTTATGTCGTTAGGGAGCATAATAGTGTGGCGCCCATGGATAGTATGGGGGGTACATTAGTAGACTTTATACCCTATTTTGCTAATATAAAAGATTTTCAAAAAGCGGTAGCATTTTCAAGAAATAGTAATGTTTATATCCGTTTCGGACATTATAACCCTGTCGGTGGTGACGTCGCGTCTTACCTTACAAATCCGCCATCTGATCACGGCGAATATTGGGGGTTTGTGGAGCCGACCTGTGGCGAATTGGCAATATCCGTAACAAGCACCGAGCCGGAGGTTACAGATAATCTTATGGGTATTCAGGCGAATCATTACATGGCCGTGGCAGAGTATTTATATGATCCAATGTTGTCAGAAATATCACTATGTGCGGTTGCTGCTGCTTTGCCTTATGATACGAATGCAAATTGTGTAGATCAAACACTGGCCACTCCTTTACAAGACGGATCAACTTTGCCGTCTCAATGGATATCCTGTCCGGCAAATGAAGATACATCACGTTACTTTGATAGGCTAAATCAGAAATATATTGGCGGGGATTTTATCAGTCCGCTTAACGGGACAATGCAACAATTTGCAAATAATACCATAGACTGGATTAGGACCAATTATGATTATAGTGTTCCCAATGATATTAGAGACAAAGGGTGGGTAGGCGCAGCACTTTGGTATAACAAGATAGCTGAAGCAAATGGGCTGGTCACTAGTGCTATTATGGCTTTTCCACGACCTTTTCTTTATCCGATGGTGATGGAAAAAACAGCAGATGCGCACGATCAAAGTGACGATAACTCTACGACAAAAGGTCGATATAACCCATTGCTGAAAAACGGTAATTTTGTTGAATATGACCAACCTGCCGATGCACAAATCGCAAATATATTATATGGTATTCATACCTCTTGGGAAGAGTGTAATGCTGCGGCATCTACCTATACCGGGATAACGGGAAATCCTATCCTTGATGCTGTTAATATGATTTTTGGAACAAATGGTATTATAGATATCCGTGAAAATATGTTTAGTATTGGCGCTGATCCCAGAGGAAATATAAATATCCATCCATTAGCCGTACTTAGTTCTCTGGGCAAGGGGTTGGTTGATGCGTCTTTAAGGAATTTGTTTTTTGGAGTTACTGGCCAAGGCGCTGGGGTTGTTCTAGACAAAGTAATCGGTATGGATTTGGGTATTGAGACGATTTCTACTTTTTTGACCAAAATTTCTTTTATAGGGTTTGCTCTGGGTTTCATATTGTATTATGTGCTGCCCTTTATGCCATTTATCTATTTTTTCTTTGCTTTTGGGCATTGGATAAAAAGTGTTTTCGAGGCAATTGTTGCAATGCCTTTGTGGTGTATGGCCCATCTTAAAATTGATGGTGAGGGCCTGCCTGGGCCTTGGGCTACAAACGGCTATTTTCTTTTGATGGAAATTATGCTGCGGCCGACATTGATAGTTTTCGGCTTCATAGCAAGCATTATATTATTTTCTTCATTAGTAGATGTTTTGCATGACCTTTTTGATATTTTGATGTTTACCATAGGTGGCGGTACTATTGATTCTTCAATATCTGTTTCTTCAGTGGTACATAATGTCAGCCTTCTTAAAGGGCCTTTGGATGAATTAATGTATACAGTGGTTTATGTGATGTTGGTTTATGCGATAGGCGTATCCTGTTTTAAAATGATTGATAGCGTTCCCAATAACATCATACGCTGGATGGGGGCTACAGTTGCCACATTCCAAGAAAACGCAGGCGATCCGGTGCAGGATCTTTCTGGTACTATGTTCCGGGGAGAACAACGCTATGGTGCACAATTCGAAGGCATGATTGATCGTCTGCAAGGCCGCATGGCTGATGAGGGCAAGAGTACACTCGACAAGACTATTATGAGTCAGTTATAAAATATCTGAAATTTTTTACTTCATGCGCAAATGAGCAAGCAGAACTTCAACTTTTCCGCCGCCGCGTTGTATGACAGACGCAAAATCAGATCGTTGCGTGAGTGCCATACTGACACCTTCGACCATAACATCAATGACTTTGTATTGATCTTTTTTATAGCGTATCCGCCAATCGACCCTGATTTTTTGTCCACTGGCTGGTACAATTGAAGATGTAACAATAGTATCGGATTTTCCTTCGGGACGAGAAGATTCAATTATGATAGCCTCGCCATTATAATCACTGAAACGCTTTGAATAGATGTCAACGATCATATCTTCAAACAAATTGAGGTATTCTTTTTGTTCCTGCGGAGAACTGGTTTTCCAATATCGGCCTAAAGCAAAACGGCCTATTGCGTTCATATCAAAATTTCTGAGGAGAAACTCCCGAAATTTTTCCTTACGCTGGTCTTCCGAAAGACTGTCATCGCTCAAAAAACCTATACCGTCTTGCGCTAGCGTATCAATGAATTTTTTAGCACCGACCTGTATCTTCTCATCTTGTGATACAAAAATACGATTTTCTATCGAAGGGGTATAATTGCCGGTAAAAGTTTCAGTAAAAGCATGCGCATCCAGATTAAATGAGGTACAGCTGACACTTGTTAGTAGTGCAACCATAAAGACCCTTTGAAAACGCATATTATACTCCTGTTAATACTATGCCCAACTGCATACCTAATCTAGCATATCATAACAAGTTTAAAATATGCTAAGCCGCCGCTAAAATTATAGTTCACAGGAATTCAAAAGGAGAGTATCAAAAATCTTCGAATTCGGGGAAAGTATAAGATACATCCTCAATAGGCTGTCTTGCGCGGTCTTCTGTCAAGGCCTGACGCTGCTGGTAATAGGTACTGCGCACAGAAGCATAATAATCAATAGAGCTAGCTTCCAAATCAAGCAGAACATCCATAAGGGAATCGCGCAGATCAAGATACCCAATGCCGGATTTTGTATAATAAAGGTGCTCTTCTTCTATATTGAAGAGATACCAGCGCAAAGGATCCATTGCCCCATCGGCAAAATAACCCGTATAATCACGCATTGAAGATGGACCTATGAAGGGAACCACAAGATAAGGCCCGTGCGGTATGCCCCAAACAGCCAATGTCTGTCCAAAATCCTCGGATTCATACTCAATGCCCTCATGTGCAGCCAGATCTATCAGACCGCCAAAACCCAAAAGGCTGTTTATGCTTGCGCGGACCAATACTGTACCGGCCCCTTCAATATCACCTTGAAGCACCTGATTAAAGAACGTCACCGGGCTATTAAGGTTTCTAAGCGCATTACGAACACTGTTCCGAACGGCCTCTGGCGCTACCGTTCTGTATCCGCGTATGACTGGATGAGTGAAATATTTATCGACTTTATAGTTAAAAGCAAAAATATGCCTATTATATTCTTCATAAGGGTCATAAATCATGGACTCATTATTAAAAGCCGTTTCACCATTTCCATTATGACTGCATGATGTCAAAAACAATGCAGGCACTATAACGATAAAAAAAGCAACTTTTTTTGTAAGAAAATCAAAACTAAACAACTGTAATGTGCTTGAACCAGCCATAATCTATATCTCTAAATATATCCGAACTAAACAACTTTAATGAAACGATAATTCAAGTGTACTTTTTTGTAGCACGATACACCTTATCGTTTGGTTAATAACATGAATTCTATACAATAATCTGTGCGTATTTTTTATAAAGAAAAAATTTAAAAATGCCAGAGTGATCTTGTGGATTTAACCATCTTCCGTAGTCATGATAACAGACAGGCCCAATAGAAAGCTGATCAGGGCGGGCGCCCATGCCGCTAAAATTGGTGGTATTTGCTGTGTTGTTCCAAGCGTTTGCAGGAAATTGGACATAAAGAAAATTATAAAACCCATAAAAACCCCTGCCATTATCAAGGGAAATGTCTTGCGTGCGCGTGGTGGCCGCATAGAAACTGTAGCTGCTAGTAAGATCATTGCGGCAAACATCAAGGGTTGTGAGAGCAAATGCTGGTGATAAACTTTAAGGCGCGTTGCATCAAACCCTGTGCGTTCTAATGTTTTGATATAAGCGGGCAGCTTCCAAAACGACATTGTCTCAGGCGAAGAAAAACTCTCTTCAATATCACTAATAGTAAGATTGGTTGGAAGAATGTACTCGGCATCATGTTCGGTTGGCGTAGAATATTTGTTAATGACGACATCTTTAAATATCCAGTTTTTTCCTTGAAGCGTTGCCGTTTTCGAATCGATTCGCTGTAAAAACCTATGCTCGTCCGTAAAATAAAAAACGGTCACATTATGAAGTATCCAATCCGGTTGCTGCACTTTTGGCGTATGCAAAATAACATAGCCTGAAATCAAGGGCTTGTCTTTTTGCGTAGAAACAGCCTCGCCTGGGTCTTCAATTGGGTTTCCGTTGTCCTGCTCGATCAGGATTTTCTGGTGAAGCCATAAACCTTCCTTAAAAACAACAATCTGATTTGTTTGACGCTTTAAATGAATGCGTTCTAATTCTTCGAATTTTGTAACCAATGCTGCGCCAATCGGATTAATTACAGCAACCACTAAAACGCCTATTAGAATAGCTATGGTCAGGATAGGCAGCAAAAATTGCCAGACTGAAAAACCTGAGGCGCGAATCACAATTAACTCGTAACGCCTCGTGAGTTGCCAGAATGTATAAATGGCACTAAACAACACAGCAAAAGGGAAAAGAGTTTGTCCGACCTCAGGTAGTTTCAACAAACCCATTTGCAGAACCAGAACAAGCGGCACATCGTTATGATTACTGGCACGTCGGACAAGTTCCACAGTATCGAAAAGGTAGATTACCGCAAGGAGAGCCAGCATCAAAACCACAAGATTGTAAAAATAATTCTTCACAAGATAAGTACTGAGTGTGGGTGTTATTTTCATGGACTTGGTCTTTCGAAAATATTTTTTGCCCTATACAGGAACTTATATCTTAGATGCTCGCTTTTTTCACTGAGGAAAAAAAGACATATGATAATAGGTGCAACAGTTAATAGATACATCAAGACAAGACCTATGCTACTGTTTCTAGCGATGTTATAGGAAGCAAGAAATAGCCCCTGAACCAGCATAATACAAATTGTTGCAAGAATAATACGTTTTGTTTGTCCGCGCCTGTCGATCGATCCAATCAGAAGAGCTGTAAGTGCAATAAGTGGAAAGACCAGAGCCAGAAGAGGAGCCGTAAAGCGTCTATGAATTTCTACTGAAAAATTACGCAAATTTTCGCGGTCACGGTCAATTGCCATGTCTGGATTAAGAAGTTCAAAAATGGTGCGTTCATCAGGCTCTGCCCAGCGTTTACGCACAGGTCCGGCCTCGGGTAGATTGATGGTATAGCGCTCAAATGTCAGGATCTGTAAAATACCGGACTTTTGATCAAAAGATTGCCGCGAGCCATCAAAGACAATGACTTTGTTTTCATCATTTTCAGTAATCATCATACCGCTCTTGGCCAGTACTGTTGAAGGAGGTTTGGTTTCATCGCGCGTATCATGAATCATAAGTCCAGATAATGTGCCGTCTGGACTGCGATCTGAAATGTAAACCGTAAGCCCGCTTCCGGGCTGGTTAAAAATACCTTCTCTGAAAAGCATGCTGGAAAATTCGCTGGTTAAGCTATGACGCATCGCCTGCATTTTTTTTAAGGCGGTTGGTGCTACCCACAACGTTACAGCCCATAATATAAAGACAGTTATGAGTGACAGTAAAATAATCGGTTTGGCCAAAGAAAAAGGGGAATGCCCAACAGCTTTCATAACTGTAAGCTCAGAATCAATGGTCATTTTATTATAGATAAAGACGGTCGCAATCATAATGGACAAAGGAAAAATAACCTCGAAAAATCGCGGTAGTGCCAGAAAAGTAAGCACCCAAAAAGCAGAGCCAGCATTGCCTGCATTCACGACAATTTCCAGAAAACGCAGAGATTGTGTCAAAAACACAATAAAAGTAAGTGTTATAGCTATAAATACCGTGGCCGTTACCAGGTTTTTGAAAATATAGGAGATAAAAATTTTCATATCTGTTCCTGTCTTCTCACTAGCCTTTCCTTGCAATAGCTTATACTATGTCAGACATTCATATCAAAGCGAATAAAAGATAAGTTTATATAGATATAGTTTTTACGGAGCGCATCCATGAGCAACTTAAAAGTTACGTTTTCCAAGGCACCGGCTAACGGGTATGAAACGGCTATTTTATGTTTTTATAGCGATAAAGAGAAATGTGCATCTTTTGATACTGTAAACTATGAGATGCACGGGTTTTTAGATCATGCTCTTGAGCACACTAAAAAATTTAAGGGAAAGTATGGTGATATAGAAATTTTGATGGTACCGGAAGATTCACATTATAGCCGTGTGGTGCTACTGGGCCTTGGTGATAAGGATAAGCTGAATCCTGTGGATGCAGAGAAGATAGGTGGCAAGCTTTATGTTTCATTGAAGGCCGAGAATATCTCAAATGCTGATTTTTATGCTGATAATGATAATCCGAAAAGCGAGGAGCTGGCAGCCCATTTCGCAAATGGGGTGAAGCTTCGCTCTTATGATTTTAAAAAATATAAAACACCAAAACCTGATGAGGACAAACCAACTCTATTTGAGAATCTGCATTTTGTTTTGCGTCAGAGCGAAAAGGCAGAAAAACTGTATGATGATTTTGAAAAAGTGGCTGATGGCGTGTTTTTTGCCCGTGACCTTGTGAATGAACCTCCTAATGAATTAGTGCCTGATACGTATGCAAGACGGATTAGAGACGAGCTTAAGCCTCTTGGCGTTGAAATCGATATTTTCGATGAAAAGAAAATGGAAAAATTCGGAATGGGGGCAATTTTGTCTGTAGGCAAAGGTTCATATAATCCACCACGTATGGTTATTATGCGCTGGATCGGGGATAGGTCTATTTCAGAAGGGCCTTTAGCTATTGTTGGTAAGGGCGTAACATTTGATACAGGCGGTATTTCCTTGAAACCTGCTGCCGGTATGGAAGATATGAAAATGGATATGGGCGGGTCTGCGGCTGTGGTTGGGCTTATGAAAGCGCTAGCCGGACGCAAGGCCAAAACTAATGTTATAGGGATTGTAGGTTTGGCTGAAAATATGCCCTCGGGTAACGCAACGCGCCCTGCCGATATTATTAAATCATACAGTGGAAAGACAATTGAGGTTTTAAATACAGACGCCGAAGGACGTTTAGTGCTGGCAGATTGCTTGTCTTATGTACAAGAGCGCTATAATCCACGCCTTATAATTGATCTTGCAACATTAACAGGCGCTATGCTAGTTGCTTTGGGCCACGAATATTGCGGGACGTTCTCGACGGATGACGGGTTGTGGGATCATATGAATAAAGCCGGAGAGGAAACAGGGGAAAAGCTGTGGCGTATGCCTTTGGATGAATATTGGAAGAAGGATATGGAGGGCACAATCTCCGATATCCAGAATATGGCGCAAAAATCAACCCGCATAGCAGGGTCATGCACGGCTGCTGGTTTCTTATGGCATTTTATCAAAGAGGGGGTGCCTTGGGCGCATATGGATATTGCCGGCACGGCATGGATTAAGGAAGATCGCGATCTTACACCCAAATACGGCACAGGCTTTGGTGTGCGTGTTCTGGATCGCATGATTGCAAACTTCTACGAAAACGCTTGAGTCCTGAAGTACTGAAAAGATGTTGAAAATCAAAAACAAGACAAACCGTATCAATAGTGTCCGCGGACTGTATGATGCCGGGTTAATTGAGTTTCCGGACATTGAGAGCTACAGACAGATAGAATCCCGCTATGATATAGGTTTATCACCCAATGTTCTGGCTGCTATCAAGGAGAAAAGCGATCCTGTGGCAGTTCAATATGTGCCGTCATTAAAGGAACTGGAGCTGACGGAGAGTGATCTTTCCGATCCTATTGGTGATAATGCCCATAGTCCTGTGAAGGGGATTGTTCACCGTTATCCTGATCGGGCTTTACTTAAAATAGCAGATCATTGTGCGGTCTATTGTCGTTATTGTTTCCGGCGGGAAATGATTGGAAAAAATGCGGATGGTTTGTCGGTGGAAGATCTGGATAACGCTTTGGAATATATTCGAAGCGCGCCGCATATCTGGGAGGTTATATTAACGGGAGGAGATCCTCTCATCCTTTCCCCACGCAGGCTAAAACCTGTGTTCAAGGCATTGGAGAAAATCGAGCACGTAAAAACTATCCGCATTCATTCGCGCATACCCATTGCGGATCCCGATCGTATTACAGAAGAACTTCTGGCAGTCTTATCCAATGTTACTAAACCTCTTTATATGGTTGTCCATATCAATCATGCTCAGGAAATCACAAGAGAAACAGAAAGGGCTATTGCTGATTTAAGGCAAGCTAATTGTGTGATGCTTTCTCAATCTGTCCTTCTCAAAGGTGTAAATGATAATGTTGATGCGTTGGAAAGCCTGTTTAGAAAACTCATAGAACAGGGCATAAAGCCATATTATTTATATCACCCCGATAAAGCCAATGGCACAGGGCATTTTCGAGTACCGCTTGAAAAAGGGAAAGAGCTGATGAAGCAACTCCGTGGACGCCTTTCAGGTATTTGCCTGCCGGATTATATGCTGGATATCCCGGGTGGGCATGGCAAAGTTCCCGTAGGACATGACTATGTAGGAGGGTGTGAAGACGGCATCTACAGAGTCGAAGATTATAAGGGAAACATGCATGATTATAAGGATCATGAGGGATACACATGACAGAAATACGGTTTTATCATCTTCAACGACAAAACGAACATCAGGTCCTTCCGTCACTGCTTTCCAAGGCCTTGTCAAATGGTCATAAAATTATTGTTAAATGTGCAAACGATGCCGAAAAAGAAAAACTCAATGAATATTTATGGACCTATAACCCTGATTCGTTTTTACCTCATGGCAGCAATAAAGACGGTAATGAGAAAATGCAACCCATATGGCTAACGGCCAAGGATGAAAATCCGAATGGGGCAGATGTGCTTATTATTTCTCAAGGGGCGCAAGCTGAAAATATGGATGATTTTACACTATGTTGTGAGATGCTCGACGGGCAGGATGAAGACGCTGTAAAAGACGCACGCACGCGTTGGAAAACCTATAAAGAACAAGGGTTTGAAGTTACATACTGGCAGCAAAGCGACCAAGGATCATGGGAAAAAAAGGCATAAAAAAAGCGTAAATTTCATACGCTTTTTGAGGGGAAACTAACTCTAACTATCAATGATGTGCAGGGTCTTCCGCCGGAGTAGCTTCATCGCCATGGTTTTCTTCAACAGGTTCTTCTTCCTTAGGCATTTCTGCGGCGATGTCTCCTGCCGTAGGAAGCGCCGCCGGAGAATCTGCCTGTTGGCGTAGCCAGGCGATAATCGCAGCGCGGTCTTCCGGTTTCTTAAGACCAATAAAGTTCATTTTTGTTCCGTTTGCATACTTCTTTGGTTTCCATAGAAACTCGTTCAAAGAGGCGTAATCCCATTGTCCACCTTTTTCCTTTAAGGCGTCTGAATAATCAAATCCGGCAACTGCAGCTTTATCAGCCATCACAATATTCCACAAATTAGGACCTTGCTTGACTGGGCCGCCTTTTTCGAAAGAATGACATGCGGCGCATGCTTTTGTAATCTTTTGACCCTTTCCAATATCGGCATTAGCCAGAAGCGCAAGGATAGGTTCGGCCGTTTCCTCTTTTTCCGGACCACCATGGCCGTCGGAGCTTTCTGCCCCATCAATCGTAACGGCATCCTTTTCAAGGCCCTTTTTGTACGAAGTTTTCTCGACAAAAAAACCGGCAAGGTAAACCGTAATCATTGCACATAAAAGTGCGGCGAAAATTTTATTAAATTCAAAACTGGACATAGATCATAACCTGATATTATTTTGTTTTTTAAATAGTCACTTAACGAACGCAAATCAAGGATATATTATCATCCTTAATAGTTTTGTCGACATAGATATACAGTTTGCGTATAGTCGTTCAACTAAAAAATCAATTATTTAAGAGTATAAAGACAAAAAATGCCTGAAAATTATAAATCAATTTCGTTTCAAGGGGCTCATGGAGCCTATTCCGATATATCTTGCCGTGCAGTTTATCCTGATCTCAAAACTGTACCTTGTAATTCTTTTAGTGAGGCATTTGAAAATGTGATAACAGGGAAAACCGATCTGGCCATGATCCCCGTGGATAATACAATAGCAGGGCGCGTAGCTGATGTGCACCATCTTATGGCGGAAAGAGAATTATTCATTATAGGGGAGCATTTCCAGAAGGTAAATCTCATGCTATTGGGGATTAAAGGTGCTAAAATTGAAGATTTGAAACATATTCATAGCCATCTTCACGCCTTGCCTCAATGCCGGAAATTTCTCTCTGGCTTGGAGGCTAGTCAACATGTTCATGCTGACACAGCAGGGGCTGCAGCAGAAATCTCGGAAAGACAGGATAAAGCACATGGGGCTATTGCTTCGGAGCTAGCGGCTGAAATATATGGGCTGGATATATTAGAGCGCGAGATAGAAGATAAGAAGTACAACACGACTCGTTTTCTGGTTCTTTCAGGTGAGCCGGAGTTTCCTGATGTGGAAGAGGATGGCGATATCATAACCAGCCTTTTATTCGAAGTGCGTAACATCCCGGCAGCGCTATACAAGGCTTTGGGCGGGTTTGCAACGAATGGACTGAGTCTGACAAAACTTGAATCCTACGTGGATGAGAATTTTCAGGCTGCGCGTTTTTATTGTGATGTGGAAGGGCATCCTGAAAGCACGGAGTTTAATCGTGCTCTGGAAGAGCTTGGTTTCTTCGCGAAAGACGTGAAGTTACTTGGCGCTTATAAGGCTCACTCATTCCGGAAAAAAACAAATTCTCAGTCCGGAGAGTTGTAATCCTTATAAAAAACAGCCACTTAAAAAATTAGGGGTTGATTTTACCTGAGTTTTCCATGTTAGTCTTCTTACTGAAAAGTAAAATTAAAGGAGACTAAAATGTCAACTCACGCCCAGCTTGCAGGAAAACTCTTAGCCGATGCAGCTACATTTTTTCGTACACTCGCAAGCCAGAATGAAGAATTAAAAGATCAGATGACCGAAAATGCGACTGTTTTTGATCAAATGGCCCAGCTTATATCACAAGACCCTACGGGCATGTTGCAAGATACATCACATAGTGCACTTGCTGGAAGGCTTTTGAAAGACGCTGCAGGGTTTTTCCGGACACTGGCCGATCAGAATGAGGACATCCAAGAGCAAATGCATGAAAATGCCAATGTTTATGAGCAGCTTGGTAATCTGGTTGAAGCTGATCCTATGGGTGAATTGCAAGACTAGTATGTATAATAAGAAAGCAGCGACTATAGTTAATCAGGATGTTCGGATATTTTCAGTGTTATTAGAACAAAATTTTTGCTATAATCCGACAAATTAACAAACCTGCCCAATATTTAAGTGTCTCAACGTTACTATCGGTAAATTCAAGGGAAATTTTTCTAATGGCCCGTTCTCGAAAAATTAAACGACCACTAAAGTCTAAAAAAAAATCAATTCCGTTTTTGCCTGAATCCTTTCAAAGATTTGTTGCACGTCGTCTTGTCGACAGTATTGCTCTAATCTTTGTTGGGTTGGCTTTTTTTCTTTTTGCTGCATTTATATCGTATAATAGTGCCGATCCCTCTTGGAACACAGCATCTACTGAAATTGAAAATATAAAAAATTATGGCTCTTATGCCGGAGCGTGGGTTTCTGATATTCTCTTGCAGACATTGGGTGCAGCAGCCTTTGTCCTGCCGCTAGGATTTTTATATCTGGGTATGCGGATTTTAAAACGTCAGAAAATAAAGCCGGTCTCCTTTCGGTTTGCTGCGCTCTTATTAGCAGCATTATTGGGGTCCGTTTCTATCTCGCCAATTTCTTCCGGTGGTTGGGGAGCACAGCTTTATCTGGGGGGGAGTGCTGGAACATTAATTATGAATACTATGACAGAAGCTGTTAAATTTATCCATATACCTTATGATAGAGCTTTGTTTAGTATGATTACTGGAATTCTAGCGATTTCCAGTTTTCTCTATGCTGCAGCATTTTCTAGGGAAAGTATTAGATCAATAGGATTTAGGTGCAAAATTATTGCTTTTACAATACTTGCAAGTTGTGCTGATATATATCATTCGTTTTATGAATGGGTGCAGCATTATAATGATCCTGACCTTTTTGAAGGAAAATCTGAAAAGCCAAAACTGCTTTCTTTCCGTCAAAAACTGCAAGATATTAAATTCATGCATTTGCAAAAATCAATAAAGAAACATGAGGAAATGGCTAAGCCTGCGGAGGTGAGCCAATCGCGTATCCCAAGTGCAGGGCCAGAGATTGCTGCAAGAGATACCCCTGTAATACAGGCTAAGCAGCCGAGCTCTATACCGGTCATTATTCCCAAAACAAATAATGAATCAAAGAAAAATTCCGGAGCTTCTACGGCACAACAGAAATTTTCAATGAATGATAGTGGAGAGTGGGAGTTCCCGCCTATTTCAATTATCGAAGAGGTTCCCGTTGATGTCATGAAGGACAAGCCGGATGCAGCTTCGTTGAGGCGTAACGCAGAATTGCTGCGCAGTGTTCTGGATGATTTCGGAGTAAAAGGTGATATTGTAAATATCTATCCCGGCCCAGTCGTAACGCTTTATGAGCTTGAGCCAGCCCCTGGTACAAAGAGTTCCAAGGTTATTTCACTGAGCGATGATATAGCGCGTTCAATGTCGGCGGTTTCTGTGCGTTGCGCTGTTGTGCCGGGCCGTAACGTGATTGGTATCGAGCTTCCTAACAAGGTGCGTCAAACCGTTTATATGAGGGAGATGCTCTCTTCGCGGTTATTTGAAAAAACATCGGCAAAATTACCTCTTATACTGGGTAAGGATATTGGTGGTCAGCCTGTTCTGGCCGATTTGGCCAAAATGCCGCATTTACTTGTCGCAGGTACAACCGGTTCGGGTAAATCTGTTGCGGTGAATACCATGATTATGTCCTTGCTCTATCGCCTTCCGCCCGAGCAATGCCGATTTATTATGATTGACCCGAAAATGCTGGAACTATCTGTTTATGATAATATTCCTCATTTGCTTTCTCCCGTTGTGACCGAACCGGGCAAAGCAGTTGTAGCATTGAAATGGGCCGTGATGGAGATGGAAAACCGTTACCGCAGCATGTCAAAACTAGGCGTCAGAAATATCGAAGGGTATAATAAGCGTATTAAAGAGGCCATCAAAAATGGTGAGGAAATCATCAATAAGGTCCAAACAGGATTTGATCTGGAAACAGGAAAACCTACTTTTGAAGATCAGGCTATGGTTCTTAAGGAACTTCCTTATATTGTAATTATTGTCGATGAATTTGCTGATCTAATGCTCGTTGCCGGTAAAGACGTTGAAAACGCCATTCAGAGATTGGCACAAATGGCCCGGGCAGCAGGTCTTCATTTGATTATGGCCACGCAGCGCCCATCAGTGGACGTTATTACAGGTGTTATCAAGGCCAACTTTCCAACAAGAATTAGTTTTCAGGTAACATCGAAAATTGATAGCCGGACTATTCTTGGCGATGGAGGAGCCGAGCAGCTTTTGGGGATGGGGGATATGCTTTATATGGCACCTGGGGGCCGAATCACTCGCGTGCACGGGCCTTTTGTTTCAGATAAGGATGTTGAAAAAACCACTAAATTTTTAAGGGCGCAAGCCACGCCGGAATATCTTGATGGTGTGACCGATGAGGGTGGCTTTGATGCCAATGGCAGTGCCGTGATGAGCGCTATGTTCGGCGATGATGAGGATAGTGATGGCAAAGTGGATGAATTGTATGATAAAGCCGTAGCTGTGATCGCCCGAGAGGGGAAAGTCTCGACCAGCTTTATACAGCGCCATTTGCAAATTGGCTATAACCGCGCCGCACGTATTGTCGAGGAAATGGAAAGACAGGGCGTGATTTCGCCGCCAAACTCTTCTGGAAAAAGAGAAATTTTGGTACGTGACTTTAGTGACGTTTAAAGCGAATATAAAACCGTAAACTAAAATAACGCCAAGAGATTATTGATATGAAACGCACATTCCGTTTATTTTTATTCCTGATCATGGTTTTTTCTTCATCCGCGCACGCGCTTGAAGGAAATAAAAGAGTGGAAATGGAAACTATAAAAGAGGCGGAATCTTATCTCTCGGGTCTGAAAACCGCACAAGCCCGTTTTGTCCAGACCACACATGACGGGCAGCAACTCGTCGGCACATTCTATCTAAACCGCCCGGGAAAGGTGCGCTTTGATTATGATCCGCCGATTGAGAATTTTGTCGTAGCCGACGGCATATTTATCTATTTCTATGATTCAATTCTTGAGGAACAAACAAACGCACCTATAGGCTCTACACTTGCAGATTTCTTCCTGCGAAAGGATTTTTCGCTAGATGATGATTTACAGCTTCGCAGTGCCAAAAGGGTGGATGACACAATTATGCTGGAAGTAGTGCAACGTGACGATCCGGAAGGGGGCTCAATAACTTTTGCCTTTGATGAAGATCCGATAGAGCTCAAAAAATGGCGCGTGGTCGATCCGCAAGGGATGATTACGGAAGTCGAGTTATTTTATCTAAAAACAGGCATTGATCTTGATTCAAGTCTCTTTAGATATATTGATCCGAAGAAAAAAGATGGAAAGCCAAGCTATAATGACTAGGCTGGTTCTAAAATGTCATCTCCATAACTGTTTCTGATCCGGGAACGAAACTGTCAGCGGCAAGGCTAAAGGCTTTTTTCTCTTTTTTGATAAATAATGAGCCATTTTATGAGGATAGTTTGGAATTTTACTTTAGACAAAGTCTTTTCATAGGAATAACTTGGTTATAGTACTAAAAAGTAAAGAGACTGTGTATATTTCCAAATGATGAATGATAATCCATTAGAACATCTTATTAAATTACTAGGAAGTTTGCCGGGCTTGGGAAATCGCTCGGCGCGCAGAATTGCGCTTCATTTGCTGAGTAAGCGTGGAGGCTTGATGGTGCCTTTAGCTGAAGCCCTGAAAAATACAGCGGAAAACATAAAAAATTGTCATATTTGTAACACTCTGGATATGACAGACCCCTGCCAGATTTGCCGCGACATCAAACGTGATAAAAGGCAAATTTGCGTCGTAGCTCAAGTCAGCGATGTTTGGGCCATAGAGCGCACAGGTGCTTTTAAGGGTACATATCATGTTCTGGGGGGGCTTTTATCTGCGCTGGATGGAATTGGGCCGGAGGATTTAGGTATTGAAAGGTTGAAATTAAGACTTGAAGAGATGGAGGGAAAAGAAGGACAGGAAGTCATTTTAGCTTTGAGCGCTACGGTTGATGGTCAATCTACGGCGCATTATATAGCAGATATTCTATGGCCATTGGGAATTAAGGTTTCAAGGCTGGCGCATGGTATGCCGGTCGGCGGAGAGCTTGATTATCTGGATGATGGCACCATTACCACAGCTCTCCGATCTCGTGCTTAAGAACTTACTCTTTTTCAGAGATGTAAACCGTGCCGTCTGTAACGCCGGCGCGTAGAACTGCAACATGTGTATAATGGGCAGTATTTTCGCCACCAATGGCGATATCATAATAAAGGCCGGCAGGGAAATAATGATCCGTTGTAGCAGCCGTTACAGCAGAATCGCCAAAGCGAACATAAACTGCAACATCGGAATATAAGCTGACTATTTTTGTCTCTGCAGCAAATGCTGTAGAATTTCGAGCAGAAGCCGCTGCTGCAGATATAGAATGTGCACCTCCGGATTTTAGACGAAGAGCTGGAATAGGGTTATCATTGGAATCTTGTGGTAAAAATGTAGACATAAATTTTCTCCTTAATAAAAACATAAAAAAACGCATGAGATTTCTCATGCGTGAGGACGGATTTCCGGCGTTTATGTTTTCGAATATAAAAGCCGGACATTAAAAAGTCAAGGAATTATTTCCTATTAAGTGTAATGGAATTCATGTTTTTCGGCAGGGTCTATTTGTGCAAGAATAAAAGAAATTGGTGTTTTTAGAGCATTTTGGATCTGCTTTATCCCCTTAGAAACGGATTCGCGCTTGGTTTTTCCGTAGCGCACATTATACAAAATTTGATCAGATAATTTTGCAAAAACCAGAACATCGGCATAGGTCAAACAGCTAGGCGTATCAATCAGAATGACATCATATCGGCGCTTAAGGTCATCAATAAGATCAGACATTTTGCTGGAAGATAGTAATCTATTGGCATTATCCGGCACTTTTTGACTAAAGATCATATCAATACCCAAACGCTCATTCATATGGACGATCTCATCAAGGGTTTTCTTCTGTGTCAGATAATCGATAATAGAGGTTGTATTACCTCTGCCCGTTGCTTCGTGTAAATTCGGCTCTCTGAAATTACCGTCTATGATAACCACGCGCTTTCCTGCATTGGCATAAATGCGGCCTAGCCAGAGTAACGTTTGCGTTTTTCCCTCATTGGAAAAAGAAGATGTCAGCGTTACAACATAGCCTTCCTTATTAAGCTTTTCAAACTTGGAATCCAGTTTAAGAGAAAGCGCGCTAAGTACCTTTTCCACCTCGGGATGAGGTGTTCTCGTCTTTTCGAGATGCGAGACATCACAGAATTTGGCTACGTCGGGAATGCCTGCAACACAGGGCATATCCGTATCATCTTCAATATCAAAGGAAGAGTAATAACGCAAAGAGCGTCTTCTTTCGCTTAAGTAAAAAAAGATAGTAAGTATAAGTAATGTTGCTCCCATAATAAGCGCTAGTGCATACTGGCGAGCAGGAAAATCCGGATTTTCCGGCGTTTTTGCCATGGAGGCAATCTCTACTGTGTAAGGCAACGAGACTTTGGAAGAATTCTCGGAAACAGTCTCGTATCCGGCATTTTGATATAATCCATTTGCAGGAACCAAAGCGGGGAGAAGTCTCTGAGCAAAGTAAACTTGTTGCAGTTGTTTTTCTTGTAAGGCTTGCTTTGAACTCTGAACTATTCTAAGTGCTTTTTCTTGCGAATTTGCGATGTCTATTTGCTTTTCAAGAGAGTCTATTTGCTCGGTTAATACATTTAATTTTGCCTTAGTCTGCTGTGCCTTTAGAGACTTTTCTTTACGCAAAGCAAGTTCATATTGCTCTATTTTATCTTTCAAAGATATTATTTTAGGATGCTTGTAACCATAACGGTCTAATAGCATTTCAAGTGTTTCCTCTTCTTTCTTTTTTGCGGCATAAATAGATTTATATTTTTTAGAAGAAGACTCGGATTTGCTTGAGGACAGTTTTTTCTTCTGTGCAATAAATTTATTTTTTTGGTCCTCTAAGTCATTTATTTGCTTCCCAAGAACAAAAAGCTGTTCCTGATAGGCAAGGCGACTTATTTTATCATCTTGAGTAAAGGCATTATTTATAATTTCATTCAAATGGCTGCTTATACGCTGGAAGAGTAAGGCTTTTTCCGGTGTTTCTTGAGTCTTCAAAATCTCCTGATGTTTTTTCTTTTTTTCTGTCTTTTCTTTTTTATAGTGCTCTTCCAGATAGGAAAGCGCATATTGATTGGCTTTTTTAGCTGCTTCTCTAGGATCAGTAGAGGTAAAGCTGATTTCAACAAGGCCTGAATCATCTTGTTTTAATATCTCAATAGATGAAAAATCTTCAGCCTTTATGGAGATATCCTCAAGCTCAATGCCTGATGCCGGTGTTATCTCATTTAAATCTTCAGGGTTGATATTCAAAAATTTAAAAGGGCTTATATTATCGTGCTGTTCTGCATTCTTGTTTTCAGCATATTTTAGAGGTTTTAGGCTTTGAGTGACATCACGCTTAAAAGCAGCAGAACGCATTAGGCGTATTTCATTTTTAATGTCAGGTTCAATGTCTTTTTGTGTGAGAGGCGCTGGTTCAAAACGAAGTGTGGCGCTGGCTTTATATTCTTCTGGGATATGAGGCAAAACTACAAAAGACAAAAGAGTCGCATAAATAAATGCAAAAGCCGTCAGCAGAGCATGCCTATCAAGAAAAACCAGAAAATTGACACTTCTTTTTCGTCTCCAGACCCCCATTTAAAAAGCCTGCTTTCTAACTTTAATTGTGTCTCCAGGCTGTAACACCTTAAAATAAGGGATCATTTTTACAATTGCTGAAGGATCTGAATCTTTACCCCCATTATGGTTTTCTATGAGTTCAAAATAATCCTGATTGGCCTTCTTGGAAAAACCTCCGGCTAACGCGGCGGCCTTCAAAGGTGTCAGATTCGAAGTGAATTCATACGCTCCGGGATTGGTCACTTCACCGAGTATATAAATGGGCTCGGCAGCCTTATAGCTGACAGCAACAACCGGATCATTGATGTAGCCGTCTTTTAGACGATTAGTGATCGTTTCTGTAATAAAGGCAATATCCTGTTCCAGAACTTTAACTTGACCAATCAAAGGCACATCAATATTGCCTTGGGAATCAATAGGAAGGTTTTTTGTTAATTCCGGCTCTCCTTCAACAGTTAACAAAATTATATCACCATCTTTAATAGTGCTTCTTTTGATGGTTAGTGAGTCTTCAACTTGATCAAGATTCACATCTTCCTGACCTATAGAAGGTTCAATTTCATTGAGCTTTATATTATCTCTTGCATTGGATAAAGCCTGATTGGCTCCAAATGGTATCGGCTTCAAGCCTTCAATATCGGCCTTAGCACTTTTGAGTGGAGCAAAACAGGTTACTCCAGAAAAACCAATGAAAAACCACAAAAAAACATTTCTGAAAACCATTTGAGTGTTTCCAATTCGCAAAAAAAAGTTGAAATTTAAAAGCAATATAAAGCCAAAAATAAGTGCGAGAACATCGCCTTACAAGATGCTAAAACAGTTTTTTTTGTAAATGGAAAAAACGATACGGAGTGATTATATTTATAAGCCGTATGTCTCAAGCTTTTATGTGATGTGATATAAGCTGTGAGCCTATGGGGATATCTATTAATTTAACATGCACTTCGGGCTTTACATTACCCGAATTAAGTAAGTCGCTGAATTCTGAAATAGATTCTGCAAAACGATTCGCAGCTTCCAGAGGTTCAGTTTCATAAATAGGTCTTTGCAATAACAAAGCAAACTCGGAGGCTCCTGTCTGGGCGATTATGTCTGACTGACGACGCAGTCTTACCAGATACTGTGAGAGCTTGGCTGTTGCGTATTCTACTTCATAAGGGCCTTCTTTTTGATATATGTCTTGATAATTCGCGATGCTTATGAAAACGATAAATGTCTTTTCTCCATAACGACCCGAGCGGTCTATAGCAGAAAGGAAAAGTTGATTAAATGCTGATTTTGCAATGATACCTCCTGCGCTCGGAAAGTCTTCCGAATCATCACTAATACGTTTAATCAACCGGGTTAGATGCTTTGCATTATCAATTTGTGCATCAAGAATCTCTGGATCTACTGGCTTTAGAAGGCAATCATTTGCCCCGGCTTGAATGGCTTCTGTGCGCTGGATGTTAGAGCCCATCTGCACGATATAAGGGTAGTTACCGGAGGCACGTCTTAAATTTAAAATCAAAGGCCGCGCACTGGTCAGAGGCGCCGGATCAAGAAAAATAACATCGAATTCCTCTTTTTCCAGACGTTCGACAGCATTATTTTTTACAGGTTCCTGTGTAACCTTATGACCCACAGGTTCAAGACGGTTGGCCATGCGCTGGATAGTGATTTCTTCACGGTCTACAATAAGTATTTTCATGATTTTAATCTTTTCATTTTAGCGGGTAAACTCAATCTTGAATTACGAATAGTCCTAAACCATTACACAGATATGATAATGACAAAAAAACAGTTAAAATAAAACTAATAAACGCGTGGAAATTCCGTAAATTATTTTTTTAGGGTAGAAAAATTTTAATTTTTGATTTGAGTATTTTCTAAAGATCACTTATTAAGTGATCTCAGCAAAAAGCCCGGGTGGCGGAATTGGTAGACGCGCTAGCTTCAGGTGCTAGTTCCCCTTGTGGGAGTGAAGGTTCAAGTCCTTTCCCGGGCACCATTTTTGCTAACAGGCATATTAAAGACCGCCCTTGAGGTTTTATATTTAGTTTGATAAACCTAAAGTTCCTAACTAAGCTATTTTAAGGTATTTTTTGATGAGCATTACTCTCCATAGAAATGATTTGCCCGAGGGTCTTGATTTGGGTGATTCCATAGCTATTGATACAGAGACTATGGGATTGCTGCCTGAACGTGATCGTCTTTGTGTAATTCAGCTTTCTTCAGGAGATGGAACAGCTCATTTGGTTCAGTTTGACAAAGATATTTACGATGCGCCAAATATAAAAAAACTTGTAGAAAATCCAGATGTTTTAAAGATTTTTCATTTTGCTCGTTTCGACGTGGCGATTATAAAAAAATATTTGGGTGTCCAATGTAACAATGTCTATTGTACAAAAATTGCCTCTAAATTTGCCAGAACATACACGGACAAGCATGGTCTGCGTTATTTGTGCCGTGACATACTTGGTGTTGATCTAAGTAAGCAGCAACAATCATCGGATTGGGGTTCTAAGGATCTCAGCAGTGAACAGCTTTCTTATGCAGCAAGTGACGTTTTGTATTTGCACAGGCTTATGGACCAACTGAATACCATGTTGGAGCGTGAGGACCGCAAAGAGATTGCGCAACGCTGTTTTGATTTTATAACAGTTCGGGCTGATCTTGATCTATTAGGTTGGCAGGACGATATTTTTGAACATTAAAATTATGGCCAAAGCGCGCACAGCTCAAAACCCGCAAGAAAATATGGATATTAATAATGCCGTGCGCGTTCTTAAAGCGGAAAGCGCTGCTCTTGATACCCTAAGCCAGCATATTGACGATAATTTTTCCAAAGCAGTTGAAGCCGTGCATACTATGAAACAAAATGGACAAGGTTATGCTCGCCTAATTGTTGCTGGAATAGGAAAAAGTGGTCATGTTGCACGTAAAATTGCGGCTACTCTGGCATCAACGGGAACGCCTGCTTATTTTGTTCATCCCGGGGAAGCTAGTCATGGCGATATGGGGATGATTACAGAAAAAGATATGGTGCTAATGCTCTCTAATTCGGGTGAAAACTCAGAACTCTCAGATCTAATACATTATACGCGTCGTTATGATATCACTTTGATTGCCATGACCAGCAATGCAAAAAGTAGCTTGGCAAAATATGCAGATATTGTTCTTTTATTGCCAAAAGTAGATGAAGTATGCCCGAATGGTCTCGCGCCGACAACATCGACAACGATGATGCTTGCCTATGGTGACGCGTTAGCCATTGCTTTGCTGGAACGTATGGGGCTTACATCAGAACAATACAAGGTTTTTCATCCGGGTGGAAAATTAGGGCAAAGATTGCTTAAAGTTTCGGAGCTTATGGTTTTAGGTGACGCTTTGCCTAAGATTAGATCAGATGCATTTATGGATGAGGCTATTTTGACGCTAACCGAGAAAAATCTTGGCGTCGTTCTGGTTTTTGATGAGCAGGAACAATTGCTTGGTATTATTACTGATGGGGATTTAAAACGCCATATGTCGCCGCAGCTACTTCAGAAATCTGTTATTGAGGTTATGTCGAAAAATCCAAAATCTATATCTCAAGATGCTTTGGCTGCTGAGGCTGTAGATATAATGACAAAAAAACAAGGGCAATATATTACCAGCCTGATTGTTCAAGAAAATAATAAAGCAATAGGGTTGCTCCGCTTACAGGATTGTTTACAAGCTGGTGTTATCTAATTATCCTGAGGTAATGGTCAACGACCCTACACATTCAAACCCTAAAAATTTAAAGAAGGTCAATTATGATCAATTGACCGGAGTATCTCGCGAACATGTACAGGGCAGTGCTTATACAAGATTTGTACGCATTACACGGGTTATTTTACCATTGATAGCACTGGGAATAGTCATCATACTTTTTTCTGTTAAGAATGTTGATAATGATATGATCTCCCCTGTCAAAAACGAGAAAAGTTCTAGCAGGGATATTAAAGAAAGCGTTACACGTAACGAGCTATTAAATCCTGAATTTGTTAGTTCCGATAAGAAAAAGCAGCCCTATAAAATCACAGCTTTAAAAGCAATACAGGGAGAAAAAAATAAAGACTTGATTATGCTTGAAAAACCAATTGGAACAATGGTTTTAAACAATGGAAATTCTGTAAGAATGACATCCAAAACGGGAGCATATCGGCAGGATACAGAACGTTTTTTTCTTGAAGGCGATGTGCTTTTGCAGCATGAACAGGGATATAGTATACAAAGCAGCGAAGCTCATATTGATTTGAACAAAAACTATGCATGGAGTGAGAAAGCCGTTATAGGAAGGGGACCGGATATAAGTATTGAGGCAGAAGGTGTGCAGGTTGATGGAAAAACCGGCCATATCGTGTTTTCCGGTCCGGCTAAATTGAGGTTGGAAAAAGGTTTTAAATCACTTGAAGCAGGAAATGAAAATAAAGGACTGCGTAATGATTAGGCGTATATTTTTGATCGCACTTTTTTGTGTAATGCCTTGTTATAAAATTGTTTTTGCGCAGCAAAATTTGTCTGGCAGCGACAGGCCTATTGAAATTACGGCCAAAGAAAGTCTTGAATGGCATCGTAACGAAAAATTCTTTCAAGCTAATGTAGATGTAAGGGTCGTTCAGGGAGAGACAACGCTTTTATCGGAGGTATTAACTGCAAAATATCGTGAGAGCGAAAATAATTCTATGGATATCCATACAATTACTGCGACAGGGGCAATTGTGCAGATTGTAATGCAAGAGAGTAAAGCTTTTGGACAAAAAGCGGTTTATGAAGTTGATAAGGCCTATGCTGTTATGACGGGGGATAATTTGAAGTTGATATCTCCGGATCAACAAGTTACAGCGCGTGATGAGCTTCAATATTGGGTAGATCAGGGACGGTTAAAGGCTGTCGGGAATGCTGTGGCAATTCGCGCCGATGATAAAATCGAGGCTGATACACTGATTGCTGATTTTAAGGAAGATAAGAATGGGAAGCGTGTTTTGAAGTCCTTGCAAGCAGTAGGTAATGTTGTCATTACAACGCCAGAGGAGATTCTGACCGGAAATAATGCAGTCTATAATGCCGATACAAATATTGCTGAAATTAACGAGAACGTAAAAATAACAAAAGATCAAAACGTATTGGAAGGCTCTAAGGCTGAAGTTGATTTAAATACTAATATAAGCAAAATGTACGGCGGCGTTACACAAGAAGGAGGGCGGGTGCGCGGCGTATTTTATCCTGGCTCGGTGGAGAAGCCAAAATAGTTTTATTTATGCACAAAGACTGATATAAAAAAGTGTGACAATTAAACTGTATGATCAAAGAACATGACAGATACGACGTTAATAACAAAAAAGCCACATCTTAAAGCCGTACAAAATGGTTTAAGTGCCTTTCATTTATCCAAATCATATAAAAAACGTCCGGTTCTAAGAGATTTTAGTATGAATCTCCGGCGTGGAGAAGCTATTGCTCTATTAGGGCCCAATGGTGCAGGAAAGACCACGTGCTTTCATATCGTAACAGGTTTGATTGGCCCCGATAGCGGAACAATTTTGCTTGATGGGCAGGATATTACCAAGCTACCGATGTATAGAAGATCAAGGCTGGGTATTGGTTATTTGCCGCAGGAAGCCTCGATATTTCGTGGTCTTAACGTGGAAGACAATATTAGAATGGTTGTCGAGCTTCAGGATTTGAGCGCGGAAGACCAAGGGTTGTTGTTGGAAGGTCTTATGGCAGAATTCGGGATAGAGCATTTGCGCCGGACGCCTTCTGTTGCTCTTTCCGGAGGTGAACGCAGACGTGTGGAGATCGCAAGAGCGCTGGCTGCGCGACCGGATTTTATTTTATTGGATGAACCATTGGCCGGCGTAGATCCGATTGCCGTTAGCGATATCCGTAATATGATTGCACAGCTTAAAAACCGAGGCATAGGCGTGCTGATCACAGATCATAATGTACGAGATTGTCTGGGGATTGTTGATCGTGCATATATTCTTCATGATGGTCATGTCCTAAAAGAAGGAACAGCCGAGGAGATCGTAAATGACGAAGATGTTCGCCGTGTCTATCTAGGTGAAGGTTTTTCACTTTAATTCTTATTTTGATTGTTCAAGCATGATATAATGAACATATGAGCAATATTTCTCAAAAGCTTGATTTACGTCAATCACAACAGCTTGTAATGACGCCGCAATTGCAACAGGCTATTAAGCTGCTGCAAATGAATAATCTTGAGCTAAATGATTTTATTGAAGCTGAAATAGAGAAAAACCCTTTACTGGAACGGCAGGATTCTTCCGAGGATATTGAACAGGAAAGAGGGGAAAGTGACCAATTATCTGATAATAACAAGGATGAAATAGAAGCGGCTTTTGAGTCGCCTGATTCACCGGATTTTGATGCAGGCTCTTCGATGGTTGATATGGGATCAGGCGGTAATCCTAAATTTGATACTATGGATGATGGTTTTGAAAACAGGATCAGAGAAGAAAAAAGTTTGCGAGAACATCTAATGGAACAATTATTTGTCGATCTTGCGGATGAAAGAGATAGAATGGTCGGGTGCCTTCTGATTGATCATCTGGATGAAAGCGGTTATTTGCGTCAGGACGTGAGTGAGTTGGCAGAGCGCATCGGCTGCAAAACAGAGCGCATTGAAAGGCTGCTTGGAATAATGAAGCAATTTGATCCGACAGGTGTATTTGCCAAAGATTTGAAGGAGTGTTTCGCGCTGCAACTGGAGGAGCAAGGTAAGCTGGATGCACCTATGCAAAGCTTTTTAGAGCATATGGATATGCTTGCAGACCACGATTTTGAAGGATTGGCTGAAAAATGTGGCGTTAATAGCACCTATCTTATGGATTTGGTGGCAGAGATTAAAACGTTAAATCCTAAGCCTGCGGGAGAGTTCGATCATTTGGTTGTGCAAACAGCTATTCCTGACATTCTAATGAAGCGCTTGCCAAAAAATTTGGGTGGCGGCTGGCGCGTAGAGCTTAATCACGAAACATTGCCGCGTGTTCTGGTTCAAAATGAATATGTAACCGAAATTTCGGCTAGAGCCAAAAGCAAGGAAGATAAGTCATATGTCAGTGAACAATTGGCTTCGGCCAATTGGCTGGTACGGGCTTTGGATCAACGGGCGCAAACAATTTTGAAAGTAGGTAGTGCCATTGTCGAGCATCAGGACGCTTTTTTCAATTACGGGATCGAATTTCTCCAGCCTCTGACCTTAAAGGAAATAGCTGAGGAAATTGATATGCATGAGAGTACAGTAAGCCGTGTGACCAATAATAAATATATAGGCACGCCGCGCGGGCTTTTCGAACTCAAATTTTTCTTTACGACGGCTTTGATTTCATCGGGTGGAATTGCGCATTCGTCAGAAGCTATTAAGTCCAGAATTAAATCTTTGATTGATGCAGAGAATCCTAGAAAAATTTTGTCTGATGACAAAATTGTGGTTATACTAAAAGAAGAAGGTATAGATCTTGCGCGCCGCACTGTGGCGAAATACCGTGAAGCCATGCATATTGGCTCCTCGGTGCAAAGACGAAAGCAGAAAAAATCTCTAATTAAGGACTAGATTTTTTCAAAAATGATTATTAAAAGTTTTTCAACATAAACATAAGGACGAGAACAATGGAAATGACTGTTCAGGGAAAACAAATTGATGTTGGTGATGCATTACGTGAGCATGTTGAGGGGAAGATATCGGAAATTGATCATAAATATTTTAACCATGGAACGGATGCAACAGTGACCTTTTCTAAAGAAGGGCACGGAAGTGCGATGTTCAAAGTTAATATTTCCATGCGTGTTGGTAAAAACATTATGGTGGTAACAGAAGCAACTGAACATGACCCATATGTGGCTTTTGATGCGGCTTCCGAGAAGGCTGCTAAGCGCTTGCGTCGTTATAAGCGTAGATTGCGTGATCATCACGGACGTATGGATAAAGCCGAAGGATCAGAACTTTTTTCAGCGCGTTATTCAACGATTCAGCATGCATCTAATGAAGCAGAAGAGCAAGATAACGAGGACATTTCTGAAGGTGATGATCCTATTATTATTGCGGAAATTAAGACGCATATCGAAAAAATGAGTGTTTCCGAGGCTGTTATGCGTATGGAGCTAGCAGATCAGAATGCCTTGATGTTCAAAAATGCCAGTAATGATAAAATCAATATGGTTTATGTGCGCAAGGATGGAAATATTGGCTGGATTGAACCAGATGATCAATAAGTAAATACGCTTACATATCTTTTGTGAAAATGCCCATATTTATGTGGGCATTTTTTATTTCTCTAATGCTTTGTTATCGTTTGGCAATACAGTTTATATACATAAAAATACCAACTTAAGTCATTGAAAAGGAATATAAATATTTGTGTAGATTGGATTGTTTTTTTTCTAGATTTCCTCTTTTTATATATGTTACAACCCACCAAATAGAAACCAGCCAAGGAGATTGTAATTGGAACAAGACATTAAAATGGATATTTTGTTACCTAAAATACAAGCTCGGACACAATCACGTGTGTTCCGCAATATTTCGGAAAAAATTTCTTCATTTTGTTGTGTTGATGCAGAAATAATTTTGCGTATTTGTAAACAAGATTCACAAGAGCGCTTTTTTAGTCCTTCTCCCGGTCTTGCTATTTTGGATATGAAATCAAAATTTATTAAAACACCAGTATCAGCTTTCGCATCTTTGGCGACACCGGTAACTTTCGAATCCATGAAAGGGCAGGCTGTTGACCTCGTTGCGGTTATTATATCTCCTGCTTCTCATGGAGCATTTCACTTGCAAAGATTGGCACCTGTATCGCGTATGCTTGCGGATGAAGATCTATGTAATGCATTGCGTGGTGCCGAGGATGAAGATGCTATGCAGGCTCTATTTTTCACTGCAATTCAATCTCAAAGCAAAGCAGCGTAAGAAAATTTTTCTAGTGAACTGTAACCGGCTCCAAATTATCCTGCCTGCTCAACTGAACGGCATCTTCTATAGCATCTGATGTGTAAAGCTTGTTTCCATTTGCAGCAAAGACTGTGAAAAAGTCTTTTCCATTAAAATGGTAGGGGCGTATATAAGCAATATGTCCAAGACCGAAACTTTTGAAATCCTGAGGCGTGAGGCTCTGCAGGCTATCTTTTATTTTTCTATGTGTTTCAGTGTACTTTGTAGTCATATTTTATGTCCTTATAATCTAGTATTTCTTTATGTAACTCTATTTCTACATAGATTGTCAAAACTTCTTTCTCAAAAACAATGATTTATTCCTCGGTTTCGCTTTCTACATCTATAGTTTTAAGCTTTTTGTCCCCTTTTTTAGATTTGATCGCTATTTTTTTAGCATTTGATTCAGGAATGATACGTTCCAAATCAATATGCAAAAGACCGTTATCCAGATGAGCGCCCCTGACTTCTATATTATCGGCCAGAACAAAACTTCTTTGAAACTGGCGTGATGCAATTCCACGATGAAGAAAAACCCTCTCATCATCATCGGCCTGTTTCTTTCCACTAATCACAAGCTGGTTCTGCTCGATTTCTACATCCAGAGTCTCCTCTGTAAAGCCTGCAACGGCTAAAGTGATCTGCAAGCTCGTATCACTAATTTGTTCAATATTATAAGGTGGATAACCATCCGAACCTGATTTGCGCATACGATCAATAGTTTGCTCAAATTGATCAAAGCCAAGAAAAAGTGGGCTATCGAAGAGTGATAAACGTGTTGTCATCATAAACCTCCTTAATATAAGCGAGTCGTTATGTCCCGAATATCGGCAACATATAATTACACTATAGCTTAATTTAGCTAAAAGAATCAAGAAAAGCTATTGATGGTCTTTTATGAATTGCCGTCCGCAATAACCACATTTGGTCTTTTGAGTGTCTTCAAAACTATACCAAACCCTAGGGTGACCAAGAGCCGGATTTCCTCCGTCACACCATACACCATCTACATGCTGGTCAACGTAAATAGTCTCGGCCTTTTCTATTGTTTCCATTTGATATATCTTATTTGTAAAATGACTTAAGATAAGAAAAATAATTGAATAATACGATATTTACAATCTCTATTTATAAGACATAAGGGCTACTTCATGAAAAACACACAATCGGGGAATGTTTTGTTTTATATTTTGATTGGAGTTGCCTTGTTGGCTGCTCTATCCTACGCTGTTTCCCAAAATAGCCGCGGTTC
>JAOUOR010000076.1 GCA_029880245.1 Alphaproteobacteria bacterium
TCAGTATCAGGACATAAAAGGCCAGAGCAACAGTACGAATAGCCTGTTTGACCTGTCTGGCTTCACTGTTTAGAAACCACATATAGGTGGCTATACCACCAACCAGAAGACCAATAATGAGAATAAGATAGGGCATAAACTCTTAAGCGCTTTTTACTTTTTTTTGCTCGGCGGTTTCGTCCATCAGGTCATTTGTATTGACGATATTATCATTTTTAGCGGAGATTTTTTTGTTTTTAATCTCGTCGGGGCTGAGTGGTTTGCGGTGGCCTTTGAAACGCTCTGGCCCTATGGCTTTGATAAGGGTGCGGATTTCCTGCCGCGCCGAGATTTGTGACATGGTTAGCTCGTTATTCTGGTATTCCTTCAAATCCATCAAGGTCAGGCCTTTGAGGAATAGCTCTTTGAATACGACGCGTTCGCCAAAGCCCGGGGTTAAACGGAAATTGGCCAGTTTTGATATTTTCTCCAGCAAATCAGCGATGATTTTATTGTTATTGGTGCTTAAATGCGGGATGCGGTTGCGCATGACGATCCAGTCAATTGTTTTGCGCGAATAAATCATTTTTTTGCGGCGTTGCTCTTCGACCATTGCTGAATAAACGGAAGGGCCCTTGATTTCAAAATTATTCATGTCGATATTGGCAAGTAAATCCAGATCAATGAAGCTGTCATTCATTGGTGTGATGAGTGTATCGGCGTGGCTATGGGCGAGGCGGCTCAGGAAGCAATCTGTTCCAGGTGTATCAATAATGACAAAATCATTGGTTTCACTCAGTTCATCCAAAGCCATAGTCATAAAGGCGGCTTCCTCGATTTGCTGTTCGGCAACTGTGGTGGCCTTTGAGCGTTCAATAGCCATATGTTCCGGGCTGGGGATGTTTTCACGCCTTTGCAGAATGTATTGGAAACGGTTTTTGAGGTATCTCGTGAAGGTGCCCTGACGCGCATCAAGATCCAAGGTTCCGACCTTGTATCCCATGCGCAGCAAAGCAATGGCTGTGTGCATGGCGGTGGTTGATTTTCCTGATCCACCTTTTTCATTACCGAAAACAATAATATGTGCTGTATCTTTCATTGAGTTGCCTTTATTCTGTATCTCAATATAAAAAAACTGTTTTTCACTATGCAGGAACAATGCCACAAAATCTTATGAATACTCAAGCCCGATTAGAAACATTCCGACAAAAACTAGGCGATATGGGGCTGGACGGGTTTATTTTGCCGCGTACCGATGAGTTTCAAAGCGAATTTTTGCCGGCATGCAGCGAGCATTTTTCATGGCTGACCGGATTTACGGGAAGTGCCGGCTTGGCGGTTATTCTTATGGACAAAGCGGTGGTTATGAGTGACGGGCGTTATACGATACAGCTTGCCGCCCAGATTGACCAAAATTTATTTGATACTATGAACTCTACGGAAATTTCTGCCGGAGAGTGGTTGCGGGAGCATGCGGATACTGGCGCAAAAATCGGCTATGATCCTTGGCTATATACGCAGGCCCAATTCAAAAAACTCAAAGAGGATTTGAAGGGTAAAGATATTGAGCTTTTGGCGGTTGATGAAAATCCTGTGGGCGGGATATGGAAGGATAGGCCTGTTTTTCCGCAAGAATCTGTTACGCATTTTCCGGATAAAATTGCAGGCAGAACTGATAAGGACAAGATCGCTTTTCTAACAGAGAAAATGCAGGAAAAGGGCGTGGAGTATCTCTTGATCTCCAAGCCGGATTCTGTGTGTTGGCTGCTTAATGTAAGGGGAAAAGATGTACCCTTCACGCCGATGGTTTTGTCTTATGCCCTTGTCCATAAGAATGGAAAGGTGGACTGGTTTGTTGGCAAGAATAAAGCGTCTGTTTGTTCTTTTGATACGGATATTACTATCTATGATAAGGATGATATTATTCAGGTTTTATCTGATTTGAAACATGGGAAAATCTGGCTGGATGAAAAGGCGGTCTCAGTAAAGTTATTGAATATTCTGGAAGATCAAGACTTTGATATTATGCGGGAGGATGACCCGTGTATATTGGAAAAGGCGAAGAAAACCAAGGCAGAGCAAGAGGCTATGCGTCAGGCTCATATACGTGACGGCGTTGCGCTTGTAAAATTTTTGAAATGGCTGGAGGAACATGGGGCTTCCGGTCAGGAGACAGAGCTTTCTATCGAGGAAAAGCTGGAGTCATTTAGGAAAGAAGATCCTGCCTATAAGGGAGCAAGCTTTTCTACGATTGCAGGCTTTGCCGGTAATGGCGCAATTATCCATTACAGGGCGAGTGAAGCTACGAGTAAGGTAATTGAATCTGATGGTTTGCTGCTGGTTGATAGTGGCGGGCAATATTTCTGTGATGATTTTGCAGGAACGACCGATGTCACAAGAACTATTGTCATTGGGCAGCCAACAGAAGAAATGGTGCGGCATTATACGCTTGTTCTGAAAGGGCATATCGCCGTATCTATGGCAAAATTTCCATATAGAACAACCGGTGCGCAGATTGATACGTTGGCACGTTTGGCGCTTTGGCAAGAGGGGCTTGATTATACGCATGGAACGGGGCACGGAGTAGGGTGCTATCTTGGTGTGCATGAGGATGCTGCAAGTATATCTCCTAAAGGTATTGTGCCCTTTGAGGCTGGTATGATTATTTCGAATGAGCCGGGATATTACAAAAAAGATACTTATGGTATCAGGATTGAAAACCTTGTTCTCGTCAGAGAAGAGGGGGTGAGCAGCGATACGGGCAAGGCTATGTTAGGGTTTGAGACTTTGACGTATGCGCCTTATCAGAAAGAGCTTATAGATTTTGATCTCTTGACGAGGGAAGAAAAAGACTGGCTTGTGGCATATACAAAAAAGGTTTTTGAGACTTTGGAGCCATTTCTTGATGATGATCACAAAGTTTGGCTTAAATCGTTCATAGACTAGAATGGATCAGTGTTTTATCTGGATTATTCCTAAAATCCTTTGTCTTCTTCCGGTGGTTTTTCCAGATAAGGGAAGTCGTTATTGAAGGTTTCTTTTTTGCCTTCTGTTTGATCGGGCATTTTGCGAGGCCTTGGGTCATTAATATCGTCCCTGATTTCCTTTGTGTAGTCTTGAGGATGGAAGATCGCGCTTTCAATTAATGTATGCCCAAAATTACTAAAGGTGTGTCCTTGTCCACCTGCGACTTCCTGAACCATGATGAAATTGCCTAAAAAATGCAATTTAAGAAGAACGGAATCTATATAAGGTGACTTTGGGTGTGGATCAAATATGAGCTTTGTTTGTAATATGCCTATTTTATGACCATATGCATCGTTTTCAACTTTTTTCTCAACTTCAAGGCTGGAGAGTGAGGCCCTTGGAACAAATTTTTTGACAAAATCCGTGTAAAGAAAATTATGTGCCCACTCGGGAGTTACATTTTGGTTGGTTTTGTAGGCATGGATATTGTAATAGATGAGTTTATTTACAACCGGGTCCTGAATGATCATATAGGCCGAGTCATAGTTGTCGAGAGTTTTAAATTTTGGATCATCCGGTGTGTAATCGGGGTTTTTTTGCGGTAATCTCATGGTAAATATGTTATGAGGTGAGGAAAATTCTCTCCAATCTTCAGCTAATACCCCTTCTTGAACTCCATAGCCATCCGCGAATCTTATGGAGCCAAAGAAATCATTTGTGCGATAGGCATATAACCCTCCATCGGAACTTGAAAAGACTTGCTGTATACGAGCTACATCCGTGTAAACAATACGAATTCTCAATCCTTCTCGTTTTCCGGGGGTGTCATAGGAAATATGAATTTCTCTTCCGGGAAAACCCTTTATATCAACAATTTCATTTGATAGGATTGTGCCACCACTTTGTTCTGCGCCTATCAAATATTTTTGTGTCTCTTGCTCCATAAGTCTGGCGGATTGCGTTGCACCTAGGGGTGTTCCCAAGGTTTGATCGAATTTCACAAGATAACTTTTGACGGTATTTTTATATGGCTTTTCATCGTGTATTGCTAAAATTTCTCCTGAGTAAGCAATAAAATTATCGGAAATACGAAAAGGAAAAAGCTTATATTGATGGTCTTTTGGAAATCTTACTTTGAAAGAACCGCTTGGAGAGGAATGCAGTGCCCATTTTACCTTTTGTGTTGTGGTCGTCGAGGTGTCTTCATGACCATTCTCATTCTCAGCAAATGATATGGCCATTGTTGCAATAAGAGTTAAGAACACTATTACGAATGAAAGTTTGAATTTTTTAAAATCAAGCATAATCAGGCTCATACCCGCAACGTTGGAATTTTCAAGAAAACCAACTTATTCTAGCATATAATCTGAAATAAAAAAACTGCCGCTTGTTATGAAACGACAGTTTTCAGAAATTTTATAATTCTTTAGGGGTTAAACCTAGAATCCGTCGCGATCGCGTTTTTTGCGTTCCATTTTGCGGCAACGGCGTGCAGATTCTGATTCTTCGCGTGCTTTCTTTTCAGAAGGCTTTTCATAGTGACGACGAAGTTTCATCTCACGGAAGATACCTTCGCGCTGCATTTTCTTTTTCAATACGCGCAAAGCCTGATCGACGTTGTTATCTCTTACGTTTACACTGACCACAGTGTTCACCTCTTTCTAATTTGTTTAATAGATTATATAACAAAACAATTACGTTGAAGAGGTCTTAACACAGATTTCGCTTAAAAAGCAAAGGGAAAAAAGATATATTTACAAAATAAGGGAATTAAAATGCAATTTGTAATTATAGCCAAGGATGGAAAGGATCATGCTGCTCTCCAAAGGCGCGAAAATGCAAGGGCTGATCATATTTTAAATGTAGATAATTCTATGAAGAATATGGTTGTTGGTGTGGCAACTCTGGATGAGGGCGGCAAGATGAATGGTTCTGTTATGATTGTTGATTTTCCAACTCGAAAGGATTTGGATGAATGGTTGAAATTAGAGCCTTATGTTCAGCAAGGTGTATGGGAGGATATAACTGTTATTCCTTGTAGGGTTGGTCCATCTTTCACAAAGTAATTACGATGCAGCCTTTAAATTCAAGGCGGCTTCCATCAGGATTTGCGTATAGCGTTCTTTTGGTTTTGTGAAAACATCATGGGCGATGCCGCTTTCTACTATTTTTCCATCTTTCATCACGATAATGTCGTGGCTCAGCGCTCTGACGACCCGTAAATCATGGCTGATGAAAATATAGGAGAGATTGTTTCTTTCTTGTAGGTCGCGAAGCAAATCAACAATTTCGGCCTGGACCGAGACATCGAGTGCGCTGGTGGGTTCATCTAATATAATAAGCTCGGGCTTTAGGGCTAGAGCGCGGGCGATAGAGATGCGCTGGCGCTGTCCTCCGGAAAATTCATGCGGATAGCGGTGACGGGTTTCGGGGTCCATGCGAACACTTTCCAATGTCTGGATAATTAGATCATCACGATCTGCCTTGGATAGATCAGGTTTGTGCAGAGCCAATCCTTCACCGATGATTTGGGCGATGCTCATTCGCGGGGAGAGTGAACCGTAAGGGTCTTGGAAGACGATTTGCATACGGGATCGAAGCGGGCGCATCTCTTTGCGGCTTTTAGCACCTATTTCCTCTCCTTCAAAGACAATGCTGCCTGTGGATTTATTCAGTTTCAATATTGCAAGTCCGAGTGTCGTTTTGCCTGAGCCGGATTCCCCGACAATGCCTAGTGTATGGCCTTTCTTTAGCGTTAAATCTACGCCGTCTACTGCTTTTACGAATGTTTTTGGCTTACCAAAAAAACTTCGTTTGTCGGGAAAATGGACCTTTACATTCTTGCAAGTTAAAATCGTTTTTGAGTTTTCGTTTGCCGGCTGGACTTCACCGCGCGGGCGAGTGGAAAGCAGCATTTTCGTATATTCGTGAGAGGGCTTTGCAAATAGAGTTTTGGTTTTGTTTTGTTCAACCAGTTCTCCATGTTTCATGACGCAGATTTTATCGGCCATTTTTTCTACGATGGATAAATCATGGGTAATCAAGAGCAGTGACATATTTAGTCGTTCTTTTAAATCCTGCAATAATTCTAGGATTTGGGCCTGTATCGTGACATCCAGAGCCGTGGTTGGCTCATCGGCGATCAAGAGGTTCGGGTTATTGGCCAGCGCCATAGCAATCATGACCCGTTGTCTTTGTCCGCCCGATAATTCATGCGGATAAGCGCCAAGGCGGGATTTCATTTTTTCAAGGCCGACAAGGTCCATAAGTTCAAGAATACGGCTTTGTGCTTGTTTTATGCTCATGCCCTGATGGACTTTCAGGATTTCACCAATTTGTTTTTCGATGGTATGAAGCGGGTTCAAAGCACTTTGCGGCTCCTGAAAGATCATACTGATTTCTCGTCCGCGGATAGAGCGCATAAAGGGCTCGCTTTTATCGATCAGTTCTTCGCCATTATAGCGGATAGATGAGCCTTCAGGGTGACCGGCCGTAGGGTAGGGTAGAAGCTTCATCGCGGCCAAAGCTGTAACGGACTTGCCCGAACCTGACTCTCCGACCAGTGCAACTGTTTCGCCTTTTTTGATATCAAAGCTTACATCTTTGACAGCATGGAATACACCATTTGGCGTTTTGAAATCGACGGATAAATTCTTGATTTCTAAAATGGCTTCTGTCATGAACACTACTTTAATTCTTTAAGTTTTTTAGGATATACGCAAAAAATGAGTGATGACAAGAGTGGATCACCGCCATGCGGGATTTATATACGGATTGATAACTATTCGGACATGATGAGACTTATTACGAATTTGCGGCAAATGGCGATGACGATCAACCGTGCTTCGGGATATGAGAAGAATATGGATGTGGTGGAGCTTGTATATAAGGCGGAGGCTGACGAGGAAATTGGCGACCTTGTTGCTTTGATACAGGCTGAAGGGCTGGTGGCAATTATAAGCGGCCTTGAAGAATTCGAAGATATAAAAGATGCGGATGGTGTGTTGTTGGATGATGCAGGCTTGTATCAGGACGCACGTAGCATATTAGGCGAAGACGCGATTATAGGCATATCCTGCGGAGCAGATAAAGACAAAGCGCAAAAAGCCATAGATATGGAAGCTGATTTTGTTGTGCTTAATGGTGATCCGTCCTTAATTTCATGGTTTTCGGCGCAAAGCACTATGATGAGCGTGGCTTCAAGTGCTGGGATTTCTAATCATAATTGCGGTGAATTTGTGCGGTCGGGGGCAGGGTTTATGGATGTTACGGACTATATTTTGGAGCATGAAAAAGGCGTGATGCAAGGTACAGTCAATATTATGCACGCGATTGATCTGGCAGGTCAGGTTAAGGGTAGCGTGAATTAGTCTACAAAATTTCTTTTACATTTTCCGGTGGGCGGCCAAGGCGGGCGCCTTTATCGGTAATGACTACGGGTCGTTCCAGCAATTTTGGGAATTTGGCGATATTTTTAAGGATGTCCTCATTGCTGCTATCCTTACTCAGGCCGGATTCTTTGAATTCCGGTTCTTTGGTGCGGGTCATTTCAAGGGCACTGTGAAGTTTAAGCTTTTTGAAAATATCCAGAAGCTCTTCGTAAGATGGGGGAGTTTGCAGGTATTCTTTAATTTCCGGTTCATGTCCGGCATCGCGGATCAATGCCAGTGTCTGCCTTGATTTTGAACAGCGGGGATTGTGGTATATTTTAACGGTCATATCTTCAAAACCTTGAAGATATCATTGGTTATTCGTGGCTCAATTTCTTGCATGGCGGTAAGATCGAGTTCATCCAGCTTACAGCTTTTGCGCTCGGCCATTTTGACGATCGCGCCTGTGACATGGTGGGCATCGCGGAAGGGCAGGCCCAGATTCATCACCAGCCAATCGGCGAGCGCTGTGGCAGTGGTATACCCCATTTCGGCAGATTTTCTCATGGCATCTGTTTTAAATGTGGCGGTTTCCAGCATTCCTTTCATCGCCAGTAAGCACAGGCGAAGTGTGTCATAGGAGTCAAAGACGGATTCCTTGTCTTCCTGTAAATCCTTGTTATAGGCCAGTGGCAGGGCCTTCATTACTGTCATCATCTGCACGAGATTGCCGTTTAAACGGCCCGTTTTACCGCGCACAAGTTCGGCTGCATCGGGGTTTTTCTTTTGCGGCATGATGGAGCTTCCGGTGCTCCAGCTATCGGAAAGCTGAATAAAGCCGAATTGCGGTGTGGCCCAGATGATGATTTCTTCCGCCAGGCGCGAGAGGTGCAGGCCTGTTTGCGCGGCGCAGAACAGGAATTCATTCGCAAAATCACGCGCAGAAACTGCGTCCATCGTGTTATGGGTCGGGCGATCAAAGCCGAGTTTTTGGGCTGTGTAGTCTCGGTCAATCGGATAAGGAGTTCCGGCCAAAGCGGCTGAGCCTAAGGGGGAAGTATTTAAGCGTCCCCGACAATCCTTAAACCGTAATTTGTCACGGTTGAGCATACAGGCATAAGCATCCATATGCAGGGCGAGTGTTACGGGTTGTGCGGCTTGAAGATGCGTAAAGCCCGGCATAACGTCTTTTTTATGCTTTTCGGAAAGATCGCCCAGTGTGTCTTGTAATTCCTCGATCAAAATGCATAGTTCGTCGATGGCATTACGTGTCCAGAGACGAAAATCTGTGGCGACCTGATCGTTGCGGCTGCGCGCTGTATGCAGCTTTCCGGCGGTGTCTCCTATAAGTTCACGCAAGCGGGCTTCGATATTCATATGAATATCTTCCAGAGATGCTTTGAACTCAAATGCACCGGTTTCTATTTCTTCGGCGATCTTATTTAGGCCATCAATGATTTTTTTTGCTTCATCCTGAGCAATAATATCTTGCTTGGCCAGCATTTCGGCGTGGGCAATCGAACCTGTGATGTCCTGACGCCACAAGCGCTTATCAATGCCAATGCTGGCATTGATTTGCTCCATAATGTCGGATGGTCTGTCTTCGAACCGTCCGCCCCACATCTGGTTTGATTTTTGGTTTTGAGTCATTACTCTCTTTTTGTTACATATCCATTGGTATAAGAATATAGTGGATGATCAGGGCTAGAGCAACAGATACTCCGAGTCCGATCATCATCTTGAGGAAATCCTTGCCAATCAGGGGGAAGACATAGCCCGCCTTATATGTATCGCGGTAGGTTGTGGCGATGGCAAGCTCTCGCCCTGTCAAAAGGCCAACAAATACCCATGTTGTCGACATAGGAATGGAGTTCATTTGTTTGAAATAAATAAGGATAAGTGCATAAACAAAATCAATAATCGTGGCAGAACGCATAAAACGTGTACCGGATTTTTCCAGGACAATATTCTGGATTTTACCGCCATTACTCCAGAAAATAAAGGCGAGCCAACCGCTAAGGATGAACAAAACACCCACAAGCATATCCAAAGGAAGATCGCGTGGCAGGAAGACGGCGATATTGGCCATGTCATGGCTTAACCAGCTATACCAAAGAAATCCCGTGGCTAGCCATTGCAATGTGCGCCATTTCAGGCGGTTTTCCTTTTTAACCTTATTGTATTTCTCGTTCATGAATCTAGAGATAACCAACCAGAGCGTGTAGGCTATAATGGCTGAAAGGCCATAACCAATAACGCTTTTAACGAGCATTTTTTCTAACACAAGGGTGCTGGCAAATGTGGAAAGAACAAGGAATGTGGTAGAAACCGGAATACCAATACGGGTTAATAAAACCAGAACAAGAGGTGCTGCGGCGTGATACCACTGAATTTCTATAGGCGGGATTTTGGCCAAACGACCAAATGATATATCTCCGTCATTTATTACCCA
>JAOUOR010000122.1 GCA_029880245.1 Alphaproteobacteria bacterium
CCGGATAAACTTTCCCGCCGATAATAAAGCCTGGTGTACCTCTAATGCCCAAATTCTGGGCCATATCTACTGATTTCTTGACCATATCGCCGGTCTCTGCCGATTTTGCATCCTCTTCCAGTTTTGCAATATCCAGTCCTATTTTCTTGGCCAGTTCCACATAAGATTCTATTGTTTGAGGTCCGCGATAATCCATAAGAGCCTGATGCATTTCAAAATATTTACCCTGTTTATGCGCGGCCATAGCCAAAGCTGCCATGGTTTGGGATGACGGGCTAAGGATCGGCATTTCCTGAAAGACAACACGCAAGTTTTTGTCTTCCCCAAGCAAGGTTACTATATCTGCATAGGCTTTTTTACAATAGCCGCAATTATAATCAAAATATTCAACAACTGTGACATCTCCATCCGGATTCCCAGCCATCGGTAAATCGGCATTTTTGAAATAGTCTTTATACTCCTGTAACTTGATTTCTGCGTTTTGCTTTGTTTTTTCTTCCTGATCCCTGTAATAATCCCTCATGGCAGTATCAATAAATTCCGGATTGGCTTTGATCATTTCTTTAACGATCGTCTCGATTTCAGATTTTTGCGCATCCGTGAATTCAGCGGCTTTAGAAAGATTCGGCGTGAACAAAATTGTTGATGCACAAAGCGCAGATAAAAGTAATAGACGGGGTTTAAAATCAATATTCAAAACGTAACTCCTCTAAAGAATTGTCGTGCCTCAAAGGCATTGCCTTTATATTTCTAGCACATTTTACTAGGCTTCCAAGCTCTTATTCGCATCTTATCCCATAAAAGATACGAATAATCCTGAAGTTTAGCTGCCCTGTTTTTCAATAAAAACCAAAATATCGTTGGCGCGGGTTGTCAGGGGGCTATTCTCTGTTTCACTTTGCAAGATCGTATTAACCTGTACTTTTGCATAATCAAAGCGACGTTGAAGTACGGCTTCTTCGGCCAAATGCAGCTTGGTCATGTTATCTTTGCCTAAACGTCCGTAAGCTGTGGCCAGAAGGCGGTGGATACGACTTGCGCGCGGCTCGTCTTGCAAAGCTATTTCAAGATGCTTGATTGCCTCTTTTAAAAGCGCGGGATCATCACCGGATTCAATCATTGCATGGGCCAGAGCTATGCGGATAAACGGTGCATCGGGTAATAATTCAATCGCCTTATTGAAATAGGCGATGGATTCTTCTCCTCGGCCAAAATCAAAAAGAATTTGCCCCTTTTGTTCAAGGAAATAAGGGTTTTGAGGTTCAGCCGCCAGCAATTCATCAGCTAGTGTAATGGCGTCTTCCACCTTATTATTCCTGTAGGCGGCAATCGTTCTGGCGTAGAGTGCTTCTGTGGATTTGTCTGTGACGTTATAGGTCCAATCTACTTGCTCAGGTGTTATATAGCCAATGAGCTTGGCCTTAATCAGAGCATGCTGTTTCACCCAACTTGATGGGAAATCTTTGTCTTTATAAGGGGATTGTTCCATGCGTTCTTGTATAGCAGAAATCCGGTTTTCCACCAAAGGGTGAGTCAATACATATTCGCTTTGCTGGTCAAAGGGGCGGTATATTTCTGCCTTGAGTTTATTCATAAAGCTGGATAATCCGGAAGGATTAAGCTGCGCTTTGTCCATAAAGCTGAGTGCGGCCTGATCTGCGCTGGATTCCTGTACGCGGCTATGGGTTAGAAAGCGCCTTTGTGCTACGGAAGTCGAACCGGCGGAAATTGCACCGACCGCCCCGGTTTCACCCGTAGCAATCGCGGCCCCCAAGCCTAGGATCGTGCCAAGGATACTTTCGTAAGAGGCACGTTCCAGCGCATCGCGGGTTTTAATCAGATGCCCGCCGCTAATATGGCCTGTTTCGTGCGCTATAACTCCAATCAACTCACCTGGGTTTTCGGTTTTCTCTATCAGACCGGTATAGATGAAAATATTCGAGCCGCCCGCGACAAAGGCATTAAGCTGACTATTTTGCACCAGAATAATATTCACTGCTTTGGGGTCCAGTCCGGCAGCCTCAAAAACAGGGGAAGCCCATTCTTTAATCACGGATTCAATTTCCGTATCCCGCACGATGTTTAAAGCGGGATTACTTTGTGACCATACCGGAAAGGCTATACTTGTAAATACAAGAGCCCAAAAAAGTGTTTTGATGTTGTCTTTAAAATGAATCATGCCTTAAACTATCTCATATGTTGAACAATATCTATCTTTGGTCTGATATTTTATGGATTCCCATTGTGTTTTTCCTTGTCCATAAGCAGCATCGCTGGTGGGCACTTGGTTTTGTTATAGGTTGCATGATTATGATGCGTATGCAAGTCGAGATCATGGAATATGGCGGTTATAGTAATGGAATTATGCCTATTTGGAATATTGGTGTTCATGCGCGTGGCCTCATTGTTTATTCTTTATTTTATATTATTTTCCTGCTCCTTGCACATTTTTCACCAAATACAAAAGGCGTCAT
>JAOUOR010000023.1 GCA_029880245.1 Alphaproteobacteria bacterium
ATTTTTTGATTTTTCTTAGGTTTTCCCTTATAAGTTAACTGGATAAGGGTGATAAACCAATGACACAAAAACCTACTGATCCAACGGGAGCTACTAAAGGGCTCTTACCGTCCTTTACTACTACCTCCTCTACAGGGGGGCTGGTGAGTTCTGGCTATAAGGGTTCGGTTTCGCTTTGTGGGTGTTTGAAGTCAATACGGCTGTATGAATCCGAAGAAGATGTCCTCAAAAAATACGATAGGCTTGTTAAAGAAACGCGTAACTGGCTGAAAGTTAAAAATTTCCGGCAGGCCGAAGTTATATTTGAAAAAATGCTGGAACTCAAAAAAAATAGTTTAAGGAAAGATGGAAAAACCCCGTCGGCTTTACATGAATTAACCCAAGCAATATGGCTTATTAACATGGCAGAGAATGGCTTGCCGATTGATGATGTCGAGGGCGTTCTTAGTGTTATATTCGCACATGATTTAGGAGAAGACCATAATTTGCAACAAGAGGATTTAGAAAAATACCTTCTTGATAATAAGATAGAAAAAAATCGTGTCGATGAGTTTATTTTGGATTTTGATGCTATTACAAAAATATACAGTAATGATGAATTAACATCAAAAGCACCTGATGGAAAAGAATACGAATACTACAAAGGAATGAGTAAGCGGAAGAATGTTTCCATAGCAAAGCTTATTGATAAAAGTCATAATCTTATGACAATGATTGGGGTCAAAAGTGAAGAGTATATGGCCACAGAGACAGCAAAAATATTACAATTGTTACACCCCTATGTCCTTAATGCGAGTGAAAAATTTCCTTCACAAGCAAAAACATACGAAGCTTTAAAAGAGTTATTGGAAGCAATATGTCAGGTTAATCGTTATTTCTTTGTTGATACAGGGCAACCTCTGACAGGTAATGAGGATTTGCAAAATGATATGCCTAAAAAAGGATTTGAAGATTTACCTTTAGGATTGCATCCCTTAATTATTATAGCTGAACGTGTGCGTAAAAAATATCCAGAAACTCATAAGGGGGCTTATGCTGAACATGAAGACCGTATTAAAGGAGATTTTTGGGGTAATACCGGAGGGGAGAGCAGAGAAACAGATTTTAAGCGCCGCAAGACAGGTGAATATTCGACGTTTTCTAAATATTTGCATTCAACAGGTCTTTATGAGACGCAGCAAGATGTTAATAATAATTTACGTTACCTGTATAAAGATGTCGGTAAATGGTTAAATAATAGAGAATATAAACTGGCCAAAGATATGATGGATTTGCTGATTAAACTTAAGGCGAAGCATATGGAAAGTGGTGATATTATGAAGGATATACCATCGGCACGACACGAAATCGAGCAGGCGGTAGGTGCTATAAATATGGCTGAATCAGGCTTGCCGATTAATGATGTTCAAGGTGTTCTGAGTTTAATTTTTGTTCATGGTTTGGGTAAAAACTTTGGTTATAAGCCGGAACAACTTAGAAATTATCTTCTCTTCAAAGGGCATAATAGAGAGGATGTCGAATTTCTTGTAAAAGATTTTGAAGTTATAACAGAATCTTATGAGGCACAGGGTGGCCCATATAAAAATGAATATGAATATTCTGTTGCTAACCGGATGAGGCAAAATACATCCATAGTAAGGCTTGTAGATAATATGCACACGCTAACGACACTCATTGGGAGAGCAGATCCATTTGGAGCAATAAATAAATGGGGTATAACAAAGGAAATTGCAAAATCCTTGCAACTCCTTAATCGCTATGTTCTTAATGCTAGTGCTAATTTTCGTGAGCAGGAAAAAACATACGAGGCTCTAAAAGATGGAATTAAGAAAGTGTGCCTGTTACTCAGATATCATATTGTCGACACCGGGCAACCTCTGGGGACAGACGAATATCTGAAAGATTTTATGCCTGAAACGGAGTTTTATAATTTGCCTGACGGCATTAATCCGCTAACTTCTATTGCGGATATCATCCGCAAAGAATACCATGAGACTCATTTGGGTTCTAAAGTGTCACAAAAAAATGTTATAGGTAATCATAAAGTTAACTTACCTGAAGCAACACAATAAAAATATTTCATGACTTATAACGTAATTGACCTTACAAAAAAATTAATTGCCTGTCCTTCGGTGACGCCCAAGGATGAAGGGGCGCTTGTATATTTGTCAGAGAAACTAACGGCTTTGGGTTTTGAGTGTCATCATCTTGAGTTCGGAGAAGGCAGTGAAAAAGTTCCCAATCTTTTTGCCCGTTTAGGTAAGTCGGGCCCGCATATTTGTTTTGCCGGTCATACGGATGTTGTTCCGCCCGGTCCGGAAGAGCGCTGGAGCTTTGGGCCGTTTAATCCGCATATTGAAGATGGTATTCTCTATGGCCGCGGGAGCAGTGATATGAAGGGCAGCGTTGCGGCTTTTGCGGCGGCGGTTTCAACTTTTCTGGAGGGCCATGACTTAAAAGGCTCGATCAGTTTTCTGATTACGGGTGACGAAGAGGGGCCGTCTATTAACGGCACGATCAAAGTTCTGGAATGGATGAAAGAAAACGGGCATGTGCCCGATGTAGCACTTGTGGGAGAGCCGACTAACCCCGATCATCTGGGGCAGGAAATTAAGATTGGGCGTCGAGGCTCGCTAACCGGTCGTTTGAAAGTGTCGGGCAAGCAAGGTCATGTCGCGTATCAGCATCTGGCAGATAATCCGATGCCGCGTTTGATTAAGTTATTAGATGTTCTTGCTGAAGAAAAACTGGATGATGGCTCAGAATTTTTTCAGCAGAGTAATCTGGAGATTACGAGCATTGATGTGGGGAATAGGGCCGAGAATGTTATTCCTGATAGTGGGCGGGCGGTTTTTAATATTCGCTTTAATGATCACTGGAATGCACAGAGCCTTGAAACACATTTAAGAGAGTTACTCGACAAGCAGGGCTTTGAGTATGAACTGGGATTTGAGGGTAATGCGGAAAGTTTTATTACAATGCCTGGTGATTGGTCGGAAGTGGTTAAAAACGCTGTAAAGGATGTTACGGGGCATGTTCCGGAATACACAACGAATGGCGGAACTTCAGATGCTCGTTTCATTGTGAATTACTGTCCGGTAGTAGAGTTTGGCGGGATTAACAAAACCATTCATCAGATTGATGAAAATGCTACTGTTCAGGATTTAGAAGATTTGACGAAAATCTATGAAAAAATTCTGGAAAGTTATTTTCTAACGTAGTCAAGAACGATATCACTGAATTCTTTTTCTATGGTCGGGTAGACATAGCCATTGCGATAATCGAATTTTACACTTTCAAAAGGGATGGCAAGTCCTTTATCACGGATTACACCGTAATCCACGGTCATATAAATTAGCTCTACTTTACTGCCGAATTCATCGAATAGAATTTCATCAATCGTGCCAAGGCGGATTTTATTTGTATCGCGGATTTCTTTTCCTATAATGCCAACAAGGCTGATCTGATCTGAGTGCGGAGTTATCTGGCGCGTGAATTTTGAGTAAAGATCCTTGATCTCCTCTTTTCGGAAAGGAAGCGTGTAGCCATCATTATTTGCACCAATATTCATTCGATGGTAATCGAGATAAACTTCCTTGCGCAAGGATATCTTGTCGAAATCAATTTTCAGATAGCGGATTTTTCCATCCGTACTGACAACTACGTCTTTGACTTGCCCGATGGCTTTTTTGGTCTGGTCCATAATTCGGCGATCAAGTATGTCAATCCCATGCTCATGTTTGGGGTTTTGCATAGGCTTAATGCGATTATGCTCACGCAGATAATCGAGGAAAGTAATCGGGGTGAGTAGCTTTTTTTCCTCTTCAATGTTTTGAGCGAATGCAGGAATAGAAAAAATCAGCAGAATAAGGGGCAGGCATAAAAGTCGCATCGGTGGTTCCTAAAGTTTTCTATTTAAAATAGCTTGTCATTCCGACTAACCCCGCACTTTATGCGGGGGCATGGAGGAATCTTATAAGATCCCTCGACTACGCTCAGGATGACATAGTCTTCTTTTATCACGGATTTGCAGATTTAACAATTTCCTGTCTGGTCAAAGTAATCACGGGTTCTTCCCAAGGGTGATTGGGCAGGATCATTTCCGAGATTAATTTAGTTATCAAGTCCATATCATCGGGACAGGAAAATTCGATCTTTTGGCAGAGAGCTTTTTCTATTTCGCCATTTGGCATTTTTCGTGATTGTTCAGTGCCTTTTTCACTATGCCAGCATACATGATCATATGTGCCTAAAAAAGAAGGAATGGAAGGTCTTATTGCTGTGATAAAGCCTTCAAGGGCTTCTTCGGGCACAAAAATACAAATCCTGATACTGCTTAGGGTTTTAATCATCATAATCAATCCTTACGAGGTATAATCCATCAGCAGGGGCTGTCGCACCGCCTTTCCTCCGGTCACAAGCCTCAAGCGCCGTTTTCATACCTTCTGGTTTCCATTTGCCTTCCCCTACAAGCACAAGCGCTCCGACAATATTGCGAACCTGATGATGCAGAAAAGACATGGCTTCGGTCTCGATAATGATTTCTGTTTCGCCAGCGCCGTCATAATCACGCGCAGTGACATCTAGGCGTTCCAGAGTTTTGACGGGAGATTTGGCTTGGCATTGAGAATCACGAAACGTTGTAAAATCGTGTTTGCCGAGTAGGTATTGTGCCCCTTCATTCATAGCATCGACATCTAGTGGTTTTTTATATTGCCATGCCAGATCTTTATCCCATGTTAGAAAACTTCCGCGATTGATAATGCGGTAGCGATAAAGTTTGTTTGTGGCACTAAAGCGCGCATGGAACTCATCATCTACAACCTCGCATTTCAGGATGCTGATTGGGGCAGGGCGCAAATGAGCATTGATAGCTTTGCAAATCTCAAATCCGTCCATGGGTTTGGTGAAGGCTTCCAGATCAACATGGGCCACTTGTCCGCATGCGTGAACACCTGAATCGGTACGACCTGCGCCATGAATGGTGACTTCTTGGCCAGAGAATTTGAAGATAGCTTCTTCAATAGATTGCTGGATGCTGGGAACATCTATCTGACGTTGCCAGCCCGCAAAATCCGTACCTTTATATTCAATGGTGAGTTTATAGCGTGTCATGTCAGGACTTGCCCGATTTTAATGTAATTGCCATTAAGCGCAGATGTGAAATCCATGGATTGTTTTCCGGCAGGCTGGAGCTTTTTGATTTGCAGAACTGTATTATTTCCGCAGGCCACTGCTCCGGATTTATCAAGGATTGTTCCTGCGGATTTATCGGTTGTCTCATTTGAGAGTGTAGCTTCAAGGATTTTTAGACGATTGTCACTCGTTTCACAAAATACACCGGGCCAAGGGTTAAGAGCGCGGATTTGACGATCTATAGCGCTTGCTTCTTGGCTCCAGTCAATCTGCCCGTCTTCTTTTTTCAAAAGATGAGCATAGGTGGCTAATGCATTATCTTGCTCTTCGCTTTCAAGATGTCCGGTTTCTATAAGTGTTTCAAGGGTTGACAGAGTCAAATTTGCGCCGAGTTTGGCTAATTGATCATGAAGACTAGAGGCTGTTGTATCTTTTGTGATTTCTATTTCGGACTTTGAGACCATATCACCCGTATCAAGTCCTTCATCCATTTGCATGATGGTTATACCTGTTTTGGTATCTCCTTCCCATATGGCACGCTGTATCGGAGAGGCGCCGCGCCAGCGCGGCAGAAGAGAGGCATGCACATTCAGGCATCCAAATTTCGGAGCGTCCAAAACGGCCTTAGGCAAGATCAGCCCATAAGCGGCTATGATTGCTATATCTGCTTTAAGGTTTTTAAACTCCTCCTGTTCGGATTCACCTTTCAGGGACTTCGGTATGTAAACCGGAATATCATGAGTGAGGGCCAGATCATGGACAGGGGTGTTTTGCACTTTATTGCCGCGACCCTTTGGGCGGGGAGGTTGCGTGTAGGCGGCGATTACCTCATGCGGGCTGTCGATCAGGGCTTGCAGTGTTTGAGCTGCAAAATCCGGCGTTCCCATAAATACGATGCGCAAAGGGGTTTTAATCATAGGCTTGCCTTATTCGGGGTTAGAGCAAATCCTGCTTCTTTAGTTTTTCGACTTTCTTGACAATCATATTACGTTTTAAAGTCGAAAGATAATCAATAAAAAGTATCCCGTTTAAATGGTCTATTTCGTGTTGGACGCAGTGAGAAAGCAAGCCTGTTGCCTCAAGCTCGGCTTCTTTGTTATCGTAATCCAGATATTTTACGCGCACGATGGCCGGGCGTTCGATTTCCGCATATTGCTTCGGGATAGACAGACAGCCTTCTTCCATCACACTCATTTCTTCGGATTCATAGATGATTTCCGGATTAGCCATGAAGATCGGGCCTATAGCTTCTTCTTTTTCATCGCCATCATCTCCGTCTTCGGATTCATATCCGCGCTCTACCCGTTTTTTCAAATCCATAACCAGAACACGGTTCAAGATGTCTACCTGATTGGCGGCAAGGCCTATGCCCGGCGCGTCATACATGGTCTGGAGCATTCCATCCATTTGCTTTCGGATGGTGTCATCGACCTTGGAAACGGCTTGGGCTTTTTGTTTCAAGACCGGATGCGGGACAGTTATAATTTCGTATGTATTGCTCATGGGGCTAAGGGATACTTATTTTATACGTGTTGGTCAAGCTAGTAGCTCTAGTTTGCTCTCTTGTCCTTCTTCTGGCTGTTGTTCACCAAAAAAATCATCTAAATTTTCTAAAAACATTTTTACATTATTATCATATTCAAGCATCTTATTTATAATCTTTTCTACTGTAGGTCTTAATTCTTTTACTTTTTCATCAGCCTGATCTGCATTTGCATATTTATGTTTGTGTTCGTGGAATGAGTCTTCCATATCAATGATTTGTGCTTTATGTGCGCCTTTTTCGAATTCGGCATAAATGTAATCTATTAGGGTGTGAACAAGGTTTTGCTCCTTATTTGTCCAATTATGTTCGTTCTCTCCTTTTTTATCTCTTAAGTATTCCACAATATTCCGGTATGTTTCATATGGACCACGAGTTACAAGATAGGGAACCATCATGGGCTCAGGAGATATCTGCATTTCTAGATTTTCAGTCCATCCATTATTGCCAGGACATCTGAAATTTATATGAAAACTACGATATCCGTGAGATTTTGGTGTGTGGCAATGATTATTAAAGGTAACTTCAATGCCTTTGTCTTCCCACTTTTTCCGTAGTGGGTGTTGTGGGTTTTCTAGTTTGACAAGATATTTCATAAGTTCAGGGTCTGCAATCCATAGCTGCATCCCCCATGTATCATCTGTATTTCGTTCCTTTGTTTTTATTTTATTGGCAAGTCGTTGAGGATCTTTGGGGCGGCTAAATGAAAAACAATCTGCAAAGCCTTTTTGTAGTAGTGGAAGGGATAAATAAATTCTTTGTTTAACCTCTAATTCTGAAACTGTTTTGTCATGTTCTAACTCTAAATAATGCTCCAAAGAATCATCAATATGCACATGTTTTGGATCAAGATCTAAATGATCGGTTATTTCTTTTAATATTTTATTGTAATCTTCTTTAAGTTGTCGAGCGTGCTCAACACGTTTTCTTGCATGTCGAAATACAGGGCAAAGTGTATTAATGACTTTTTCTATTTTTTCTGAATATCTACCCGTTCTACTCATTAATTTTCCACCCTTATTGTACTTTTTCCCACTATAACAATAAATTACTTAAGAAATCAATATTCTCTCTTGCATCGCGGGCGTGGTCTGGATATATAAGGCGCGTAATAAAGATATAAACTCGATTTATAAGGGCATAAAAATGGCAATGGAAAGAACATTTTCAATTATCAAACCGGATGCAACGCGCCGTAATTTGACAGGGGCGATTAATGCCAAGCTGGAAGAGGCGGGTTTGCGTATTATAGCACAAAAGCGTATTCACATGACGAGAGATCAGGCGGAAGGGTTTTACGCTGTTCACAAAGAACGCCCTTTCTTTGGTGAGCTTGTTGAGTTTATGATTTCCGAGCCTGTGGTGGTTCAGGTTTTAGAAGGCGAAAATGCCGTTGCCAGAAATCGCGAAGTGATGGGCGCAACAAATCCAGAGGAAGCCGAGGCAGGAACTATCCGCAAAGAATTTGCTCTGGATATCGGAGAGAATTCCGTACACGGATCGGACAGTCTGGAAAATGCAAAAATCGAAATTGCATTTTTCTTTAACGAGAGCGAGATTGTCGGTTAGAGTCTTGCTCTAGAGAGTCTCAATCCATTTTTTCAAATGCTTTTTGGTTTCCGTGTTAATGTCTCTCAAGAGGGAGGCATGTTCCATAGCCTTTTTGCTGTCATTAGTTTTAGCTGCTTTTTCGGCTTTTCCTGCAACAGCACTCAGGGCGCTCATGCCAAAATTTCCAGCCATGCCTTTTAATTCGTGAGAGCGTACGCTTATATTTGCGACATCTTTGTTCTTTATGGAAATGTCAAGTTGTTCGATAATACTATCAGCTTTGTCCACAAAGCCTTCCAGTAAATTATTTATCTGTTCCTTGCCAAGAGTTGTGGCCAGATTATTTAACAGTTTAAGGTCGAGATATTCTTCCATTTTTCCTTTGTTTTCCTTTTCAATAGGTATATTTTCTGGCGGTGCACTTTGATCCTCATTAACTTCAGGAGGTAAAGGTGCCTCTTTGTGCATAATGTCTTGTTTTGAATTTGAAACGTCTTTTTCTTCTCTTTCAAGGGGCTGATGGCTTGTTATTGGTTCGTTGGTAGAGGGAACTTTATTATCGGAATTCTTGGATAATAAAAATTTCTGTATTTCCGTCATTTCACCACTACTTGCCTTTTGGGCGGTAGTAGCTGGTTTTTCCTCTTGTACGTGTGTTTTGTCTGATTCAGAATCGTTTTCCAGCGTAATTTCAAGTTTACTTGACATGTTGCGAGTAGAAAAACTGTTCTCAGAGGAAGGGGCGGTATCCGTTAAATTTGAATCACTCGTGTAATATTCACGATCATCTAGTTCCAGACCATGTGTGATATGTGCAAGTGAGCTTTCATTGGTCAATGGGTTTTCGAACTTACCGTTTGAGGCATCACGGATTGTATTTGAAAGCTTATCCGGATCAATAGGTTTTCCAATAAAGCCATTCATTTGAGCGGCAAAATAACGTTTCACGTCTTCAAGGCCTATATTTCCGGTCAGAGCAATCACAGGGATAGAGGTGATATTATGATCATGATGAGTTCTTATTTTACGGGTGGTTTCCTCCCCGTTCATACCAACCATCTCAATATCCATCAGAATAAGATCCGGCACTTCTTTTTGACAAATCTCCAGACATTCCTGCCCATTTGCAGCCTGAAGAACGGTGTGACCCTCTCGTTCTAAAAGGCCCAAAAGTACTTTTCTATTCATCTCGTTATCTTCGGTAACTAAAATTCTCATAGGCTCAATGTCTGGCTTTTTGGTATCTGCTGAGATTGTTTCATTGCTATGTTCGGCCACTTCCATAGGAATGGTAAAGCTAAAGGTGCTGCCCTGATTTTCTACGCTTTCTACTATGATTTTTCCTTTCATAGCTTCAACAAGTTTATTGGAGATCGTTAGGCCAAGACCTGTGCCCCCATATTTTCGTGATGTACTACTTTCAGCTTGGGCAAAGGGCGTGAAAAGTCTCTTCTGAGCTTCTTCCGAAATTCCAATCCCTGTGTCCCGCACACTAAAGCGGATGTACTTGATGCGGTCTTGATTGGCAACAAGTTCATCATCGTTTTTTACGACGTCAATTTTGATTATTACGCCGCCTCTTTCTGTAAACTTCATAGCATTTGTAACTAAGTTGAGCAGGATTTGTCTTAAACGGGTTGGGTCACCCATGACAATTTGGGGAGTTTTTGTGTCTATCTCCTGTGAAATAGTAAGGTTTTTTTGCGCAGCATGGCCCGTTGTCAAAGTGACAATATCGTTTACAAGCTGGGCGGGTTCAAAAGGTACAATTTCTAACTCCATGCCGCCATGTTCTATTTTTTCGAAATCCAGAATATCGTTTAAAAGCGCCATCATAGTCTCACCGGACTTTCTTATGGTTTCAGTATAGTCCTTTTGCTTTTTGTCTAGATTTGTATCTTGAATTAGTCGGACCATACCCATAATACTGGTCATAGGTGTGCGAATCTCGTGACTAACTACGGCCAGAAAGGCCGATTTTGCCTGATTGGCTTTATCGGCAATAATTTTTGCGGAGCGCATTTCCTCGGTTCGTTTTATTTCTCGTTCTCTGAGTTCTTTCATAAGTTCGCGTTCGCGCTCTATGATACGCATCAATCTTGCCTGATCGGCTGATTCTTTTGATTTTTGCAAGCGGGCCAGATTCTTTTCTTCTTGTCGTCTTTTAGAAAGATGTTTTTTTCTTCTCGCGAGAATGTCTTTGTGGCCATGCATAAAGCTGAAACCGAATAGAAGAGCCTGTGGCAGAAGGGAAATGAGAAATGCATGAACAGCAAAGGGGTGAGCCGGAATTATATGTAATCCGGCTAGAATGGTTGTAATCATTGCAAAGATGGCAATCATCAAAGCCATACAATAGGCTATTTTGGCTATAGCATTATTGTTTCGCGTAAAAATGCATATCAGCATTTGTATTATCATAAGGAACACGCTGGTTCCCAAAAAAAGGAGATAGCCTATATTGTTATTTGGAAATATAAAAACATATACGCTGCCCGCAATAATCATTCCGATGCCCAATAAAATCAGGACAATATTTTCTATAGGGTATTTTTCTCTATCAATTTGTACAAAAAATTTTGTTCCTGTGAGCATGAAAATGAAACTTGCGGTTAACAAAGAGATAATGATCCCGTTATGGAAGGGCAGGGCGGGTATAATGTAACCGTCCATAAGATGAAGTGCTATATAGAGAAATAAGAAATAGCTGATAAAGGGCAGTGAGGCTATATAGCGCCTAAAGAAAAAGAAAGCAGTAAAGAAGGACATTACAGTGATAAAGAAAACGGCTGTGAAAATGTCGTATGTTTTTCCATTTAAAAGAAGATGGAGATATTGTGTTTGCGTTTTTAATTGCGGGGCAAGTATTAGTGGAAATCCTTCAGTGTTTTCAATAAAGGCAACAAAATTACGGTGTTTGCCTGTCGGGACAGTGATAGGTAAAGCGCCGTTTTTTAAATAAGGTGTAGAAATCTTCTTTTGGTTTTCAAAGTTATAGATATCTTTTGTATCATAATCCAGAACATAGAAATTTTTTATCAAACCTGATTTTCCATCAGACAGAGAACCAAAATCCAAGATCCAATCTTCGTTATTCGTTGTGTTATAAACGGAAAATACCAGCCAGACAGGATCATGTATGTTCCCAAGATAGATGGTTTTTTCTGTCTCTGGTTGGTTTTTTCTGCTTTGCTTATAGCGTTGGATGAGTATATCTGGAGAAAAAGATCGGTTGCTGTCTATAATATGAAAGGTGTAGGGGGCAAGGAAGGCTGTATCATTCTCGTTATTCAATGGAACTGTGTTGGCGTGGAGAGATTTAATGTTTTCCTGTGTTTGTGCCTGAGTGGATAAGATTATAAGGGCTGCCATCAAAACAGTAAGGTACAAGGCCAGAACTATATGCGTTCTGCTATGTTCACGAATAGTAAAAGATTGTGATATCTTTTTCATATGTCCGGTCAGAAAATTAATTTGGCCCAAATTAACGCAGTGTATTGCCCTTATGGCATTGTGACCGGAAAAGGTTAAGTCTTCCTTTAGAAAAGCTTAACAAAAGCAAGGGCCAGAGCAATTAAAACAATGGCTGTGGCGATGGAACAATATTTTGTTGCAATCGTAAAATTCTTCCACATTGCACTTGCATCCCGAATTTGCTCATTTGTAACTTCAACTTGCTGTTCTTCTATCATGTTTCTCTCTTTTTGGTCCTTGATTTGGTGGATTCCATTTTATTCGGATAATATATTGTTTGCAACGAGTTTTATTGCCTCAGGATAAGCAATATGTTCTTGCTCAAGAACTCTTTTTTCTAAAGTTTCGGGTGTGTCATCATTAAAGATGGGGACCCGCTTTTGAATGATGGTTTGGCCTGAATCCAGCTCCGGCACTACATAATGGACAGTGCAACCTGACTCCGTTTTTCCGTCATTAATAGCTCTGGCATGTGTATTCAAGCCTTTATATTCGGGTAAGAGGGAAGGGTGGATATTAAGTATCCTGTTTGGCCATTTTTTAACAAAAGGTGCATTTAGGATTCTTAAAAAACCTGCCAGAATAATAAGGTCGGGTTTATAGGGCTCTATGCGATTATGCATTTCCGCTTCGAATTCGTCACGGCTGGAAAATTCTTTATGATCAACAACTTCTGTTGGTATGTTATGATCTTTTGCGTAAGCCAAACCGCCTGCATCAGGCCTGTTTGATAGAACCAATGCTATTTCTGCCGGAAAATCAGGGTCTTGGCAGGATTTATGAATGGTCATCATATTGCTGCCTCGTCCGGAGATCAGAATAGCCAGTTTCAGCTTTTTTCGGATATCGCTCATTAGGTTTTTAGGCCCATTCTTGCTCAATATGGTCCAGAATTACCATATCATTCGAAACGTCTTGTTTTTCTATAATTCCTATTTCAAAAACTTGTTCACCGCTGTTTTTCAAAGATTCAAATATTTCGGCAGCATGTTCAGCGGCGGTAATGACAACCATACCTATTCCGCAATTAAGTGTTCTGGCCAGATCGTTGGATTCTACGTTCCCAAGTTCTTTGAGCCATTTAAAAATCTCCGGTAATGCCCATTGAGTACAATCCAGCCTTGCGGATAAACCTTCGGGCAGGACGCGTGGAATATTTTCAGATAAGCCTCCTCCGGTAATATGGGCCATACCCTTAATAGCAGGTGTACCATCTTCGGCTTTAATCTTTATGGCTTCGAGCAATGGTTTTACATAGATTCTTGTCGGGGCGAGTAAGGCTTGTGTTATGGTTTCAGCCTTTTGAGCAGGCCTTTCCTGATACGGCACTGTCATTTCGAAAGGCAAGGGGCTATCATAGCTAAAGCCCTGAGTGCTTCTCATAATTTTGCGGACCAGGGAATATCCGTTGGAGTGAATGCCGCTAGAGGCCAGTCCAAGGATGATGTCGCCTTCTTGAATTTTTTCTCCTGTTATGACTTGATCACGCTCTACAGCTCCGACTGTAAAGCCTGCAAGATCATAATCGCCATCTGTGTAAAGGCCGGGCATTTCTGCGGTCTCTCCGCCTATGAGCGCGCAACCGGCAATTTCACAGCCCTTTGCAACGCCTTCAATAACGGCTTGTGCTACAGAGTTTTCCAGTTTACCTGTGGCAAAATAATCAAGAAAAAACAGGGGTTCCGCACCTTGGACGATCAGATCATTAACGCACATGGCCACAGCATCAATTCCTATTGTGTCGTGAATTTTTTGATCAATCGCGATTTTGATTTTTGTGCCAACACCGTCTGTTGAAGAGACCAAAAGAGGGTCACTATATCCGGCTGCCTTTGGATCAAATAAAGCTCCAAAGCCACCTATATTGCTCATCATGCCGGATCGTGCCGTTTTCTTAATGGCGGGCTTTATGGCCTCGACCAGATCAGCCGCTGCATCAATATCGACGCCAGCTTCTTTATATGCACTTGTTTTTGTTTCGGTTTTCATGTTGCTCTTGAGCCTTAAGCGTTATAAAACAGTAGTCATTAAAAAATGTTATAAATATATATCATAAATCAGGTGCATCATGGGCATAGCGCATAAGAGTTTTAAGAGCAAGCATAGAGTTTTACAGCTATTTATATTTTTGTTTGTTCTCTTAAGCGGATTTCAAGCAATGGCTTACGATTCTCTGTTCACTGTCGAGGGAATTACAGTTGATGTCACAGCAGAAAATTCTGTGGCTGCTAGGGATGAAGCTCTTGCAAAGGCCCAGAGAGATGCTTTTACTGTTTTAGCCAAGCGCATGGTTGCAGAAGGGCAAGTGGGAGAGGTTAGTATTCCGGATGACGACACTTTGAATGATTTTGTCAGGGATTTTGAAGTCACAAATGAAAAGCTTTCGGCAATACGTTATATTGGGACATATACATTCCGTTTTCGTGAAAAAGAGATAAGCCAGTATTTTTCTTATTCAGGGGTGCGGTTTACAAATAAAAGCAGCAAGCCGTTGCTGATTATCCCCTTTTTCCAGATCGAGAACAAGACAGTCTTGTGGGAGAATAATCCTTGGTTGAGTGCCTGGGCTAATGCGGATCTGAGCGGTGGTCTTGTTCCTGTGAAGGTGCCAATCGGAGATTTGATGGATGTTTCAGATATTGATGGTCCGCGGGGGATTCGTGATGTAAGCCCTATTCGTCTTAATGCAATGTTGGAGCGCTATAATGCAAGTGAGGCTGTGATTTTGATTGCTATGCCGGATCGACCTTTGGCAGAAGCAAAAGAGAATGATATTGCCCCTGCGGGTACCTTATCGGTAACAGTTTACAGAGTGGACAGGACGCAGCCCGAACGAGTACGTGATCTTGTTTATGATGTTGATAATGATGAAACAAGGTCTGATTTTTTTAAACGCGTTGTCCTTGGTATTCATCAACTTTTGCAGGTGGATTGGAAACAGAAAACAGCTGCGAGTATTTTGCAGACGAGAACCTATGAAGTGCGATTGGCTGTCGTTTCGATTCAGGAATGGGTAAAAATACAGCGTAATTTGATGGGAGTTGTCGGTCTTTCGGATTTAGAAATCAAATCTATGAAGCCTAAAGAAGTTCACTTAACCTTCAAGTTTCGCGGGGATGTCGTGCAATTAAGAGATGCCTTGTCTCGTAACGGTCTGGATATGGATTTAAGCGGAGACCCTGATTTTACAAGGCAAAAAAAACCTGTCTATGACGTTCAAAAGGACAGCAAAGTCATGTATAAGCCGCACTCAATTGGGAGTGGCGGGTTTTATACACCGCCCGAACCTGCGGCAGGGGACGAGCAATTTATTCATACATTCTAGGTATTGGTGATACGCGAGGGGAATATAAATGGCTGCTAGAAAAAAATTAACAAGCCCTTGGGTGCATCTGGCTTTCTGGGTGGGTGTATCTGTCTTGTTTTTTCTTTGCGTCTTTGCGTTAAAAGCCATGCTTTTACCTTTTGTCCTCGGGATAGCCGTAGCTTACCTTCTTAATCCTGTGGTTAACAGTCTGGGAAATGTAGGGTTTAACAGATCAGCGGCTTCTATGATGATTCTCGGTGGATTTCTAATCCTGATTCTTGCTTTTTTAGGAATATTGACACCTATTCTGATGAAGGAGTTTAAAGCCTTTTCTCAGGATTTACCGGATTATATTGACGCTTTTTGGAAATTAGCTGCGCCCTATACTTCTATGATCGAGCAGTATATTGGCGGTGCGAACGAACAGTCCTTACATGAGGTGCTAAAAAACAACAGTGCTTCGGCAACGCAGGCCATGAAAGTGGTTTTTGACTATATGGCTTCAAGTGGACAAGCCGTTATTGATTTTATTTCTGTGGCTTTGCTAATGCCGGTTGTGGCGTATTTCATGATGGCTGAATGGCCGAGAATTACAAAATGGGTGCATGATCTGATGCCAAGACATTCCGAAGAAGCGATCACCGATTTACTTAGACAAATTGATTTAAAAATCTCCAGTTTTGTACGCGGGCAAATCAGTGTGGCAGTGATTCTTGGGATTGCCTATGCGATCTGTTTATCATTGGCAGGACTGAAATACGGGTTTCTTATAGGTCTTATGTCGGGGGTCTTGTCTATTATTCCTATGGTTGGCTCGGCGCTGGGCTTGGTCGTCAGTATCTGTGTGGCTTGGTTTCAAAGTGGCGGGGATCTAACTTTTGTTCTAGTTATTGGCGGGATTTTTGTGACCGGTCAGGTGATAGAGGGGAATTTTCTGACGCCCAAATTAGTGGGTGACAGTGTTGGCCTTCATCCGCTTTGGGTGTTCTTTGCCCTTATGGCAGGCGGGAGTTTGCTGGGTATTGTAGGGATGCTTGTTGCTGTGCCTGTGGCGGCAACAATCGGTGTTTTATTGTCTTTTGCGATTCACAAATATAAGAATAGCGCGTATTATCTAGACGAATCACAAAACAAAAAAGAAACGAAAACACGTAAGCCAAAAGCTGTTAAGAAGGCGGCTAAGAAACAGGATGCCAAGTCATAATTTAAAGCAAATACCGATGGATTTTGGAGGTCGCATGGCGCATGGTCGTAATGACTTCCAGATCGGGCGGAGCAATTTCGAGGCTGTGGGCTGGATTGATCGCTGGCCGGAATGGCCTGCGCCTGTTCTTATCCTGAGCGGCCCGCCGGCAAGCGGCAAGAGTCACCTTTCTGTGGTGTGGCAGGATATCTCCGATGCGGTTTCTATAGCTCCGGAGATGCTCAGTACCCAGACTGCCGAAACACTTTTTCATATGGGTGAGAATCTCATCATTGACGGGATTGATCCATGGCTGGGGGATCGCGCGGCTGAAACTACGCTTTTTCATCTTTATAATATGCTTAAAGAAGAGCGGCACTCCATAATGATTACTATGCGCATGAGTTTGCGGGCTGTGGAATTTGCACTTCCCGATCTGGCTTCGCGTTTGAGGGCTGCGCCTTGTGTGTCGATCCATCCGCCGGATGATATCTTGCTGGCTTCGGTGATGATTAAGCTTTTTAGTGACCGTCAACTTACAATGCCGCAAGAAGTGATTGCTTATGTTCTGCCGCGTATGGAACGCTCTTTCTCTGCTGCGCAGCAACTCGTTGAATATACGGATAAGCTTGCTCTTTCGGAAAGACGGCGGATTTCTGTGCCGCTCATGCGCAAAGTGCTCAATGATATCCAGCAGGCCGAACTTTGATTTTTTGCAAATTGTTGTACTAGGTTTTCTATAAAACTAGTGGTGAGACTCTTAAAATTTAAGGGACATAGATGAAACACGTATTTTTATGTAATTGGAAATAAAGCACCGCGGCTTTGGGCGAGGATAATCTATTTCATGATAATGGCGGATGGGGTGGGATTCGAACCCACGGAAGGCTTGCACCTTCGCTGGTTTTCAAGACCAGTGCATTCAACCGCTCTGCCACCCATCCTGACTGGAATTACAGAGCCTGTGATCTCAGGCAGTTCCGGACTTTAAGGATTTGAAACGGATTAATCAAGTCAAAACTGTTACATTAAGCGGTCACGAAGAAGGCTGTTCATATTTTCTAATATTTTTGTAAAATCCACTGGATTCAATAAATATATGGTTGTAGAGTAATATTATCAGCCGTTGCGTGTACAATCGTATGAGTATATTTCCTTGAGGCGCAAGAATCGGTAATATTATTACATAAGCGAACCACTTAATTTTCAGGATGAAAAACATGACAAACGCATTATTAAAAAAAATACCTACTTTTGGAGTTACATCTTTATCGCGGGCTGTATTGGATACATTGCCGATTAACGTTTTAACCTGTTCGCCGAAAACCCTGATTATTGATTATGCCAATAAAGCAAGTGTCGATACATTGAATGAAATTGCCGATCTTCTTCCGGCTGGTGTTAGTGGCAAGAATATAGTGGGACAGAATATTGATGTTTTCCACAAGAAGCCCGAATATCAAAGAGGGTTGCTGGCAAATACGAAGAATCTTCCCCATAAGGCAGTGATTCGTCTGGGGCCTCATCTTCTGGATCTTCATATTGAAGCTCTTTACTCAGGTAGAAATGTAACAAAGCTGGTCTTGAGCTGGTCAATATGCACAGATCGCGAACGTCTTAAGATCATGGTTGATAATATGCCGATTAACGTCATGCTGGCCGATCCTGAAACGTTTAAGATCAACTACATTAATAAGACAAGTGTGGAAACCTTGCGATCAATAGAGCATGCGTTACCGGTTAAGGCTGATAATGTCTTGGGTACATGCATCGATGATTTCCACAAAGAGCCTTCACATCAAAGGAGAATTCTTTCTGATCCGAATAATTTGCCATATAAATCAAAAATCACGGTGGGTGAGAATATTCTGGATCTCAATGTTTCGGCTATTCTTGATAATTCAGGGTATTACATCGGACCGATGGTCAGTTGGTCGGTGATTACGGCCCAGGAAGAGCTGGCAAAGAATGTAACTGAAATTTCAGGCGTTGTTTCGAGCTCTTCAAACGAAGTCGAGAAGACGGCTCAGTCGCTTTCTGCTGCGGCCGAGGAGACATCCACGCAGGCGACTTCTGTTGCTGCTGCGGCCGAGGAGGCATCCGTAAATGTGGAGACGGTTGCGGCTGCAGCTGAGGAAATGACGGCGTCGATCTCTGAAATAGCCAAGCAGATTACAATTTCTGATAGGACGTCTAAAGAGGCTGTTAAAAAGGCTGAGGAGACAGGTGCTGTTGTAACAAGGCTCAGTGAGTCATCTCAGGAAATCGGGAACGTTGTCATGCTTATTAATGATATTGCCGAGCAGACCAACTTGCTGGCTCTGAATGCTACGATTGAAGCTGCTAGAGCAGGGGAGGCAGGTAAAGGATTTGCTGTTGTGGCTGATGAGGTTAAAAAGCTTGCTGGTGAGACAACTGTTGCGACCGAGAATATTCAAAAACAGATCAACGATATGCAGTCTATCACGCAAGATGCTGTGGATGCTATCGGCGCGATACAAGAAACAATTACCGCTATTTCCGAATCCATTACGCAAATCGCGGCGGCAATTGAGGAACAATCTGCAACCACTTCCGAGATATCTAAAAACGTACAAGAAGCTTCCAAGGCAACATCCGAAGTGTCTCAAAACACGATTGGCATTCAAGAGGCGGCAACGCAGACAGGCTCGGCAGCTTCACAGCTTCTGGCTGTGGCTCAAGGGCTATCAGCGAAGGCTGCTGACATGGATAAGCAGGTTTCGGATTTCGTTAATCGGGGTTGATTGCGGTTTTTTAGTAAGGTAATGATCTTTTTTCTTTTGAATTTGCCACGGGATGTGGTAGGTTTTTGACAGTATCATTACAGCTTAAAAACTTTTTTAAAAAAAAGTAAAATTTTTTGATAAAAATGCTTGTAATGTTCTGTGTTCTTCTTTAAGAAGATCAGCACCAAGCCGCTAGGCACTAGCTGAGCGGTTTGTTTTTGGCTCAAAAGCCAAAGATTCTTGTACATCGTAAATAAGTTTGAAATGACATCATAAGGTGTTAATAGCAATTTATAGTGCCCACTTATTGTAGACACTATAAGCGTTGACTATTAGCAAATTATGAAATCTCCAATAATTATAGGTTAAGCTTAGTAATAAGCTTAAGACTATAGTAGTTTATAGGTTAAGTTCAGCGATGAACTTAATTTATGTCTGACAAAACTGAGAACGAGTTGATATTACTTTATATATATCAATTCAAAATCATTCAAAAAGCGTATTGCTTCAGTTCCAAATAGAGGCAATTTGCAGTGTTAAATTTCGCAAACAATGCGTTGCATTGCTTTGCAGCGGATTTATCCCTGCGCGTGATTTGAATTCAAGCGTTTTGAAGGGCATTTGGTGAATGCCTTGGCAATCAGAGGCGATGAAGGACGTGGCAGGCTGCGATAAGCTGCGGTAAGGGGTCAACACCCGCTATACCCGCAGATCTCCGAATGGGGAAACCCACTCATTTATGAGTATCTTTGACTGAATTCATAGGTCAAAGAGGCAAACCAGGGGAAGTGAAACATCTCAGTACCCTGAGGAAAAGAAATCAACCGAGATTCCGCTAGTAGTGGCGAGCGAACGCGGATCAGCCCAATGGTCATTTTGTAATAACTGGAAGGCTCTGGAAAGTGCCGCCAAAGTGGGTGATAGCCCCGTACAGGTAAAAAACAAAATGATCTTCGAGTAGGTCGGAACACGTGAAATTTTGACTGAATATAGGGGGACCATCCTCTAAGGCTAAATACTCCTGATTGACCGATAGTGAACAAGTACCGTGAGGGAAAGGTGAAAAGAACCCCGATAAGGGGAGTGAAATAGACCTGAAACCGAATGCCTACAAGCAGTCGGAGCATCTTTAAGATGTGACGGCGTACCTTTTGTATAATGGGTCAGCGAGTTAGTCTATCATGCGAGCTTAAGCCGTTAGGTGTAGGCGCAGCGAAAGCGAGTCTTAAATGGGCGCTTAGTATGATGGATTACACCCGAAACCCGGTGATCTAGTTATGGGCAGGCTGAAGGTTAGGTAACACTAACTGGAGGGCCGAACACACGTCTGTTGCAATAGACGGTGATGACCTGTGACTAGGGGTGAAAGGCCAATCAAACCGGGTAATAGCTGGTTCTCCGCGAAATCTATTTAGGTAGAGCGTCATGTGAATACCATCGGGGGTAGAGCACTGGATGGGCTAGGGGGGCGCGAGCCTTACCAATCCTAACCAAACTCCGAATACCGATGAGTACTGCATGGCAGACACACCATGGGTGATAAGGTCCGTGGTGGAAAGGGAAACAGCCCAGACCTACAGCTAAGGTCCCCAAGTGATAGTTAAGTGCAAAAGCAAGTCGGAAGTCCATGACAACCAGGAGGTTGGCTTAGAAGCAGCCACCCTTTAAAGAAAGCGTAATAGCTCACTGGTCTAAATAAGACTTCTGGCGGCGAAGATGTACCGGGACTCAAACTATCCACCGAAGCTTAGGGCGCATTTATGCGCGGTAGCGGAGCATTCTGTAAGCCTGCGAAGGCGAATCGTGAGGTTCGCTGGAGGTATCAGAAGAGAGAATGCTGACATGAGTAACGAGATGAGTGTGAGAAACACTCACGCCGAAATCCCAAGGTTTCCTGCACTATGTTAATCAGGGCAGGGTGAGCCGGCCCCTAAGGCGAGGCAGAAATGCGTAGTCGATGGGAATCAGGTTAATATTCCTGAGCCAGTGGATGTGTGACGGATCGAGTAAATTGTTCCTCCTTATTGGATTGGAGGGGCTGTGAATCGGTTCCAGGAAATAGCCTCCACATTAGACCGTACCCCAAACCGACACAGGTGGGATGGTAGAGAATACCAAGGCGCTTGAGAGAACTATGCTGAAGGAACTCGGCAAATTACATCCGTAACTTCGGGAGAAGGATGCCCCGTCTTAAGGCAACTTTTGGCGGGGGGCACAGACCAGGGGGTGGCGACTGTTTATCAAAAACACAGGGCTCTGCGAAGTCGTAAGACGACGTATAGGGTCCGACGCCTGCCCGGTGCCGGAAGGTTAAATGGAGGTGTGCAAGCACTGAAATGAAGCCCCGGTAAACGGCGGCCGTAACTATAACGGTCCTAAGGTAGCGAAATTCCTTGTCGGGTAAGTTCCGACCTGCACGAATGGCGTAACGACTTCCCCACTGTCTCCAGCATAGACTCAGTGAAATTGAATTCGAGGTTAAGATGCCTCGTACCCGCGGTCAGACGGAAAGACCCTATGAACCTTTACTATAGCTTCGCAGTGGCAATATGACTGTAACGTGTAGCATAGGTGGGAGGCTTTGAAGCGGTGGCGCTAGCTATCGTGGAGCCAACAAGTGAAATACCACCCTTTGCTTTTGTGTTGTCTAACCGCGATCCCTTATCGGGATCCGGGACCCTGCGTGGTGGGTAGTTTGACTGGGGCGGTCGCCTCCTAAAGTGTAACGGAGGCGCGCGATGGTATGCTCAGGACGGTCGGAAATCGTCCATCGAGTGCAATGGCAAAAGCATGCCTTACTGCGAGACTGACAAGTCGAGCAGTTGCGAAAGCAGGTCATAGTGATCCGGTGGTTTCCGCATGGAAGGGCCATCGCTCAACGGATAAAAGGTACTCTAGGGATAACAGGCTGATAGCGCCCAAGCGCTCACAGCGACGGCGCTGTTTGGCACCTCGATGTCGGCTCATCTCATCCTGGGGCTGTAGCAGGTCCCAAGGGTATGGCTGTTCGCCATTTAAAGAGGTACGTGAGCTGGGTTCAGAACGTCGTGAGACAGTTCGGTCCCTATCTTCCGCGGGAGTTGGAGTCTTGAGAAGAGTTGCCCTTAGTACGAGAGGACCGGGGTGAACGAACCTCTGGTGTATCTGTTGTTGCGCCAGCAGCACCGCAGAGTAGCTATGTTCGGACAGGATAACCGCTGAAAGCATCTAAGCGGGAAGCCCCCTTCAATACCAGGACTCCCTATCAGAGCCGTTCTAGACTAGGACGTTGATAGGTTGGGTGTGGAAGTGCAGTAATGCATGAAGCTAACCAATACTAATTGCTCGATTGGCTTGAATTCATCTTACGTAATGGTACAAAAGCATTACGGTTTGCGCGCAGCGGTAAGCCCGCTGAGAGCTTTTTTGAATGAAAGTTTTGTCATCTCTGACGGCGTCATCCCCGCGGCATCGCGGAGCGATTGGCACGGCGGGGATCCATAAGTCGACCCAAAGGGTTGACGAAATATGGTGTAAACAAATGGAGATACAAAAAGTGGTTTTTAATGATCTGGTGGTTATGGCGAGAGTGAAACACCCCATCCCATCCCGAACTGGACCGTGAAACCTCTTAGCGACGATGGTACTGCGTCTTAAGGCGTGGGAGAGTAGTTCGCTGCCAGATCTTTAAAAATCATTTTTTGTCGTCGTTTCAAACTTAATTTGCGTGATGATATAGATGTACATATTATTAGGTTTTTTCATATCTATTGTTATAGGGCATTTTGTTACTAAGCATTTCTATGATTGGCTAGGTAGGAAATCTGGTTTGCCAATAGATAAACCAGAGCAAAACAAGGTTCGTGTGCCGGCATGGATTACTGGTTCTGTTGAAAGAATATTTTTCACATTTATAATTCTGTTGAATATTTCTGGCGCAGCACCAGCTATGATGGCATGGATTTCTGCTAAATTACTTATAAATTGGAATAGTAATCAAATTGATGATGATAATAAAACAGCTTGGGCCTTTAGAGCTGGATTGTCAGGACTGGTATCTATGTTATTCGCAGTTTTGGGAGGCTGTATAGGTCGTCTTTCATTTTCCTGAAATTTCTTATGCTTGCGGTTAAACCTTTATCCTTTAAAAGTTGACACTGATACGAAAAGTTTCGTAGGGTTCCATTTGAAAATTTTATAGTGTGCAGGTTATGAAGGAGAAATTTATGGCTAATGTTTTACCGGAAGAAGCAGATATCAGAGAAGAAAAATCAAAGGGCAGGGAGTTTGCAGATGAAAATGCCCATATAAATGCGGCGTTACAATCTGTTGTTTATGCGCCGCAATCACTTCCGGTGCCAGAATCTGGCCTGACAGAAAAACCGCAAGCGGCTCCACCTCCCGGGAAAGGCCCGAACAAGAATAAAAATCCCGATGCACAAGACGATAGCGCAAGTACGGACGTAGACACAGACGTTACAATCAATGTCCTTGATAATGACAGCGATCCGGATGGGGATACGCTAACTATTTCCGGCACAACCGATCCCGCTAATGGAACGGTTACAGTCAATGGGGATGGTACGATAACCTATACGCCTGATCCCGGTTTTGAAGGTATCGACACGTTTACTTATGACGTAGATGACGGCAATGGCGGCACGGCAACGGCCACTGTGGAAGTAACGGTTGGAACGCCTCCACCACCTCCGCCTCCACCGCCAGCAGAGCCGGTCAATTATATAGAAGCCCTTACTTTTGAAGATGTAAACCGTTGGAATTACGGGGATTCTTTGGAGACGCCCGTTACGCTCTATTATACATTTTTAGAGTCTACACCGAGTTACTATCATCCGGCGGCAACAGAAAACAGAAAGTTCCAGTCATTTACTACCGAGCAGCGTGATTTTACTTATGACATGCTGGATATGATTGAGACATACACAAATATCACTTTCGTAGAGACAACAGATCTATCTGTTGCGCAAATTACTTATGGTTATGCCGATCTCGGAGTTCGCACGGCTGGCTGGGCGTATATACCTGATGGCGGTGACGGTGTGATGGATCATCCCGGTGATATTTGGCTTAACGTAAAATTCGGGCAGGATTTAAGCCCCGGCAGTTTTTACGGTATGGCATTATTGCACGAGACAGGACATGCCGTAGGCCTTGCCCATCCGCATGATGGGACAGTCCTGAATGATCCAACGGTAGATCACAGAGGTTACACAGTCATGTCTTATAATGCGGATGCTGATGGGGGCGCTGAGCCTGTTAGCCTGATGTTATATGATATAGCGGCTATTCAGTATCTCTATGGAGCCAACATGACTACTAATGTCGGCGATACTGTCTATAATTTAACTGATTATTTTGCAGTAAATTATTCAATTTGGGATGCTGGTGGGCAAGACTTGCTCGACGGTTCTACTCAAAGCGTAGACCTTGTTCTTGATTTGAATGCCGGTGCATTTAGCTCTATAGGCCTGACAAATAGTTTGTCTATTGCTTTCGGAGCGACTATCGAAAATGCAAATGGCGGATCGGGCAATGATACACTGATCGGTAACGAGTTTGCGAATATCTTGAACGGAGGTTCCGGAAATGACAGCCTTTATTACGATGCACTAGATACCCTGGATGGCGGATCTGATAATGATACGCTTGTCACCATATATGAATCCATTATCGATATCAGCAGCTCTTTATTATCAAGCATAGAAAATATTGACCTTTCCAATGCACTGGGAGATGTCGTCGATGTCGTTCTTAGCGATATTCTGAGCTTATCTGATAATGATGATCTTTATATCGTCGGGGATGGCGCACTTGATGTTGTTAATGTCACAGGGGGATCGAATATTGGCACAGTCGATGTTAGTGGCATAACTTATGCACACTATACGGATGGTGTTGCTGATCTCTATATAGAAAATTCATTGTCAATTAATGAAACCGTCATTGTTTAGAAAAACCTGACAAATCTAATACGGTTCTCATCAGAAAACATAAAATTTTTAGCGAGGAGCCTTCTATGAAGGCTCCTTTCTTATGGCCGGATGTTGTGTTTTTATTTCATTTCACAAAATTAAAAAAGCTGTATGATTATGAGAATTTTCTCACAATCATACGTTTGATTTTGAGAATCTTTTCAACTTATAAATCATAAGTTATTGAAATATATAGAGTTAACAACTGGCACAGTTCATGCAATTATGTAAACAGAGTCCACTAACTGCAGGACTAATTATTATGAAAGTTATAGAAAGAGATACGGAGACACAGTTAATACAGGATTTAAAATCTTTATGGAAGAGCGCGCCAATGTCTAGGTGTTTAACTCTCAGGTTTTCAAATCTTGAAGCAGACAAAGAGGATTGGTTTAAGGATGTAATTGACATACTAAAAACGCACTTTTCTGATGATATTGAAAAGCTTTATGTTTGTCATGATAATGATATTTTTATAACAACAAGAACCTTTACGGAAAAACAAGTTTATCTTCTACTAACCCACCTAAAGCACAAACTATCGCCAGCTTCTCTGCAGGGGCTGGCGACCCTTTTTGAGATAAAAGTGGATTGGCCGAAATTAAGAACGATGTGCGAGAAGAAGATTGAGAACTTTAAAATATTGGAAAATAGACGTGCACACAAGAAGAAAGAAGAGTTGAAAAGTATAAGTCGTGAAGATGCCTTGAAGAAACTGGATCGAGATCTTGTCAGTTCGCTTGCAATGCGGCGTGATATACATGAAAGCCCTGTGATTATGGTCGTTGAAGATGATATTTTTACACAAAAGCTTGTTAAAAACACGCTTAAGGATTACGAGAATTTGTTTATTACGGGTGACGGTCAAGGTGCAATTATGACCTATGTTAATAAAGCTCCGGATGTTTTATTTCTCGATATAGGTTTGCCTGATATTAGCGGTCTTAGCGTTCTTGAAAAACTCTTCAAAATTGATCCGGATGCTTATGTCGTGATGTTTAGTGGTCATGGTGATAAAGACAATGTCATGAAAGCTATGGAGCAGGGTGCAAAAGGCTTTGTCGGCAAGCCTTTCACCAAAGACAAGCTGTTTCAATACATCAAAAAATCGCCGTTTATTCAAGCCAAACAAACTCAGGGAGTAGCATAATGGATATTTTATCAATCAATGCGGATACCAAACTTGTAAGTCTTGCCTCTTCTATTGGACAATCCCCGCAAAGCTGGCGAGGCTGGCATTGTGTACAAATCATGTTTAACGATATGAGTGATGATTTACGGCATGAATGCCTGTTTTGGATAAAATCATTTATTGAGGCCTATCTTAAAGGCGCAGAGGGTCGTGTCTATTTCTGTGAGGACAGCTCCATTCATATTTTGTGCAAAAATGTCCCCTTGGATGTTCTGGAGCAAGCGGGAAAAGAAATCTGTAATTTGGTGTATTCCGAGAGTTCTGTGCAGGTTGACTATCAGCTCTATGACCTTGAGAAAGAGGGTATGACTTACGCACAAGATGTTCTCAAACGGCATGGTAACATTTTCTGCCATTCATCGGGAGATCAGGGGAATTTGGAGTCCGCTGCCGGTAGCCTTATCTCACTTGATGTACCGGAGTCACATATCAATAATACAAAAATCAGCACGGAAAACACCAAAGTCATGTTGGTAGAGGATGATCCTGTGACGCGGTGGCTGGTTCGTAACACACTAAAAGATGAGTGTGATTTAATAACGGCGCCAACGGCAAACAAAGCCTTTACACAATACATGATGTACCAGCCGGAAATTGTGTTCTTAGATGTCAATTTACCGGATAAAAGCGGGTATGAAGTCTTACAATGGATTATTCATAATGATCCCGGTGCATGTGTTGTTATGTTTTCCAGTCAAAGCCATATGGACAATATTAGGGATGCTTTGGAAGCAGGCGCGAGCGGCTTTATCGGAAAACCATTCATTAAAGATCAGCTTCTAGATTACATACAGGGGAACGGACAAAAAATTTGATGGTCCCCCAAATATTAGCTGCAATAAATTATCGCAAGGAGAAAGATTATAAAAGGTATCGTGTTCACTGAATTATTTGAAATGGTAGAAGCTCTGTTTGGAGCGTCAAGAAAATACGCGGATATTCTTGTATCTTCACATTCACAAAACATTAGGTAAGACAATGGATTTGCAGGAAAATACATGGCTTCTGGAGGCAACTGTTAAAAATTCTGATGACGCGGTCATTATAACAAATGCTGATCTTGAGAATGGGCCAGAGGTTGTCTACGTAAACGAAGCCTTTACCAAAATTTCCGGTTTCGAAGCAGATGAAATTATTGGCAAGACACCACGTATTTTGCAAGGTGACGATACGGATCGTGAGACGTTGGGCCGCCTTAAATCAACTTTACAAAAGGGCAAGCCGTTTAAAGGCGAGCTAAAAAATTATACCAAAGATGGCGATCCGTATTGGCTGGATATCAGTATTATGCCGATTTTTGATAAACAGGGCGTGCTAACACATTTTACGGCTATTGAGCGCAATATAACCGGACGCAAAAATTTTGAAAAAGAACTGTTGAAGGAAAAAGAAATTGCAGAAAATGAAATCAAGGAACGTCAGCGTGTTGAAATACAAATGCAGGAATATGCAGATAAGCTGGAATTAATCCGTTTTGATGCTTTGGAGGCACAGAGAAGAGCCGAGGCAGCAAATCAGGCCAAAAGTGAATTTCTTGCGAATATGAGCCATGAGCTTCGGACTCCTATGAATGGCATTAGCGGGCTGGCGGAAATGCTTCTTTTATCCGGCCTGGATGCAGATCAAAAAGAAAATGCCGAAGCGCTTCATAGTTCAGGCGAAAACCTCTTAAGTATTTTGAATGACATTCTCGATAT
>JAOUOR010000077.1 GCA_029880245.1 Alphaproteobacteria bacterium
AAACCTATGCGGAGTTCTCTACTCAAGGCTCGCTTGTGCCCGGACTGCAAGACCATCCTAATTTAATTATTCTGCGTACGCTTTCAAAATCCTATTCTTTTGCCGGAATGCGTATGGGGTGCTTTCTCAGCGGAGATGAAGATTTTATCAAGCTAGTCCGTGCCAAGGCTCTGGATGCTTACCCGCTTCCTTGTGAATCGGTGAAGGCGGCCTTGCATGTACTTTCCCCTGAAATTAAAGAAAAAGCACAGGAAAACATCAGAAAACTTATAGAAGATCGCAAAAAACTGGAAAAAGAGTTAAGAAAATCAAGCGAAGTAATTCATATTTACCCTTCGGATGCTAATTTCTTGCTTGTACGTATGAAAAATGCATCCGGATTTCATGGTTTTGCAAAAGAAAAAGGCATTATTTTGCGGGATTTTTCGAAAAACCCCGAAACAAAGGATTGTTTACGGATTTCAGTTGGCACGCCTGAGCAAAATGATAGGCTAATGGAAATCTTGAGTATTTACGAAAAAGAAAAAGGAACAGCAGGATGAATGATTATGCGGATGCCGCTAAATGGCGCGGGACGACGATTATATCTGTACGTAAGGGCAAGGACGTTGTGATTGCCGGAGATGGGCAAGTCTCGATGGGACAGACAGTCCTCAAGGCCAATGCGCGCAAAGTTAGAAGACTGGGGCGGGATAGTAATATTATTGCGGGATTTGCCGGATCAACGGCGGATGCCTTTACCCTGTTCGAACGCCTTGAAGCCAAGCTGGAGGCCCATCCCGGGCAACTCACCCGCGCCTGCGTCGAGCTTGCCAAAGACTGGCGCACGGATAAATATCTTCGCAAATTAGAAGCTCTGATGGCTGTGGCGGATAAGGAAACCTCGCTAATCCTGACGGGTAATGGTGACGTGGTCGAACCTCAGCATGGTGTGATCGGGATAGGGTCTGGCGGAAATTATGCTCTGGCTGCGGCCCGCGCTTTATATGATCAAAAGCTCAGCGCCGAAGAAATCGCCAAGAAGTCACTGGAAATCGCTGCCGAGATTTGTGTTTACACAAATGATAATATTGTCATTGAGAAACTTTAGGTTTCTTGATCGGGCTTTCCTTCTTCTTCCTTATCTTTCGTCATGAGAAGGGAGAAAATAAATCCGCAAGCCAGAACGGTTAAGGTGATGGTAAGGGAAACCGAGGGGCTTATATGACCGAAAAACGCATTATAAAAGACTTTCCCGCCGATAAAAACCAGTACAAGGGAGAGCGCGTATTTCATGAGATCAAAACGATCAATAATATTTTCCACGGCAAAAAATAGTGCCCGCAAGCCTAATACGGCAAAGATATTGCTGGTATAAACAACAAATGTATCTGTGGTGACCGACAGCGCAGCGGGAATACTGTCTACGGCGAAAATCACATCGCTAATCTCGATGACAATAAGAGCCAGAAAAAGCGGGGTGAACAGCCACACGGCCTTGCCGTCTTTTTCTCCTTTGATCATAAACTTATTACCATGGACATCGCTGGTAAAAGGCAGATGTTTTTTCAGGAAAACAGTCAGGGGTTTATTCTCGAATTCATCGGGGTCTTCATCTTTTATGAATAGCATCTTGATGCCTGTGAAGATTAAAATTCCGGCAAATATAAATAGTGTCCAGTCAAAATAATGGACAAGGCTTGCCCCTGCGCCGATCATAATTCCGCGTAAGACAATGACGCCAATGACACCCCAGACCAGAACGCGGTGCTGGTATTCTCTAGGAATGGCAAAAGCCGAGAAAATCACGGACATCACAAACAGATTATCAAGGGACAGGCTTTTCTCAATAACATAGGCCGTATAGTAATTCATCGCGCGATCTGCGCCGAAATGCCACCAGACCAATACACCAAAAGCAAGGCCTGCCATAATATACCACGCGCTTAAGATCAGACTTTTCCGAAAGCCGATGATGTTATCGCCGCCTTTATTGAAGAGTTTGAGATCGATTGCTAGAAGAAACGGCACAAGCGCAAAGAAAATAGCCCAGTCTGTAAATTCCATAATTATAAAATTCCCTTATGTCTTAGGCTCATTCCAGTACAAATAACATGCCTTAACCCGCATGACTATTACTTTTATATTTGATTTTAGTGAAAACTTCTTTAAAAACAGCTCATATATATAAAATAACGGAATTCCTACAAAATGACCGAAAAAAAACCAGAAGCCTCCTATTATGTTTCATCATTTTCGCCGCGTGAAACGGTGAGCGAACTTGATCGCCATATTATTGGTCAAAGTGACGCCAAGCGAGCCGTGGCGATAGCGCTCAGGAATCGCTGGAGACGCAGCCAGCTTGATCCCGAGTTGCAGGAAGAAATTTATCCGAAAAATATCCTGATGATCGGGCCGACTGGTGTCGGTAAAACAGAAATCGCGCGCCGTCTGGCCAAGCTGGCCAATGCGCCTTTTATAAAGGTAGAAGCCACAAAATTCACAGAAGTCGGCTATGTCGGCAAGGATGTGGAATCCATTATCCGCGACCTTACCGAGATAGCAATTCGCATGACGCAGGAAAACATGCGCAAAAGTGTAAAGGCGCAAGCCGAGATTTATGCCGAGGAACGTGTATTGGACGCTCTGGTCGGTGACACGTCGGGCGAAGGCACACGCAAGAATTTTCGTGAAAAACTACGCTCTGGCGATCTTGATGACCGCGAGATCGAGATTGATATTATCGATAGCAGTAACCCTCTTGGTTCTATGATGGATATTCCGGGCATGCCGGGGGCGTCTATGGGCATGATCAATATGGGCGATATGTTCGGCAAGGCTTTTGGTGGTCGCAAGAAGAAAAAACGCATGAAAGTGGCGGATAGCTATGAGGTTCTGATTGCCGAGGAGTCCGATAAATTGCTGGATGAGGATAAAGTCCTCACCAATGCGCTGGATATGGTTCAGCAAAGCGGGATTGTTTTTATTGATGAGATCGATAAGATTGCCGCACGTCAGGATGTACGGGGCGGTGATGTCTCCCGCGAGGGTGTGCAGCGTGATCTGTTGCCGCTAATCGAGGGGACAACCGTGATGACCAAGCATGGTGCGGTGAAAACTGACCATATGCTCTTTATCACTAGCGGCGCGTTTCATGCCGCCAAGCCATCGGACTTGCTGGCCGAACTACAGGGCCGATTGCCTATCCGCGTGGAGCTTCGCGCCCTGACGGTGGAGGATTTCAAGCGCATCTTAAAGGAAACCGAAGCCAGCTTGATTAAGCAATCCGAAGCTTTGATCGGCACAGAAAATGTTACGCTTACTTTTGAAGAAGACGCTATTGATGAAATTGCAAGACTAGCTTTCGAAGTCAATGAACAAGTTGAAAATATAGGCGCGCGGCGCTTGCACACCGTCATAGAAAAATTGCTGGAGGAAATCAGCTTCACAGCAAGTGACCGCGGCGGGGAAAAGATTGTTATTACAGCCGAGTACGTGCGTGAAAATGTTGAAGACCTCGTCAAAAGTGCCGATTTAAGCAAATTCATATTGTGATTTATATTGACGTGATATTTGACTTATAAGTAAGAGCGCCGATTTAAGTAAGTACACATGAAGGTTCTTCTTGTACAGGTTTTTCAAATCCGAGATTTAACTGAGACTCACCCGTCACATTTATAAAATATAATGACTTAGTTTTTCTGTTGGCAACCGGTACACACACATCCCACGCTGATCCTTCCTTTTCTCTTTGCAAGACTGGAAAACCCATTATTTCATCCGCATTCTTAGAGCGGCTGCGCAAAAGGTCTACTAAAATATCGTCTTTTTTCTGCTGTCTTTCTTTCGGTTTAGATGTTGGAGGCATATAAACATGGGGAAATACATAAAAATGCTCACCATGACCAATATGAAAATGACCAATGGGATAAGTCTTATCCTTTATTTTCTTTATTACCTCATCGAGCTTGTCTTGAAACTCATCCCATTTTTCTGTTTGGGTAATACACCACTTTGTTTTCGTAGTTTTAAAAGACGAATTATTGCGATTTGCAATGAGAGGAAGTGGCTCTTTCATAACTCTGCCCATATTAAAACTGTCTTGTAAAGCAGGAAGAGTTTCCGGCATCATCAAGATAATCCGGTTTTTAGATCTCAGAGCATCCCTCAGAGCAACTAAATTTTTTTCTTGTTCTTCTTCTTCTTTCATTTTTTAACTCAAAAACGTAATCTTTCTAATAGATTAACCAAGAATACCAGACTATGTCAAATAAACTTATATATCTTGCTCTTTTATTTTTGCCTTTTTGTGCCTATGCGCAAGAGCCGCAATTCATATTGCCGCTTGAGTGCACTTTGGGACAAGATTGCTGGACGGTGAATTATGTCGATGTCGACCCGCAAAAGGACAGCGTGAGCGATTTTAAATGCACGTCCAAATCCTATGACGGGCATAAGGGCACAGATTTTGCTATTCCCTCCGTGCATCATATGAAAATGGGTGTTGATGTGCTGGCCGCCGATAGCGGTAAGGTCCTGCGGATCAGGGATGGAGAGAATGATGATTTGAAAAGTGAAGAGGAGTTAAAACACATTCAGGAAGAGCGCAAAGAATGCGGCAATGCTGTGCTGATTGATCACGGCAACGGCCTGCAGACTATGTACTGCCATTTGAAGCAGGATTCTGTTGTGGTCCAGCCCGATCAGAAAGTCCGGCAGGGCCAGAAAATAGGGCAGGTCGGACAATCGGGCTTTGTCCAGTTCCCGCATCTTCATTTCGGCGTACATTGGGAAGGCGGGATTATTGACCCCTTCACAGGGATGCTCAGCACAGAGGGCTGCGGTAGGATGAAAAAGTCTTTCTGGAAAGATGACGCGATTGCTTACGAGCCTTTTGCCATTTTTGATGGAGGATTTCGCCCCGAAGCTCCGGATTTCGAAGCCATTAAACGCGGGGAGAAAAACCCCGATGAGATTGCTCTGAATAGCGCTGCTTTCGTCTTTTGGGCCGGATTTTATAATCTGGAAAAAGGCGATAAAATTACACTGAGGATGTATGACCCGCAAGGACGGTTATTTAATGAACGCATAGAGACGATGGAGAAAAATCGCGCCCGCCAATTCTTTTTCACAGGAAGAAAAATCGGGAAGGTCCAGTTGATGAAAGGCACGTATAAAGGCCTTGCCTTGGTTGAGCGTGAAGGATTAAGCCGTAAACGGGAGTTCAGCGTGGATGTCCGCTAGTCTGGACCGCCAAGACACAAAGACTCAAAGATTTCATATGAGTTGAGCGCCGCAGGCTATGAATATTTTTTAAGCTTTTTAAAGACAGCTTCGCTGTCCATTTTCCTAGAGCTGCTTGGTGTCCTTAGTGCCTTGGTGGTTAAGAATTTTTTAAACGGCCCTCTAAATACTCTCTCACCAGTTCCGGCTCGCTTGGCTCGTCATCTTCTTTGAACGTGCAATCCTGCCGCAGCGCATGTTCCAATTGCTCCAGATAGCTTTCATAGGGCACTTCATAGACACCGAATTGCAAGAGATGGTCATTCACAAATTGTGTGTCCAGTACGCTATAGCCCTTTTTCCAAAGGCGGGCGACCAGATGAATAAGGCAGGCTTTACTGGTATTGGGCGCGGTTGAAAACATGCTCTCCCCGCAAAATAATCCGCCTATGGCAAGACCGTAAAGCCCGCCTGTAAGCTGCCCGCCCTGCCAGCACTCAACGCTGTGCGCATAGCCCATCTCGTGAAGTTTGCAAAAGACCTTGATAATGTCCTCGTTAATCCATGTTTCCTTGCGCATATGTTCTTCTTCATTGGTCATAGCGCAGTTTCTCATGACAGATTCAAACTCTGTATCAATGCGAATCTCATAAGGCGCGCCGGAGATTTCCATCTTTTTAACCATCCGCCCCAGCTTTTTCGGGATATGAAGCTGTGTAATTGAAAGCTGCCCGCGATTTTTGGGGCAATACCAGTCTATATAAGGGCTGTGCCCGCTGCGCGCCATAGGGAACAGCCCTTGTGCGTAGGCTTCCAGTAATATTTCGGGGGTGAGAACAATTTGCATATTTTCATTTTAGCAGAAATAACTATACATGAAATTAAGGATAGTCTTTATTACCCTTGTTTTTTTGCTTTTTCCGCAAGCTTTTGTTCCAGCCAGTGAATTGTATAATCCCCGCTCAGGAATTCGGGTTGTTGTAATATCCATTGATGGAGCGGCAGTGTAGTTTTCACGCCCTCAATCACCGTTTCACGAATAGCGCGGAGCAGTCTGCGGATACATTCCTCTCGGTTGCGGCCATGTATGATCAGTTTGCCGATCATGGAATCATAATAGGGCGGGATAGAATATCCTGTGTAAACACCGCTATCGAAACGCACACCAAGCCCGCCCGGTGCGTGAAACTGTGTGATGGTTCCGGGTGAAGGCGCAAAAGTCTCGGGGTCTTCGGCATTAATCCGGATTTCTATGGCATGTCCGCGAAAACGAAAACCATTTCTGTTTTTAACGCTCAAAGGCTCGCCGGCGGCAACGCGAATTTGCTCGGCAATAAGATCTATCCCTGTAATCATCTCGGTCACAGGGTGCTCGACCTGAATGCGTGTGTTCATCTCCATAAAGTAGAATTTACCATCCTCATAGAGAAATTCGATTGTGCCGGCGCCAAGATATCCCAATTTCCTGACTGTTTCTGCTGCCAGTGTTCCAATTTCATCACGCAATTTTTCGGATAGTATCGGCGAGGGGCCTTCTTCAATCAGCTTTTGATGGCGGCGCTGGATAGAACAATCTCTTTCACCCAGATGAACGGCATTGCCATGAGAATCAGCAAAAACCTGTATCTCTATATGACGGGGCTTCTCCAGAAATTTTTCGATGTAAACCGTATCATCTCCGAAATTAGCTTTGGCTTCGGCACGCGCAGTGTTATAGGCCTCGGTGAAGTCCTCTGCCGAGCGGACGATCTGCATGCCTTTACCGCCGCCACCGCTTGCCGCTTTGATAAGGACGGGAAAGCCCATATCTATACAATCCTGCAAACCGCTTTTGGCATTTTCCACCCCGCCCTTCGAACCAGGAACAACGGGAAGACCAAGCTCGGCTACTGTTTGCTTGGCTGTGACTTTATCTCCCATTTTCTCGATCAATTCAGGCGAGGGACCGATAAAGGTGAAGCCATGCTCAATCACCATACGGGCGAATTGCGCGTTTTCTGATAAAAATCCATAACCGGGATGAATAGCATCCGCCCCCGTTAGCGTCGCAGCGGTTAGGATCGAGGGGATGTTTAAATAGCTGGCACTGCTTGCGGGTGGTCCGATACACACCGATTCATCCGCCAGCCGCACCGCCATAGAGCTCGCATCGGCGGTGGAGTGAACAACAACGCTTTTGATACCCATTTCGCGGCATGCCCTGATGATCCGAAGGGCAACTTCTCCACGATTAGCAATAAGTATTTTTTTAAACATAAAAGCGGCCTGACTTATTCAATAACCATCATCACATCACCGAATTCTACGGGCTGCCCGTTATCGACAAGAATCTGGGTGATCGTGCCTGATTTTTCGGCCTTGATCGGGTTCATGACTTTCATGGCTTCGATAATCAAGAGCGTATCGCCTGCGTTAACTCTATCGCCCTTTTTGACAAAATCCGGTGAATTGGGATCAGGTTTTAAATACAAAGTACCAACCATCGGTGAAGTTACAGCGCCCGGATGGGAAGAGGCCACGGAAGATGGAGCATTCATATTGGCTTGTTGAGGCTCTGCGGGATCAGAAGGCATAGACAAAGCTTGCATGGGGGACGCGCTGATTACTGTCCCGTTGCCTTTACTCACACGCAGGGTTTTATCACCCTCACTGATTTCGACCTCGTTTAATCCTGTATCATCAAGGAGTTCCGCAAGTTCTCGAATAGCTTTCGAATCTATTTTCATATTTTTCCGTATATTTTATAAATTGCAATTCGTTATTCTAAAGGCTTGCATACTAAACTTAAAGCCTAAAAACAACTCTTATCCATAATCAATTGATTATGTCATTCAATTTTTTGAGTGCCATCACATAACTTTGTTCTTTATGACCTGAAATCGTTTCAGTTGCAAGGCGTTCAATATAAGAAAAATGGCGAAATTCTTCACGCTCTTTGGGCTGGCTTAAATGAACCTCTATAATAGGAACTTTCAATAATTCCAAGGCATCACGAATGGCTAGAGATGTATGGGTATAGGCGGCTCCGTTGATAATCAGCGCATCAAACTGCCCCAGAGCTTTTTGTATCCATTCGACAATTTCGCCTTCATAATTGGACTGCCGAAAATCAATCTCAAAACCGTATTCTTCCGCCGTAACGCGGCAGAGTTGTTCGATATCACTAAGGGTCATGCTGCCATATTGCTTGGGATCGCGCTTGCCGAGCATATTAAGATTAGGGCCATTTATAATTAAAATTTTTTTCATGAGCATATTTTATAGTCATTTGATTTTAGTTTCGGACATCGTTGCTTTGCTTCTTACGTATGTTTTTTTATACGCTGCGGCGCTCGCGCCTTGTCCGGAAACTATCTCAAATGACTATATACCGGAAATAATCTAGAAGAAAGAGCGTGCATCCTTAAATTCATCCAATAAACGTTCTTTTGACATGGCGTTTGTGTTAGCTGGAAGAAGTATTTTTTTTGGCCATATGATAAGGGCAGGAAATCCCCGGAGGTTCCAAAGTTTTAAGTAATCTCTGTTAGAGGCAATTTCCTGCCTGACTTCCTTACTCTTCATATCCCGGCTAAGCTGTTTTGTATCAAGGCCAAGCCCTGTAGCCAGCTCAAAAAGCTTTTCTTCCGAAAAAATCGGCCAGTTTTCAAGAATTAAATTATTCATTTCGGCGAATTTATTTTGCTTTCCGGCCGCATAAACAGACGCTGTCAACGTCATATACCATTCATCCTTTGCCGAGGGGCGCTGGACCAGCTTAATATTCCCGTCTTCCTTCACAGCCTCACTCAAAATAGGATCAAACTCGCGGCATGCCGGACATTCATAATCACTGAAATATACGATTGTCAGATTGCCGTCGGGATTGCCCCGAACATATTCCTTTTTGGTCTGGGTAACTTCGAACAGCTCAGCGCGAAGCTTCATATATTCATTGGCAAATAAGCCACCGCCCAAGATAAGAAGCCCAAGAAGTGTATATAAAATGACCTTCTTAACCATTAGTCATTCCCATTTATTCTTGTACATCGTTATTCGTCGCTCACGTATGTTTTATACGCTTCGCTCCTCATGCCTTGTGCAAAAATAAAGCGAAACGACTATAAATATGACTCCGGTATATCGAAAGAGCTACTCCGCCGGATTAGCTCTGGCATCTGCAATGGCT